>NZ_JBIURV010000023.1:0-169047 GCF_044741025.1 Streptomyces sp. NPDC088246
CGCCGCTACATCATCTGGCGAAACCGCAATGCCGACAACCGGCACCTACGCGCCGTCGTGGACAGGGCAAACGTTGCCTGATCCGGCACTAGCTGCCTCCGTATGCGTGGTCCTGCGCTTCTGCCCCGGCTTTGCCTTCTCCGCTGCAGGTACCGCGCGGTGGCCCGTTGCAGGGAACCGTTCCCGGCACCCTTGGTGACAAGCAGCGCGCTGTTCTTGTGACGCACGTTGCGCCGCCGGGCTCTGTGGCGCATTTCGCCGGGGCGTGCGGAGCGACCGTGTCGGGAGCCGGCAACTGCGAGATCGCGGTGGGGTGTCAGACCTCCCAGTGCCCGCTCAAAACAGTTCCAGGTCCTCGCCGCTGGTGTCCGCGATGACTGGCCGGGACTGGGCAGGGAGGCCATCCAGGCGGTCAGGACCGGCCGCGGCGGCCACGGCAGGGGCCGTCTCGGTCAACCAGGCACGAAATCGCTCGACGGCTTCGCGGTAGGGGACTCGCGCCAGGACACGGTGCTCGCCGGAGGGGCAGAAGTCGACGACGACAGTGAGCAGGCAGGAACGAGGCGCGTTCTGACTGCCCGTCCAGGACACGCGCAGGGCACCGCAGGGCTTGCGCCCGCGGGGGGCGCGGTGGGTCGGGCGCAGCGATCGGCAGGCTATGTGGGCGGTCCATGCGGCAAGGTGCGGCAGGGGCAGGGTGGTGCGTGCGCGGCAGCCGGGGCAGCGGTGCCAGTGGCGGAGCCAGTCGTCGGTGTCGGTGTGGAAGAGGCGTGTGTAGCGGTTCGCCACGCGGATGTCGTTGCTGTACAGGTGGTCGGGGCGTTCCTGTGTGTTGCAGGACTGGCAGACGGGGGCGCGGACGTAGCCGTGTTCGTGGCAGTGGTCGAGGACTGTGGCGGGCGCAGTGCGGCAGACGGCGCACGCCCACCCAGCCACCCTGCGGGAGGTACCGGGCTTCCTGCTGAGCACCGAGTACAGCTGGCCTTCCAGCTCTTTGTTGTACGGGCGCAGTGCGGGGGTGGGGGTCCCAGGGTTCGTCTTTTGCCGACTGCCGGTGTCCGAAGGCTGCCGGGGGTGGGAGGGCGGCTCGGTGGCGGCTGTGCTTGCCTGGCGGGTCCGTGCAGCTTGCACCCACTGTGTTTCGGTGTGCTCGGCCGCGTCCAGGAGTCTGACCACAGCGCGCGGCATCCACCATGTGCGCTGCGTCCCGTTGCGGGTCTGTTCCACGAGTATGTGTCGCCAGTCGATCCCCGCCAGGGGGTACGGTCGGCGGGCTTCACGTCGTGCTGCCCGCTCGGGGTCGCTCAGCTCCTGCAGTTCCTCCGTGATGCGCCGGCGCCAAGGCAGCGGCGTTTCCTCGTTGGACTCCCGCCTCGGCGCCCTACGAAACGGACCGATGCGGACCAGGTCCTGCCGATCCATCCCGACCGCGTTCAGTTCCGCGGCCGCCCGGCGCACCTCAACCTCCGGAACACTCCACTGGCCGCTGCTCGCCCTCACCGTCGCGACCACATGGCTGCCGAGCAGGACGTGTCCCGCCTGGGCACGGGCAGGCGAGGCGAATGCCCCAGAAGCCGTGGGCACGGCGCTGTCGGCCGTCAAACCGACCCACAGAGCATCCGCGGCAACCAGGGTGATGAGGCCGTCCGTGCGACCGGGCATGACGCGCTCCGACATACCGACAGACTAACGGCCGGCAACGGGTCCCAAGCGCCTCGGTCAGCCGGGCCGCCGCCCGCAACTCCACATCCCTGAGCATCTGGCTAGCCAGCGCCTCCCGCGCCCGTAGCCTCACCACCAGAACGTCAAGAACCGGGCAAGTCGCCCTCGCACATCAGTGTAGTTTCTGCACGTCTGCAGGACCTGTACGTCGAACTGGACGAGCCGCTCACCGCTTGGGCGAGGTCAAGGTGGTCGGATTTCCCAGGTGGGCGACGACTTCATGAAGCCCGCCGACGATCTCACCGCGCGGGTCGAGCAGAGGCTCCGCACGTCGGCCGACCGGTACAAGGTCCTCGACAGCTACACCTCGGACTTCGACCCGTGCGAGACGTGGACGTTGACCCGCGACTCCATCGCTGCTCAGGCGCCGATTCGTGTCTTCCTCGAAGAGGGCGACTTCGACGCACACACGTACACGATGCGCGAGGGTGCCTTCGCAGACGAGGGCGCCGCCCGGCACTGGCTGGACGACCGCAGCAGCCCACTGCCGCAGCCGCCGGAATGCCGCGGTGACGCCGCTGCCCTCCGGACCCGCGCTGCCCGCACCCGGTCGGCCGGTGCCTCCGCGATACCGAAGGCCGGCCTCGATGCCCACAGCACGCCGTCGGCAGGAACGGCTCAGCGACCGAGCCCTGGGAGGTAGCCTCCCGGATCACCGACGCCTGCATGGAGATCTCAAGCGGTCTCCTCGAAGACGCCGCGTATGTCCTCGGCGAGGCGACCGACCACGTCTGGATCGGCGATGGTCCCGACAGCCTGCCCACCCTGGTCCGTTCGCTGCTTGCCCGGATGGAGGCGGCCGAATGAACCCCCACGATCCAGCCAAGCGGCCCGGTGCCCACCTCGTCGCCGAGATGCTCGGCGACGAGGACCCCTGGGCGCTGACCAGTGGGCATCGCCCGAGTGAACCGCTCGGCCGCGCCGGGACGGCGGTCGCCGAGGCCGCCCGTGATCTCGACGAGCTGCACGGCCAGGTAGCTCATGCTGCCCAGTCCGCCATCGGGCTGCTCGAACCCGTCGGTCGCGGCGAACTCAGCGGTACGCGCGTCTCGTACGCACTGCTGCGGACCGCAGTCCCACAGATCGGGCTGCTCGTCGCGCGGCAGGATGCGGCCTACGAGCAGCTCACCCAGTCCATTTCCGCGTACCGCCATCTCTTGTTCGACTCGGATGTTACCCAGCCTTCGAAGGCATCCGTCCACGGTCTGAAGAAGGAACAGAATCCTGGCCGGGACGATGACTGGGCCATCTCGGGTGATCGCCACCTCGGGGCCCTCGAAGCCGTCGAGGCCGGCGGACTGCGATTCCACCAGAGCGCGGTCTACGGCTACATCTACCTCTCCGACGGGCGGGGCCAGCGCCCCAACCCGGAGGTCTGGCCCGAAACCGTCCAGCGGCTGGTCGCCGACGGGCTACTCGACCAGGACACCAGCGAGGGGCTGTACCGGCCTGGACAGCTCCTCTCGCTCACGCCGCAGGGCGAGGCGGCTCTTCGAGACGCCCGTACGGCCACGCCGCGCGTATCCGCCGCCCTCAGCCGCAGCGGCACTGCGGCGATCTCCGGCGCCGCCGTCGACCCATCTGCCGCACCCGCGACAAGCGCGGCCACCAAGCCTTCCCGTTCCCGCTGATTTCCCCAGAAAGGGCGTCCCCCATGTCCACCGCGATCTACACCCGCCGCCTGGTCGAGCACCGGTACGGCCGCCCGCTGGAGGAACTGCAGCGCGGCAACGCCTCCGGCCGCTCCGACGATCCTGTCCTGCCCATCCTGCTGCGACGGCTCGGCGGGCTCGCCCAGACCGGCGCCGATGCCCGGTCTGCCCGTCGCAACCTCGATGCGGCCTGGCAGCGATGCCGTTCCGGCGAACACGTCCTCGACGATCTCGTGCTGCTGTACGCGACCGAAGTCGTCGACCTCGAACGCCAGGAGCAGACCGAGGCGGAAGCGGTCTGGGACCTGCTGGATGTCCGCCTCCTGCTGGACCGCCCTTCCGCTCAGCGGCCCTCGGCCTATCGAGCGGCCCATGCTCCTGACGACGAGGACCTGCTGGCCGTCGCCCGCGAGGTTGCCGCCGGCCTGCAACGCCTCAACCGCGAGGCACTGCGCCGGGGCCTGCGGACCGCGGCATCCACATCAGCAACCGCCGCCTCGGCGCGGTGCTCCAGAGGCTCCAAGCCGAGAGCGCCTCCCACTGACCACGCGGTCTCACCGGCACAGCCGGAAGTCCTTCTTCTTCTAACGGAGTTCGTCCCATGTCCACCCCCGCACAGCCCTCTGCCTCCTCGATCGGCTCGGTCGATGCCCAGCGTGTCGAGGACGCGCTTTCCCTGATAGCACCGAAGTGGACCACCTGGTCGGCGCAGACCCTGGCACAGCAGGGCCACCCCATGCGTGTGCGTGACGTCGCCGCCAGGCTCCCCTTCGTCAGCGAGCAGCTCATCGGCAAGCGGCTGGCCCAGATGCACGCTGATGGGCTGGTCACCCGAGCCGACGACCGCCACGGGGCTCCGTACCAGCTCAGCGCATTCGGCGAATCTCTGTCTCCGGTGCACCGTGCCCTTTCGGACTGGTCCCAGACCAACCTGTCGCTCGGCGGCAAGGTAGCCGGTGCCGAGCGCGTCGAGGACGCCGTGCGGCGTCTGCACCTTCGGCATTCGACCGCCGTGATCCAGGTCGTCGACGCGGGCGGCCCCATGCGGTTCGTCCACATCGCCGAGGAGGCCGGCCTGGACAACGGCTTCACCCGGCAGCGACTCAACCGGCTTCAGGCCGATGGCCTGGTCGCTCGTACCGGACCGCGCCACGGCGACCCCTACGTCTTGACCGACGCCGGGCGGGCGCTGGGCCCCGTTTACGCGGCCGTCGAGCAGTGGAGTAACCCCGTCGCCACGCAGAAGCGCTCGGCATCCCGGCCCCTGTCACGGCGGCCACCCGGACCCACACCGGCGTCCCGTTGGGGTCGGACGGCATCCGAACCGCAGCGGCACTGCGCCGGAGCACCGCCGCGCCGAGCGCCCTGTTCAGCCACGCACCGCAGCCGCAACCGCGGGTGCCGGTGGCCGTCACCGCCCAGTCGGCCCCCTCTCGGGGCCGGTGATCCGGGTGGCGCTGAGAGCCAGCCGCGTCTCCCCGCTGCCACGGCGCCCGCGTGCAGTCGAGCAGCCCGTTCCGCTGCGCGCGCGGGCGCGTTCCCCTCCTACGCCCCGGAGCCTCGACTATGAGCACCCAGCAGCCCTACCAAGAGGTACTAGTCAGCCCCGTGTACCTGGCCGGCTCCAACGGGACCGGGGACGCTGGCTTCGCCCCCCTCGCCCAGTGGCCGCACCACTACCTCGACGAGGGTCCCTGCCAGCTCCTTGTTACCTCGCCCGACCAGAGGATTCGTATCGGCTGGTTCGGCGACGACTTCGAGCTGTGGAAGATCACTGCAGCCGAGGACGCCGTCTCCGCACCCCGCTGGACGGCAACCTTCAACCATGTCACCCCGGCCGAGATCGTCGCCGGTCTCACCACCGCTCTGGCCCACGACTACGCCGAAGCCGACGCCACTGACGGCAACGGGCGTTTTCTGACGAGCCCGTCGTTGTACTGGGTCGACGCCGTCCGGCCGCTGACCGATGCTGGCTGGACCCGTGGCGCGGCCGAGCGCGGCACCGTCGAGATCACCGCCTCCGACGGGCAAGCAGGCGTCCTGATCGACAACCGTCTCTCTAGCTGGGACGACGAAACCGTGACGCTGTGGGCCGGTCCTCCGGGCTGGGGCACGCGCGCGGAGGCGGTCTTCACGGCCCGCATCCCGTCCCACTTGATCGCCGCGACGGCAGCCGCCATGAGCGATTCAGCCCCGGTGATCCGTGAGCGGCATCAGATCGATCGCAAGGTGGAACACCTGGTCACGCTTACCCCCGTCGGCCCAGCCGCCCCCAAGGTCTCTCGGACTCCGACTCCACTCGACGTGCGTCGCACCGCTGTCGCCCAGGCCGTCCACCGCGCCGCCCGCACCCCGCAGACAGCCGCCGACCTCCGGATCATGGCCGCCCGCAGCCGCACCGCGACTTCGGCACAGAACCGGTCGAGCAATCCCGCGCACACTCTCGGGGCCAGGCCGCTGGCCAGCCCGTCGGCGCATCCGTCTCCACTGGGAGCCCACCTCCCTCGCGGGCTGGGACGTCACCGCCCACCTGGGCCTGGCCACAACCGAGGTGCATCTCGCCTCCTGGCCCGCTGTCCCGGACGACTGGCCGCGCCTGGTCCGTCCGACCGTCCACGAGGTGATTGGCCTGTGCGCCGCTCTCGCGTTCGCGACCGACGCCCTCGACCTCTCGAATCGCCTCGCCGAGGTCTGACCGAGAACCGCAGAAGGCCGCCCCGCGCCGATCAGGCGGAGGCGGCCTTGCCGTGCGCCCAGTCGCGTGTTGCGTACGCTCATCCCGACAAACGAGGAGGACACGATGGCCGACGACCAGCAGGAGGTCGCCGCCCACCTGGGCATCAGTGTCGGCGCCGCCCGCAGCTGGAAAAGCCGGGGCAGCCTGCCCGCGCCCGACGACGACAGCGTGCCGGACCGGCCCCGTTGGAAGCCAGCCACTCCAGGGCTGGAAGCCGGTCGGCCGAGGATTCCGCAGCGACCTGCACGTATCCTCCCAGCGGGAGACCACTCCGTCGGACTGACCGGCGCCCGTACCCGCCCGTAGGCTGCGGCCATGACATCCAACTCGTCAATGCCGTCCCCTCCATTCCCCTCGCCCGACAACGCTGTGCTCGGGGTGGTCGTCGCCAACGCCATCGCTTCGGTCCGCAACGGCGAAGCCTCGGTGGAGGAGGCGATCCTGCACGCGGCGGTCCATGGCTGGTACGAGGGCCATATCCAGGGTGAGGACGAGTGCCCCGGGTGCGGCTTCCGGGGAGAGCTGCCCAAGCACAGCAATCGCAGCTGAGCAGGAGCAATGCGCCTGAGGGACTTACGACCGCACGAGCAGTGGTGGTCTGCCTTCTGGACAGACCTCGAAAGGCACCGTACGGCTCGTCTTTGGATGCCCCGTCCCTCCACCATGAGTCGCGTACGCCAGGGCGCGCCCAGCCCCGGATGGGGACGCGGGCGCCCTGGCGTACGGGCTGAGTCAGGCGGCGCCGGGTTCCTCCAGCGTCACCACGACCATCACCGGAAGATCGGTGTCCTGCTGGATCACGCCGGCGGTCAGGATCCGGGCGTCGAGGGTCCACTTCTTCACCGTGATGAACTCGTCTCTGTCCGCCGCCGTCTGCTCGGCCTCGGCGAGGTGGCTGGCGAGAGAGGATTCCTCGATCTCGGGGAGGAAGTCGGCCAGTGCCTGCTCTCCCTGCTCGTAGACGGCTTCCAGGTCGTCGAAGTAGCCCGACTCGTCGACGTCGCGGATCCAGACGGCGAACGAGACGCTGACCGCCCCACCGCCGAACGTCTGGATCCAGCCCCCGACGCCGTCCTTGTCCCACGACGTCTCCACGCCGTCGCGGGGCTTGCCTCCGGGCGTCCACTCCTGGGCCGTGAACCGCGCCGCCGCACCTTCGGCGGTCAGCGGGGCGATGTCCCTGAGCTCTTCCAGCATTGCGATTACTGCAGCCATGAACTCATTCCACTCATGCCGTTGCCGGGCACGTGATACGCCTTCAGCTGCCCGCTGGCGTAGGCCTCGGGGAAGGCCTTGGACAGCACTTCGTTCACATGCGCGGCACCCCATTCGTTGGACACCATATAGCGGACACCCTTGCCTCCGAGATCCTCGTTGAGGGCGAGCAGTTTGTCGGTCTGTGTGGTGAGCCGGCTCTCGTCGTAATACTTGAAATCGGGGTTGTATGGGGACTTCTTCCATTCGGGAAGGTTGTCACCGCCGGTCCACTTCGCCTCCGTGATCCAGCCGCCCCGCGGGCCGCCGTCGACGTGGACCTCCCGGCCGTCCGGCAGGATCCACTGTTGCTCGTAGCTCTGGTCGGTGACGAGCCGCTGGTACCGGAACGACGGGCGTTCGAGCATCTTGTCCGTCAGCCAGCCCAAGCCTTTGAACTGCGAGTACGGCGACAGACCGAGGGGGTCGCAGACGGTGAACGGGTTGTGCACATAGGCGACCGGATTCGGCGCGGGGCCGAGGCCGAGGGGGTCCGGGGAGGTGTAACGACCGGTCTCCGGGTCATAGTGGCGGAAGAGGTTGTAGTGGAGACCGGTCTCCGGGTCGTAGTACTGGCCGGGAAAACGCAGCGGGGTGTAAGCCGTGCTGGAGCGGGCCCAGGCAGTGGTGCCCCAGAGGGTGCTCCTGGCGCGCCAGGCGATCTCACCGGACTCGTCGACCAGCTCGGTGGGCGTTCCCACGAGATCGGTGGCGATGGCGAAGAACCGGCGGTCGATCTCTTCCTGACGGCTGTCCGGGGTGAGGAGGCGTTCCGTCTGGGACAGCGGCACCAGGCCGCGATGGTCCCAGGTGAGGGCGACCACGTGTGAAAGACCCGGTGTGTGGACTGTTTGTTCGCACAGGGTCGTGCCGTCCCAGGAGAAACGGACCTCCTCTGCGACCCTCTCGCCGTCGTCGGCGAGGCGCTGTTTTGCGGTGCGGCGGCCCAGGGGGTCGTAGAGATAGCGCCAGCGAGTGCCGTCGGGGGTGACCACGGCCGCGAGACGGTCCTCCGCGTCCCACTCGTAGCGCCAGGTGTCGGGCTTGCGCGACAGGCGGGTTTTCTGGCGCAGGGTCACGCGACCGAGGGCGTCGTGTTCGAAGCGGACGTTGCCGGCCCTGGTGACGGAGGTTCCGGTGTAGGTGCGGGGACCGGTGGCGTCATGGCCGGGGTGGGAGTCTGGCCAGGAGGCCACCGTCTGATTGCCGGCGGCGTCGTAGGCGTAGCGCTCGGTCCACCCCTCGGCGTGGACAGCGTTGACCCGGCCGGCCGCGTCCAGATCGAAGGTGCGGGAGCCTGACAGATCGTCGGTCACGGAGGTGAGATGACCGTCGGCGCGGTGCGCGTAGTGGCGGTGGTTGAGGGAGCGGCCCCCGATCGTCAGGTGCTGGGCGCAGATCCTTCCGGCCTCGTCCCAGGCGGAGGCCAGGGTGAGGGTTCCGCCGAAGACGCGCTCGAGTTCCCGGCCGGCCGCGTCGTGGGTGAAGGCGATCTCGCGGCCGCCGCTGGTTATCCGGGCGGCACGGCCGGCGGCGTCGTAGCCGTACTCGGTGATCGCGCCGGTGGGGGTGATGCGGCGGGCCCGGCGGCCCAGGGTGTCGTAGGCGTAGTTCATGACGCGGCCGTCGACGATTTCGGTCTTGGTCCGGCCACGCCGGTCGTACGCGTAGAGAATCTCGCTGTCCGGTCCGGCCGCGTGCAGCAGGCGTCCGGCCCGGTCGTACGCGTAGGTGGTCACCTTGCCCGCCACGTCCTTGCGGACCGCTTGGCCGAGCTGGTCGTAGGTGTAGGACACCGTCCGGCCGAGTGCGTCGGACCGGGCGGTGAGCTGCCCGGCGGCGTCGTACCGGTAGGTGAGGGTGCGGCCGTCGAAGTCCGTCTCGGAAGCGAGCCGGCCGGCGGCGTCGTACGTGTAGGACCAGGTGCCGTGCGGGCCGGTGACCCGGGTCAGCCGCAGGTCCGCGTCGTGCTCGAACGTGTGGCGGGTGCCGTCGGGCCCGGTGCGGGTGGTGAGCAGGTCGAAGTGCGTGTAGTCGAAGCGGGATATGCCGTCGGCCAGGCCGGTATGGCTGAGGGGGTTCCCCTCGCCGTCGTACGTCCACGACTCGGTGGCACCGTCCGGGGCGACACGGCGGGCGAGATTGCCGTCCTCGTCCAGGGCGACCCGGGTGACGTTGCCCACCGGGTCGACGGTACGCACGACCCGGCCCAGGGCATCGCGTTCCAGGAGGGTGGTGCCGCCGGCCGGGTCGGTCACCGCCACCGGCAGCCCCGCGGCGTCGCAGCGCACGGTGGTGGTGGCGCCGAGGGCGTCGGTGACGGTGGTCAGCCTGCCCCTGCCGTCGTAGGCGTACCGGGTGGTGGCCCCGGCAGGGTCGGTGACCGCGGTGCGGTTGCCGTACTCGTCGAATTCCTGGAGCCAGCGGGCACCGTCCGGCCCGCGGAACTCCGTGGACAACCCCGACGGGTCGCGCACGGTGCGCAGTTCGCTCCCGTCAGGGCGGGTGACGGCGAGCAGGCGACCGTCCTCGTCGTGGGTGAAGGCGGTGGTGCGGCCCAGAGGATCGGTACGGCTCAGGGTGTTGCCGCGAGCGTCGTAGGTGAAGCGGGTGGTGTGACCGAGCGGATCGGTGGTGGCCACCACCCGGCAGTGACGATCGATCCGGTGCCGGGTGGTGTGCCCGCCGGCCGTGGTGAGGCTGGTGGTGCGAAGACCGGTCTCCGGCTCGGGTTCTGTGTAGCTGAGGGTGATCTGGATGTGGCCGGCCTGACCGCCTTCGGCGATGACGCGGTCCCGGTCGTCGTAGGTGTAGTCGTAGCGGCTGTTGTTGGAGTCGATCCAGGCGGTGACGCGGCGGCGGTCGTCGTGGACGAAGGTGGTGGTAGCACCGGACGGCTTGACGACGGCGGTGAGGTTTCCGTCCTCGTAGCCGTATCGCATCAGAGGCAGGTCCGCCCCGTTCTCTCCCGCTCCCGCCAGGGACAGGGCCGCGACCCGGCCGTCGCTCACCATTACGGCCACCCGACGGCCTGCAGAACAGGTCAGGGCGAGCGGGGTGCCGTTTTCGGTACGTTCCACGGCCCACCAGTTGCCGTGGCGGTCTTCGACCTGGTCCAGCCAGGCGTCGCCGTCGCCGCCCGGTTCGCTGTCGGCCGGGGCGGTGAAGTGCCGGACCAGGCCGGTGCCGGGATCGGTGACGGTGTAGTCGCCGTCCGTTTCACGGGCCAGCAGTGTGCGGGCGGTCCCGGACTCCGGCTTGGTCGGGGTGCCTGGGGCGGGGTGCGGATAGGGGATCAGGAGGCCGTCAGCAGTGACGTGGACGACGCCGGCCGCGTCGATCTCCAAGCGCTCGTCGACGGTGGAGGTCCAGGACGGGCCGAGGAACCGGCCTGCCAGCAGGCCGGACTCGGTGCGGCGGGTGAAGACCAGCGGCAGGGTTCCCGGCAACACCAGGTCGGTCTGGGGCAGGAACATCCGTCCCGAGGCGAGGTCGACCGGGTCGGTGCCGGAAACGAGGCGGTGCCCGTCGGGGCGGTTGTGAGTGCCGTGGGGAACGTTGTCGAGCAGCCTGCGGGCCCGGGAGGCCTTTGCCATGTCCGCGGCGAGGCGGACACCCTTGACGACGGACCCGCCACCACCGGTGGCCACGGTCAGTGCCGCGTCGGGCAGCAGCCGACCGAATCCTTCCGCAGGGTCCTTCATGAAGTCGCTGATCATCTGCTTGCCGGTGCCGACCGGGTCGTTGCCGGCGACCACCAGGCCGGCGGCAAGACTGTTGAGGCTGGTGGCGTACTCGGCGGGATGGGTGAGGTTGTACGGATCCAGCGGATTGACTCCCCGGACGAAGTTCACCAGCCCCGCAGTGCCCTTGATGACGCCGCCGCCGACGTGGTCGTTGATGATCTGCCACTCCTGCAGACCGTCGCCCACCTGTTGTGCGTACGACGGCTTTTCCGGGGCCATGTCACGGGCGCCGCGGACCGCGGCACGGGCGGTCTCCGCAGCAGTGTTCCGCTGTTCACGGGCCTGGGCAAGGAGTTCCTGCGCGTCCCGCATCAGCGATTTACCCGGGTCGTCGAACGTCGGCGCGGGACAGGGCGGCAAAGTACCGGGGTTGCGCTTTTCTGGGGCCTGTGCTTTGTAACGGTCCACGGCCTTGTTGTAGTCGTCGATCCGCTTGAGGTGTGCGTCGGCCGCGTCCTGGGAGGCTTTGACGCCCTCCTTCCACACGTCGATCGCCGTCTGCGCCTGGTTCTGCGCCCAGGTGACGGTGTAGGCGAACGCCTCCAGCGCGGCGGCCGCCTTCTCGCAGGCATTGGAGCCGGTGAACCACTTCGGCGGCTGGGTACTCACTGCGGTGCGCAGCGCATCGGCCGTCTCACCCTTCAACCGAGAGGAGTCGAGACCCTTCAACCCGCCGCCGGCATCGTCGAACGCCTTCTGAAAGGAACGGAGTTGCTTCGCAGTGGAGTGGATCTTGCTGGGGCTGCCGTACACCAGCTTGGTCTTGTCCTCGGTCTGCCCGAGGTCCATCTCCTCGACATCGGCGCCCATCCGGTTCGCCACCGAACGCGACTGTTCCCGCACCCAGTCCGAACCTGATTCCCAGCCCACGTCGTCCAGCCGGTCCGCCGTCCAGTTCCCGGCGTCCTCGACCCGGTTGCCGACCCACTCGACACCGCCCTCGACCGCGTCCTCAACCGAGTCCGGCGTGATGTCCCTGATGAAATCCCCGACGCCCATCTTCAGTCGTCCCCGCCCGTGTTCGAGTCGCCCTGTTGCTGTGCCTGCTGGGCGCGTTCCTCGGGCGACGGCCCGAACGTGTCGTCCAGTGCCCGGTCCCATTGGCCGTCACTGAGGCCGAGCTCGGTCTTGAGCCTCTCCGACACCTGATCGCCCGCCCCTTCGGTGAGAACGGTGCGGCCGGTGTCCTTCCAGGTCTGCTCCATGTCCTGGCCGGCCTTTTCGAACGACTCGGCGCTCCAGTCGGGGTCCAGGTAGTCAGGGGTGAAGATGTCACCCCAGTTCTGCTGGGAGATGTCCTCCTCGTCGGCGTGCGGGTTGCCGCCCATCACTGCGCTGACGCCGACCTTGAAGGAGCCCTCAACGTACTGGTCGTGCTCCCACTGCGTGCCCGCCGCCAGCCCGAGACGGTCCGCGAGCGCGCTCGCGTCGCTCACCAGGGCGCGCACCCCCCACTCCCACCGTTCGCAGAAGTCCTCGAAATCTACCGACAGCCCGCGATGCCCGGCCTCCATGCCCGTCATGGCCAGACCCGAAAACCCCTTGCCCATCACCGACCCGGTGGCGCCACCGAGTTCGCCGAGTTGATCAATGACCGCGCCCACTCCCTGCGTGAACTTCGCCACCGACTCCTTGTCGAAAGCGAGGTCCGCCCCGTCACCGCTCACGGCCGCCCCCCTCCTCTGACACGCCGGAGTCGACCGCGACGCCGTCCGGGACGATTCCGGTGACCGGAGGGAAGAACATCGCCCCGTCTTCGTCCGCGATATCCACCGCGAGCCCGGCGGGTTCGTCCAAAGCCGACACGATCTCATCCACGATCCGCGCCCCGAGCAGCGCGACGTAGTCCATCGGACGATCACCCGGACCGTGGTGAACGGCGAAGCGGGCCAGCGCCGTCTCGTCCGTGAACGCGCAGATCCACCGAACACCGCCCGATCGGGCGCTCCACAGACCGGGTTCGGCCGACGGGACCAGAAGAACCGTGCGACGCATCTCACCCACCAACGCCCATGGATCGCCAGCTCCCGCCCGTTGCTCGGATATTCGTTGGGCGAGCATGGTCCTCGGCTGTCCCACGGGTTCTCCCTTGTCCTGGTCGGCTGACGGCACCGTAGAACAGAACGAGTATGCGGGTGGGACGGTTCTCGCACGTCCACGCACCACAGCCCCCCAGCCTCATGGACATGAACACCTGCTGATGTCCCACCGAGACGGTCGAGTGGGGGGCGTTGCCGGCGTCCGACGACGAAACGTCCCGTCCTCTTGAGTACGGAAGGAGCTCGGGCCGGAGTCCACGCTCGGCAACGCCATCTCATCGGTCCACACCGGCGAAGCCTCAGTGAAGGACGCGATCGTGTACGCGGCCGTCCACGGCTGGTAAGAGGGGCATATCCAGGGCGAGGACGAATACCTCGGGTGCGACTTCCGGGGCGAGCTGCCGAAGAACGGCAACCGCGGCTGACCATCTTGCAGCGCCGAGGAGCGCAACCGACACGTCGGTTGCGCTCCTCGGCGTTTGGTACTCCGCTCGCCTAATCCAGGTAGGTGCCGGCGAAGGCCCCATCGAAGCCGAGCGCGGCGAGGCCCTGCTCGACGCTGGGGTAGGTCGTCCCGTCCGGGATAGCGATCAGGGCGTCGAAGTCGGCACGGCTGATCTCGGGTTCGAGCCACTGGTTGCTACAGCGGCAGCAGAACCAGGCGTTTCGGCCGTGGTTGATGAGCAGCCAGTCGCGCCGGGCACGGCAGGCCGTGCACATCACGGGGATCCCGCGAAGGGCCAGTTCGCGGGGGTGGCTGAGGCAGCGCGTCGCGCCGGGGCCGCTGGGCGGCTGCGTCTCGTACTCGAGTTGCAGCAGGGGATCGGTGCCGGCGGGGAGGACGGGCAGCACGGGTGTCGGCTCTGCGGGGCGGTTGGTGGTTCTGAGCACGAGCGTCATCTCCCGGTCGAGGTCGTTCTGTTTTCATCCGTAACAGCCGGTGAAACCGGTTGTCCAGGGGTTTCGCGGAGTCGAGCGGGCCGGTTACCGGCCTGCCCGGCTCTGTCAGCGGCGCGGTGGGCGGTTACGCGGGTCGGAGGCGGCGGGGCGAGCTGCGGCCGTGGGTGCCGTCCGGTTGCTGGTGCGGTTGGCCGAGGACTTGGTGTCGGCCTGCGGGCGGCGGGTCGCTTCGCCCGGGTGAGCGGGGAGCTCGGCGAGTCGGCGCAGGCGCCATACCAGGACGTCGTTCACGTCCTCGGCGGTGTCGAGTTCGCGCATGTCGATGGCTTGCCGCAGGAGGGCCTTGGGGTCGTGGCCTGACCGCTCGGCCTGGGCAAGGGTGGCGGCCAGGGCGTCGGTCTTCGTCGACGAGCTGTCTGCTCGCAGCCCCTCTTCCGGCAGTGCTGCACGGATGGTGGCCTCGTGGGTTCGGCGTTCGGCTTCGGGCAGGGCGCGGCCTTGTTCGCGCAGTGCCCGCATGGGCGTGGCGGCGGCCTGGCGGTAGGCGGCTCGCAGATGCTCGGCGGTCTGTCGGGAGGCGTGGGCCTGCTGGGCATGTCCACGAGCGGAGTGCCAGCGGGCGGCGGCGAGGGCGACCAGGACCAAGGTGGAGACGAGCATGACGGTGGTGCCACCGTCCTCGCCCCGGCCGAGAGCGCTGCCGGTCTGGATGATGCCCCGGGCCGCCGAGCGGATCGCCCGGGTGTCGGCGCGCTCCGCTCGGACGTGACTGCGGGTGGCACGCTCGAAGGCGCGGGCGGCTGCACCCAGCTCGGCGCGGGTGGCGACCGGGGAGGTCTGCGCGACCGCGTCCAGGAGTTCGCCTACCCCTACCAGTTGGGCTGCGGCTTCATCTTCGTCGCTGTCGAGCAGGATGACGGCGCGCTCGGCGATGCCGGTGGCGTTGCGTCGTTCCCGGGCAGGCGGGGACCAGTCCGGTCGGCCGCCTGTGGCCGCCGACTGCGTCGTCTGGTCGGCGGTGCCGTCGGCCAGACGGTGGCGGATCTTGGGGAGTGAGAGGTCGGGGGCCAGCTTGGAGCCGGGGTACCAGATCGGTTTGCCCTCGCGGTTGCGGTCGCCGGGGAGTGCGACGTTGTAGCCGATGGCGTCGCCGGACGGGGCGTTTCGCATCTTCACGCGCAGGCCCGCCTCGCGCAGCCGGGTGAAGAACTCTTCTTCGGTGGCGGCTCCGGCGAGGGCTTGGCGGACGGCTTCGCGGAGCGTCTCGCGTGGGGCCTCGGTGCGGCCGGTGCGCTCGGCCTTGAAGCGTTCGGCGCTGGTGGGGGTCTTGGCTCCGGTGCCGTCGCCGGGTTTGAGTTGGCGCAGGCCCATCTCCTTCTCGATGCGACGACATTCGGCCTGGGCCTTCTTGAAGTCGTAGTTCATCCTGGGGCGGCGAAGGTCGCCTCGGACCATGGTGGCCAGGATGTGGATGTGGTCGTCCGCGTGCCGCACGGCGACCCAGCGGCAGCCGTCCGGGTCACCTTCGGGGGCGAGGTTGACGGCGTGGACCAAGCGGCGGGCGACGGTGTTCCACTCGGCGTCGGTCAGGGTCCGGTCGCCGGGGTCGGTGCGGACCGAGCAGTGCCAGACGTGCTCGGCCGGTGCCGTGGTGCCGGCCTGCTTGACGCGCAGGTCCAACGCGGCGGCGAGGCGGGCGAGGGTGACCTTGGGGTCGGGGTCGGGGCTGCTGTCTCGTCCGGGGTCAGGGGCGAAGCCGTCCCAGCTCCCGACGAGGTGGGCGGCCATCTGTTTTCCGGTGACTTCGCCGCTGTACAGGACGTTTGCTGTGTGCTGGGGGCATGTCTTCTGCGGGTGCCGCTGTACGTGATGCGGTCCGGTCTGGTCGCATGCACGCTCGACCTTCTCCTGACCGTCCTCGTCACCGCCGCCAGCGTCCACGACTCCACAGCAGGCGCCCACCCGGTCGACCACCTGACAGCCCACCACCCCACCCACGTCATGGCTGAGGGCCTTGAGTTGGCGGACCAGGTCGCGGGTGTGGCGGGCCGGGTCGATGAGGTGCTGGTGGTAGTCGGCGCCGAGGGCATTTTTGACGGTGCCCGGGTTGTTGGCCAGATGCCGGACAGTGACGAGGATTGAGCGGGCGACGGCGACCAGGGCCTTGGGGCGATCGCACCGTTTGACCAGGCGTTTGCAGCGGGTGCCGAGGAAACTGTCGCTGTGCGAGGCGGCCAGAGCGATCTCGCCGAGTAATGCGCGCGCGGCGTGCGGGAGCCCCAGTGTCTTGCGGTGGGCTGCGTGGGGCGCCGAGACTCGGTCCTGACGGTTCTTCTGATGCGGGGGACAGAGTGAAACGATTAGCGGACACCGACCCGGTGACGGTCGGAAGGTATCGGACGATCGCGGAGCTCGGCCGGGGCGGCATGGGCCGTGTCCTGCTGAGCAGTGACCCGGGCGGGCAGTTGGTCGCGCTGAAGCAGGTACGGGCGCAGTTCGTCGAGGACGACGGATTCCGCGCACGGTTCCGCCGAGAGGTGGAAGCCTCCCGCAAGGTCTCCGGAAAGTACACGTCCGCGATCACCGACGCGGATGCGGACGCCCCCGAACCGTGGCTGACGTCTGTGTTCGTCCCCGGCCCCTCGCTACAGCAAGCCGTGGCGGCCGTCGGCGCACTGCCCGAGGAATCGGCTCTGCGGATGGCCGTGGGACTGGCCTCGGCCCTGACCACCATCCACCGGGCCGGCTTGGTGCACCGGGATCTGAAACCGTCCAACGTACTTCTAGCCGACGACGGGCCCCGAGTGATCGATTTCGGCATCGCCCGGGCGGCCGACAGCGAGGACGGCAGCGAGCTGACAACCGCGGGCTGGCTGGTCGGCTCACCCGGGTTCATGTCCCCGGAGCAGGCCCAAGGTGAGCCGCTGGAACCAGCCAGCGACATCTTCTCCCTCGGGACGGTGCTGGTCATGGCATGCACCGGCGAGTGCCCGTTCGTCGGACCCTCCCTGCCGCAGACCTTATACAACGTCGTACACACCGAGCCCGATCTCAGCAGGCTCCCGGAGAAGATCCGCCCGATCGCGGCCGGCTGCCTGGCCAAGGACCCCGCTGCCCGGCCGAGCGCGGCCCAACTGCTGGAAGCCATCGGCCGGCTCACGCCCTCGGCGCGCCCCTGGCCGCTGGAGGTACACGAGCTGATCGCCGAGCAGCAGGCGGAAATCGAGCGGCTCCGGGACGAGTTGCGCAGACGGCCGGCCATCCCGGAGTCCGCCGCGGAGGTCGTCGACAAGCCCCCGCCGCACGCGGGCATTCCGACGAAGCCGGCGTCCCCGCCCGCACCGGCCTGGCGCGGGCGCGCCGTCGGCGCGGGCATCGCCATCGGCATCGTGATCGCCGCCACCGCCATCGCCCTCGTGTCCGGCTACGACAGCGGAACCGACACCATCGCCGACCCCAAAACCACCGTCACGGCGTCCCCGCCGCCAGCCGAGGAGCCGGCCACCTCGACGTCCGCCCTCCCGACCGCTGACCCCATCACCGAGGCACCCCGGCAGACAACCGCCGAACCGACCCCGCCTGCCGAGCCCTCCCCCGTCACGGAACCCTCCGCGCAGCCGCCGACGACGGCCGCCACACGGCAGAGCACGCGGCCCGCCGCGATCGCAAACTGCTTCGGGGAGTACCTGGCCGAGCCCAAATCACTCCTGCTCCACTGCGGAGACGGGAATGGCGGGCTCGAGGGTCTGACCTGGTCAAACTGGGGGCAGTCCACCGCCCAAGCCAGCGGGCAGGAGTCGGCTGTCATCTGCCAGCCCAACTGCGCGAACGGCAGAGAGGTCCACTACCCGGCCACTGTGACCCTCACGGGCCTCGTAGGCGGGCGATACACGATGATGCAGGTCAACACCCCGCAATCACCCTTCGGCCCCGTCGCCCAGTACACGCTCGACTCGAACGGGCCGACGCAGAGGAACTGACAGGGGCCCGGCGCGGAGCACTCAGACCCCCCATGCGGTGAACGCGGCCCAGTGGACCGGCGATGCGAAAGGGCACTCGTCGGTCGTCGGCCGAGCGGTGTACCGCTCGGTCAGGGCCGCCAGATGCGGACGGGCGGCTGTGTATTGTGCGAGCTCCTCCCAGGTGAGACGGCGCAACCACCCGCGTGCCCGGCGCAGTGCCGACACCGGGGGAACGCCGTCGGCACCGTGTGCGGGAGAGATCAGCTCGTAGAAGCGTGTCATCAGCAACGCGGTCACCATGTCGTCCACCTGCCACAGCCCGGCCACCGCGCAGGCCACCCCGGTCTGGAGGAAGCCGGCCGGAAGCCCGCGGAACTCGTCCGGAGCCTCCGCCATCGCGTAGTGGCCCGACTGGCATGCGCTGGCCACGGCCAGTCTGCAGGCGGGCAGTTGCCGATGGACCAGGGTGTCCATGTTCAGGCGGCCGTCGGCCAGGGCGAGGGAGCCGCCCACGCCGTCGAACCCGCCGCTGCCGTGGCAGCTGAGGTGCAGGTACGAGGCCTCGGCAAGATGGCCGAGCACCCAGCCCACGGTGGCTTCAGACCCCACCGCGCAACGGCTCTCTTCGAACAGTGTACGGATTTCGGCGAGTTCGGCGCGGCTGCCGGGGAGCGAACCGTCGGGGTCGGCCACGGCCACCAGGCGGGGCACACTCTGCGGCGGCCGTGCGGCCACGGAGCGGCACGCCGCGTACACCGCGGCGGACGGGGAGACGACCAGGGTACCGAGGTCGTCGAGTACGCCTTCCACCCCGAGCGGCACGGCGTGCAGCGGCACCACGCCCAGCAGACCGGTCGGAACGACGACAGCCTCGTGCCCCGGGTCGTCCGCAAGGAGCCGCGCGACCGGCCGTAGGAGCGGTGCGAGGGCGGCGAGCCGGTCCAAGGCTTGCGGGAGCTGACGCCTACGCCGGAGCGCTCCGCCCTCCTGTGCCAGGAGCAGCCCCAGGGTGTTGTCGGCCGGATCCATGACCAGGAGGCGGGTTACGGACTCGCTGCTCACCTCGGGAACGGGAACGGCCCGTACGGCGGGCCGCGCGCCCGGTGTACGGGGTAGCGCGAGGACATAGCTGCCCCAGGGCGCATTCACCAGATAGGCCAGCGGGCTACCGCCTGCCGCCCGGACGATGTCCTCCAGCTCGCTGGTGCGCAGGAAGCGTTCGAAGCTCGGGATCGCGCGGATCTCCTCGATCGCCGTGCGCACACCGCGTTCGGCCTCGGCCTCCTCACGCGCCGTGAAAGCGGGGCCGCCAGTCGCCGCCTGAGTCGCCACGCCGGCCGTGGAGCGGTACCGGGCCCGCGCCAGCCGGTAGCGGCGGGCCGTGGCCGGATCGGTCTGCTCAAGGGCTTCCAGGTCCGCCGCTCCCCGCCCGGCCACTACCGAGAGCTCGCAGGCCAGTCCGCTTTCGATGGCCTCGACTGCGCGCTCCGGGCGCCCCGCCCTGGCCAGCAGGAAGGCGGCCCAGCGGGCGATCGTGGTCACCTGGGCGAGTACGCTCCGGCGTCCGGCTCCGGTGACCTGGGCGTCGTAGAGCGCGTTCACGGCGATCACCATGTGCGACGCGACATCGGCCGCCTCGCTCCAGCGTTCCGCCGAGGCGTAGGCGTGGAGCAGTTCCCGGGCGATGCCGAGGTGCAGGGACGGCGACACCGCGGGCGGTGTCGCCGCCAGGGCCTTGAGGCGCAGCCGTTCGCTCCCCGCGCTGCCCGGGCCGTCGAGGTGATCACTGGCCCGGGCCAACAGCCAGGTGATGCGGCCGGTGTCGAGGAAGCCAGGGCGCGCGGCGGACAGGCCGAGCGCCGCGGTCGCCGCTTCTCTGGCGCCGTGCGCGTCGACGGGATCCCGGGACAGCAGCAGGTCGGCCAGATTGCACTGGATCCGGGACCACAGCGCCGCGTTGTCACCGGCGCCGAGGTACCGCAGGGCCTCCCGATAGCACCGCTCCGCCTGCCGCAGGTCCTCCGCCCCGGCTCGGCGGTACAGCAGCAGGCCGAGGTTGACCATCGAGTAGGCCCAGTCGCCCCGGTCACGCTGGGGGGAGCGCTCCTCCAGCCCGGCCTTGATGTGCTCGATGCCCAGGGTGAGGTCCTCAGGGCCGCCACCCGGCCGTTCCGACAGGAGCAGCCCGTAATTGGTCTGGACCCGTGCCCAGAACTCAGGATGCTCACGGCGGTCCAGTACGGTCGCGCGCGCCAGCAGGTCGCGCGCCGCCTCCCACGTCTCCAGCCGGTCGCCGTCATCACGCAGGTGGTGCGCACTGGCGAGGTTGTTCGCCACCTCTACCCACTGCAGACTTCCTTCGGGCAGCCGGCGCAGTGCCCGTTCGAGGACCTGGACCGCCTCGGACGGATCGGCATCGAGCCCACCCTGCACCGCGTGCACCAGGTGTCTGCCGAGCAGCGCGGCGAGCTCGGTCTCCATCTCCTCCTCACCCAGTCCGGCGGCGAGCGCCAGAGCCTCACGGGCGAGCGGGATGCCCTCCAGCCCGTCGGTGTTCCGGGCCTCGAGGTACATCGCGCGCAGCCGTGACCGCAGACCGGCGTCGAAGTGGACCCAGGCTTCGGAGTAGCGGCGGATCGCCGCCGCCGAAGGCGTCCGGCCGTCGCACAGTTCGTCCAGGAGCTGCTGACGGATGCCCATCACCTCTTCAAGCGGCGTGCCCTCAGCCTCGCGGAGCTCCGCGCGCCCCGCGTCGCGCACCCTGGTGCCGTCCGTCAGTTCCGGGTGCGAGCGGACGAGCTCCGCTAGGTCGTCCGGCAGACTGCCCAGCGTCGCGGCCAGGAGCTTCCCCACCCGAGTGTCACCCTGTTCCTCCCCGAGGTACTGGAGGAAGATCCTGTAGTTCGCGACCGTCGGCGCCCCCTCCGGCTGCAACTGCCGGCATGCCGCCTCGGGGTCCTCCAGGTCCCGTTGGAGGTCGCGGGCCAGGACGAACGGGAGCAACCTGCGCGGCAGCGGGATCACCCGCCCGGCGAAGGCACCGCCGAGGAAGGCCCCGGCCCGCCCGGCCTCCTCCAGCAGGGGTGCCGCGGACTGCGGCGGATCGTGCTGGAGCTCCGCGACCGGGACCGCGAGCAGCAGGGGCGCCACCCCGCCCGGACGCAGGACCAGCAGCGGCGCCTCGATGTGCGTCCTCGTACCGCAGACGGGGCAGTCCACCCAGGAGACGCCCGGGGCGGGGGCCGCCAGGACGTCGGCCTGCTCACGCGCGTCGATGACCCGCCAGATCGGAGCCCGGCGCTCCTGGGCACATTCCTCGCAGCGCCACGCGTACGGCACCCTCGCCGACACATTCATCCCGCACCCCGTCCCGGTCCGCTGGCTACTTGCCGCTGGTGATCTGCGAGAGCAGGGCCGTCAGGACCCGACCGAGAGTGGAGTCCCGCAAGGCCCGCTTGTGGATGGTCAGGCTCCACCTCCCATGCGGATCCCGCTTCACCACCACCTCGGTCTGCAGCAGCGTGACGGCGAGCGCGGCGACCGGGAGCGTGACGGGGTCGAGCCGGTCCATGGGCGACCGCGCGTACGCGACCGCCTCGCCTACCGTATCCGCCAGGTCCTCGCGCAGGGCCACCGCGTACTCCAGTACTCGGCGCGCCAACTCCCCGCCTGACACCTCGGGTTGCCCCGGATCTAAGTACCGCTCCAGCTCCACGGCGTCCACCCCGGCCTTCAGCCCACCGCCCTCCGGAGAAAACCGGTGCGCGGCGGGGAGCAGCCCGCGCTCCTCCGCCAGCGCCGTCAGCGCACGGATGGCCTCGTCGTCGGAGAGCGCGCGGATGGACTGCTCCAGATCATCTTGACTCAACATGCCCGCAATTCTGTCCCTTGCAAAGCATGTTCGGGCAGGAACGCGAGAGCTGGGGACGGGGAAGTGGTGGCGTGCCCTTCGGTACGCGGATGATCACGCGGACGCTCGCTCCTTCGGCGGCCGCGGCCGGGAGCTTCCCCCCGAGCAGGTCGAACGCCCTCTGCGATGCGGTCCAGTGACCTCGCGCCCGGAGGCACTCCGGCACCAAGAACAGCTCTCCGTCGGGACGTTCGCCAACGTTGACGCGGGTGGGTAGTTGCCAGTAGACGGCGAATTTCGGCCAGCGCGAGGTCCACGAGGCCGGGCGTGTCATGGTCGGCTCCCTCCTTTTTGCCGTTCCTGGGCGGCGGGGACGGTCAGGAACGGGTGGGCGAGCACGGCGAGGGTGATGTGGCGGTGCCAGCCGACGTAGCGGCGGACTTCGTACTGGTCCAGGCCGCATTCGTTCTCCGCGCTCTGGGTAGGTGGGCCGCACGGCAAGGTTCCTGTCAATGAACAGGACCTTTTCCGTGCGGCCTCCCTCCGAACCGGACATGCCCGGTTTCCAGGCATCCGGCTCTCCAGCGATCATTTTGTGAATGTTGCGGCGGTTGCCCTCTGGTGGATGAGACCGTGGAAATCAGCGCACACCACAAAGGATTTGCGGCGCTTCTTGACCATGACCGTTGTCCAGTGGGCCGGTTCGCTGGTTGCGCCCGCGCTTTCACACAACCCGCCCTGCGGACGCTTCACCTCGACGGGCTGCACCACCCGCTGGAACAGAGCCCGCAACTCGTCCGGTACCAACCGCTCAACCAGTTCCTCATGCACGGTTCAACGCGCGATCGCGCCATAAGAAACGATGTCAAGACGAAGATAGATACCACGGATTGACTGCAGGGCGAAATCGCCCGTCATCGACATGGTGATCCCTCCAAAGCCACCAGCCGTGTCTGCAGCTGGTGGCTCCAATGACGCCCCGGAGGTATCCGCATCCGATGAACGCCGCACACACTCCGATGCCGAGCGAAGATGACTGCTGGGAGGCGTTCTGGGACGTCTTGGCCGCTGTAGTGGTGACGCGACAGGAGTCCGGATCAGGCAGTGCGCAGGCCAAGCATGAAACACCCGCGTCAAGGTAGCCCTACAGCACAGCGCCAGCAGTAGAAGGCGCTGCCACGGGGCGCGCCTCCCACATGGGAACGATCCGGTACTTCTCGTTCAGCGGCAATCCGCGCCCCTTACGGACGTAAATCCCACGCACAACCGTCTTGATCAGCTTGTTCCGGGCGTTCGGGGTCGCCTGTTCCCACTCGTCCACCAAGCTCTTGAAGGCCACGGCACGGGGCTGGGAAACCATGCGCTCTCGACGCTTGGAGAGCTGCTGACGCTCCGTCTCAAGCTCCTCGCGACGAGCGTTGATCCGCTCCTGCTTGCGGCGGGCGGCGTCCTCGTTGATCAAGCCATCCACCAGGCTGTCGGTGAGCTTGTCCTCCTGACGCACCAACCGTTCCAGTTCCCGTTCAAGGCCGGTGAGCTGGGCTGCCGAGTCATTCGGCTTCAGCGCCGACTGGCTCCGGCGGACACGCGTCTCCATGTCCTGGCCTCCCTTGGCATTCTCCTTGAGCCAGTCAAGTACACGGACTTCGATGTGTTCCAGATTTCCGTACCCGGATCCGCGGCAAGAACCGAGTTCGGCGTACTGGCGGCACCGCCATGTGACGTCGAACGGATCGGGACGGCCGTCGATCGGGGGTTTCCGGATCTTCTTCGCCCGGAGCAGGGCGTGCATCGAGCCCCCGCAGGCCGCGCAGAAGACCAACCCGGTCGTCGAGTACCGGATCTCTCCCCGCTCACGGGCTGACGTCTTCGGCGAATCACCACGGCGGTCGAGATAGGCGTCCCCGACACGCTCGCACTCAGCGCGGTCGCTGATCACGGGTTCGTGCCCGCCCGGCAAGTACAGTCCGAACGTCTCCGGCCTGCGCGACCTGTTGCGTCCCCGGCGCTTGACTCCGTCCTTGTCGTTTCGCAGGACGTGCTGTTGCTCCGGCAGCCGGTGGCGCACGAAGCCGAGGCCGAAGCCCGAGTCGAGGATGTCGTACAGGCGCCCGGGCGTCACGGGCTTACCCGAGGACGGATCGACGACACCTTCCGCGTACCACTCGTGCGTGATGTGAGCGATGAACTCACCGGCGGCCAGCCACCGCCAGGCATCGGCCAGCCTGGGCCCCAGCACCGGATCGACCTTGAGTATGCCCTCCTTGCACGCCGGGCAGGTCTCCAGCGGTACACCCGGCTTCCGGGGAGGGCAGGTGTCGCACCGGTAGTAGCCGAATCGCCCCTGGTTCGCGTGCGGAAGTCCCTTGCGTCGGCGTCGGGCTATGGATTCCTTCCACACGTCGGCCTGCTGATCGCTGAACAGCTCAGCGATGTTGAGCATCTGCCGGATCGCGAAGCGGCCGATGTTCGTCCTCCCGTCGAAGTCCTCCTTGACCGCACGGACTTCGATACCCAGCTCGGTGAGCCGGTCAAGGTTGGTCAGGGAGTCCTTCATGTTCCGGCCGAAGCGCGACCAGACCCACAGGATGAGGACGTCGAATTCCTCTCGCTCAGCCATCCCGATGATCTTGGAAATCTGGCGTTCGCCGAAGGAACGCCCTGTCTTGCCCAGGTCCATGATGGGCTTCCCCACCAACTGCATGCCCTCCTTGGCGGCAAGCGTCTCGCCCTGGTACTGCTGCAGTTCCGGGCTGATCATGTCGTCCCTGGCCGTACTGACCCGGATGTAGATCAGCGCTCGTCGCGGACACCCCGTTTCGGTGCCTGCCATCGTCGTTCCCTCCCACGTCCCCGGTCCTGTGACCGCGCCGGCGACGGCATCTCATCATGGAAAGGGCGGCACGACATTCGTCGCCCCGGTGCTCATGGGCCTGGACCCGAACCTGGCGATCATGATGTCGGGTGTCGCGACGGCCATCTTCCTGCTGGCCACGCGCGGCCAGGTGCCCAGCTACCTCGGCTGTTCACTCTCCTTCGTCGGGGTCGCCGCGACGATCCGGGCGAGCGGCGGCAGCAGCGCGGTGGTCACCGGTGCGGTCTTCGTCGTCGGCGTGGTGCTCTTCCTCGCCGGTCTCGCGGTGCAGCGGTTCGGCGCGCGGATCATCCATGCGGCGATGCCGCCGGTGGTCACCGGAGCCGTCGTCATGCTGATCGGCTTCAACCTGGCTCCGGTGACCGCGTCGACGTACTGGCCGCAGGACCAGTGGACGGCACTGCTGGTGATGCTCTTCACCGGACTGGCCGTGGTGTGCCTGCGCGGATTCTTCTCGCGTATCGCGATCTTCCTGGGTCTGGTCTTCGGGTACGTGCTGTCCTGGGTCCTCGACCTGGTCTTCGGCAAGATCCACTCCCCGGTGGGCGGCGCCCAGGCCGTCGACCACTGGCGGCTCGACCTGTCGGGTGTCGCCAAGGCCGACTGGATCGGGCTCCCGTCCTTCCACGCGCCGAGCTTCGAGTGGTCGGCGATCCTGGTCGCCCTGCCGGTGGTCATCGCGCTGATCGCCGAGAACGCCGGCCATGTGAAGGCCGTCGGCGAGATGACCGGCGCCTCGCTGGACGACAAGCTGGGCACCGCGATCGCCGCCGACGGCGCCGCGTCGATGCTGTCGACCGCGGTGGGCGGCCCGCCGAACACCACATACTCGGAGAACATCGGCGTCATGGCCGCGACCCGCGTCTACTCCACCGCCGCGTACTGGGCCGCCGCCTGCTTCGCTCTGCTCTTCGGTCTCTGCCCCAAGTTCGGTGCGGTCGTCGCCGCCATCCCCGGCGGTGTGCTCGGCGGCATCACCGTCATCCTGTACGGCATGATCGGCCTCCTCGGTGCCCAGATCTGGCTGCACGGCAAGGTCGATCTGCGCAATCCGCTGAACCTGGTCCCGGCCGCCGCGGGCATCATCATCGGCGTCGGCGGGGTCAGCCTGAAGATCACCGACAACTTCGAGCTGAGCGGCATCGCCCTGGGCACGATCGTGGTGATCACCGGCTATCACGTACTCCGTGCCTTCGCCCCGGCGCACCTCAAGACCCAGGAGCCCTTGCTGGACTCCGGGACGTCGGCGTACGACGAACCGACACCGACGGACAAGGCGTAGCACCGAAGCGGGGCCTTCCGGCTGCTCGCACGCCGGGCACGCTGCGGTGCGCGTCGCAGCCGTTCCCCCGTTCCGCTGAACCCTCGGCAGGTCTGTGCCGTGGCGTACTTGGATCCGCGAGGATCTGATGCCCGGCCCCGATCTGCTGGAACTCGCGGATCCGCTCACCCATCTGCTCGGCTCGTGGAGTCCGGAACGGGCCCGTGAGGCGGCCGGTCCGCGCCCCTGGCGCTGTGGCGACTGCGTGATGTCCCGCTGCTCGCCGAGGAGTTCAGGAAGCGGATGGACGCGGGGGCGGGGCTGGTGGGGCGCTGTCTGCTCACTCCCTGTCGCTGACGGCGTCCCGGACTCGTAGAAGCGGCCGCCGTACCGGTCAGAAGCAGTCGCCGTACCAGTGGACCGCACCGGGCGCCGTGACCGTGGCCCGGACCGAGTCGGCGGTGGCGTGCAACGGGCGTGCCATGCCCACGTGTTCGTCAACCGTCCGGGGGTCCACCAGCAGGGCCGGCAGCGCTGCCCGGACCCCCGGGCCGTCGGGAATCCGGACCCGGGCCCGGTTCAGCCCCGCGGCCCGGCCGCGTTCGCCGACGGCGGCGAACAGCTCGCCCAGGCACTCGGGGGCGCCCGCGAATTCGCGTACCTCCACGCACTGCCTCTCGTGCTGGGCCACCATCCAGCCGACGAGCGCCCCCGACCCGGGGTCCTGAGCCACGAACGACCGGCCGGCAGGGCCGTACCAGGCGGGCACGCGCACCGCCCAGTCCTCCGGAGCCCGCAACGAGCTGAGCGGTCTGTTCACGTTGTACGCATGGTGCAGGGCAGCCACCTCCACGGCGTCCTGTGCGGTGGCCTCGCGTACCCGGAACGCCCCGGGGGCAGCCGGGGGCGCGAGCGTCCCCTCGGTGTACGCACTGCCGAATTCCTGCCATCCCGAGCCCCGGTAGACCCCGGGCGTCCCGGTGAACAGCAGGGACCAGGCGCACTGTTCGGCCATCATGGTGCGCTCCGCCTCCACCAGCAGCCGACGCACCAGCCCCTGCCCCCGGGCTTCGGGACGGGTGGCGACGCTGCCGATGCCGCCGACCCGCTGCGGGGTGCCGTGTGCGTCACGGATCAGCCTCGGTACGTAGACGACGACCGCGTCGACCCCGTCCCCCGGACCGTTCTGCGCGACGAACGTATGGCGGTGGCGGTCCGGGTCGAGGGCATGGAGGGCGGCGATCTGCGGGGCGTCGAAGCATCGCTGCCACAGGGCGGCCAGGGCCGGATCGTCGGCCGACGTCGCGGCTCTGATGATGCCGGTCACAGCGTCAGATTTCCGTCCGTGCGCACCGAGTCGCTGTTCACGGGCATCGCGCCACGCTTCGTACCGTCCTCCACGCACGCGGTGTGCAGGGTCGAATCGAGTGCGTCCGGGGCGAGGTGGAGCGTGCCGCCGGTGAAGCGGCTGCCGGTCGCCGCGTAGTGGTTCGTGCCGTCGGCGATGCGCACATGGGCGGTGTCCGGTCCCGAGGCGGCGCTGCTGAGCGCGTTGATGTCCCAGGTCACCTTCCCGGGGCCGGCTGCGCGGCCGAGAAGCACCTTGGCCTTGTTGCTGCCGGTGAGGTGGGTGCCGCCGGTGACGGTGATCCGCTGGTCGCGCACGGCGCTGAGTTCGATGCCGGTGTTGTCGTAACTACCGCCGTCGATCCGTAGATCCGCCGATCCGACCGAGATCGGGGCCGCGTTCCCGGCGCCGGTGACGGTGCAGTCGGTGAAGTGGACGGGCCCCGCACCGCGCAGGATCGCACCATCGACGCCCTTGAAGGTGCAGCGTACGAAGTGGACGGGAGCGGTGACCGGAGTCTGGACGAGGACGGCGCCCGCGGGCGGCTCGAAGGAGCAGTCGCTGATGGTGGTCGGCCGGGCGGAGCGGGCGGAGCGCTGGGCGACGGCGAAGGTCCTGGCGGTGCAGCCGCGCACCTGGGCTCCGTCGGCGTTGACGGTGAGGGTGCCGGCCTGGTCGAAGGTGGGGCGCGCGATCACCGTGATGTCCTCGAGGGTCAGATCGGTGATCTTGGTGTTGGCGGTGAACCAGGAGCAGACATGTCTGCGTACGGTGATCCGCTTCGCGGAAATTCCCCACTGCGCACCGGAGTTGGCTATGTCCATCAGTCCGGAGTTGCCGTCGAAGAGCAGATCGTGCTCGTACTGCCCGTGTGTCGTGAAGGGGTTGCCGCCCGCGTCGTCGCCGTCGCCGTGGCAGTTCACGACGGTGCAGTAGGCGGAGGCTGTCAGGTCGTTGAGATGACGGACGTTACTGGTCGTGCAGTCCGCGACCCGCCCGTACAGGCAGTAGATCTGCTGCGTGAGATAGCCCGCGCCGCCGTACTCGACGGTGGGCGGGTTCTTCAGGGAGCACTCCTCGGTACGGAACCGGGTGCACCAGCGGCGCATGATGACCGGCCAGAAGGAGCCGGTGGCATGGATCCCGGAGACGTCGCAGCCGACGGCGTACTCGAAGCTGACGGGGTGGGAGCCGGTGTACTCGTCGGGGCCGGCGCCCTCGAAGACCAGATTGCGGATGTGGGTGCCCTGGACCGGCTCGATGCGGGTCCAGGTGAGGGTGCGGCCCTCGGCGAGTTCCCAGCCGTTGAGGTAGCCGACCCGGATGTGGTCCGCGTCGATGATCTCGGTGATCTCGACCAGCTTCTGCAGCTCGCGTTCGTCACGGCCGCCGCCCGCGACCGGATCGACCTGCACGGCCCACCACTGGCCGACCTCGAACGCCTTGGCGTCGGGGACCGGGAAGGTGTCGGTGAGCTCGATGACCTTGCCGGAGAGCGCGTGCTCGACGGTGGTGTCGGTGACGGTGCCGCGGAAGGAGAGGACGGCGCCGAAGGGGTTGTCGTGGGTGTTCTTCTCGATGCCTTCGGTGCGCATGCGGTGGCCGCCGAAGTCGAGTTCGATGTTGGAGCGGTTCCAGAGGTGGCGTTTGGTGAACAGGAGGTCGGTGTGGGCCTCGATGCGGTGGACGCTGTTGTCGGCGATCATCGCGTCGAGGGCGGCGTCGGCGGGTTCTTCGGCGTCGAAGTGGCCGAAGGTGCGGAAGTCGAGGGTTCCGGTGTGGAGCTGGAGCCAGCGGCCGGTCTTTGTGGCGGTGGGTGCGATCACCGTTCCGCCGTTGTGCGCGGCGTCGGACTTCCTGTTCCAGCGCACGGCCATCGCGCCGCCGTCGCCGGGGGCGTGGTAGCCGGCGACCAGGATCTGGGTGCCGTCGTCGAGCGGCTTGGTGTTCAGCGCGCGCAGCTCGGCGACCGTGTCGACACGCAGCACATCGCCTGCGTGCGACGGTGCGGCCTGCGCCGAGCCGGAGGCCACGGCCGAACCGGCCATGACCAGACCGGCCAGCCCCGAAGCCCGCAACAGAGTACGACGGGACGAAGCGGAGGACTTGGCTGGGGACGATGCATGGACGGACATGGCGGAGGTACTCCTCGCGTTGTCGATGCGTGCTCGATGAAGACCGGTCGGTCGCGGTCAGATCGTGTTGCGGTACGGCGGCATGAATCGCATGCGCGGCATCTGGTCGGCGAGGACTCCCCCGTCGACGACGATGCGCGCCCCGGTGAGGTACGCCCCGGCATCCGAGGCGAGCAGCAGCAGTGCGCCCACGCATTCGTCGGGCTGTGCGTATCTGCCGAGTGGGATGCGCTCGCGGTACGCGGATTCGAAGGCCTCCCGGTCGAAGGGGAATTCGCCGTCGATGGGGGTCTCGACCATGCCGGGGGCAAGGGTGTTGGCGGTGATGCCGTGCGGGGCGAGTTCGACCGCCAGGGTCTCGGTGAGCAGTTGGGCGGCGGCCTTGGAGGCGTTGTAGTGGGCCAGGCCCGCCTCCGCCACCAGGGCGTTCTTCGACGTGATGGTGATGATGCGGCCGGCGACGGAGTCCGCCGTCATGTGCTCGGCGATGCGCTGGCTGAGGAAGAAGACGGCGTCGACGTTGACCCGCATGATGTGCGACCAGCTTGCGGGGGTGATCTCGTTGAAGCGTTCCAGTGCCGCCGTTCCCGCATTGTTGACCAGGATGTGCAGCGGTCCTGTCTCGGCGCGTACGGCATCGACGAAGCCGGGCAGCGCGTCGATGTCCGCGAGGTCCTGGCCGTAGGTGCGGACCTGTCGGCCGAGCGCCCGGACGGCCGCCGCGGTCTCGGCGACGCCGTCGGCACCGGGCAGGTCGACGAGGACCAGATCGGCGCCCGCCTCGGCGAGCCCGACGGCGAAGGACCGGCCGAGGCCCCGCGCGGCTCCGGTCACGACCGCGGTGCGGCCGGTCAGGTCGAAGCGGTCACTGCCGCGGGGCGGGACGGCTGCGGTCATGGCGGGGGTTCCTCCAGGCGGAGAGGTACGGAGAAGGGTGGGCCGCCGCGCAGGGACACAGGGTGGGAGCGCGGCGGCCCGGCTGCCGGTGCGGCGCCCGGGTAACAGGCGGGCGACCCGTGCGCCGTACCGGCAGGTCTGTGGGGACGGCCCGGTCAGTCGTTCAGGCCGAGCAGGTCCAGTGACGGCCGGTGGATGATCTCCTCCACCGCGTCCGCATCCAGCGGCGGCAGCCCGGGGATGCCGGGGATGCGGGCGATCTCCCGCAGCCCCTTCACCGAGTCGTCGACCGTCGTGAACGGGTAGTCGCTGCCGAACATCAGCTTGTCGAAGACCCCGTAGTCCTGGACCAGCCGGAGGCTGTGCCAGAGCTGGAAGGGCCGGTAGTGCAGGGCGCTGATGTCCGCGTACACATGCGGGTGCTTGCGGATGACCGCGATGCACTCGCCCTCGAAGGGGTGGCCGAGGTGGGCGAGGACCATCCGCAGTTCGGGGTGGCGGATGGCGACTGCGTCCAGGTGGCGGGGCATCGCCCATTCCAGCGGCGCGTTCGACACAAAGGTCGTGCCGGTGTGGACGAGAAGCGGAAGGCCGTGCCGTTCGGCGTAGCCGTACAGCTCGTCGTACTCCTCGGCGGCCGGGTCGAAGCCCGCGTACATCGGCATCAGCTTGATGCCGCGCAGTCCCAGTTCCTGGTGGCCGTAGCGGAGTTCGTCCTGCCAGCCGGGCTGGGTGGGGTCGAGGGAGAGGTAGCCGATGAGCCGGTCGGGGTGCGCTCCGGCGTACGAGGCGACGGCGTCGTCGTCGACCCAGAGGCCGCTGCGGCGCGCCTTGCCCCCGACGACGATCGTGCGGGTGCCCTCGGGCGCCGTTGCTGCGTACTCCTCCCACTTCACCGTGAGGTCGACCTCGCCCGCGTGGGCGCGTGCGGAGTCGGACTTGAACGGGTCGGTGAAGTCGTGGCTGTGCCGGAAGAGATGTGAGTGGACGTCGACGATCATGTCCGGTTCCGCTTCTCCCAGCCGTCCGCGAACATGTTCCAGAAGCGGTGGCTGGGCGGGTGTTCCTCGAAGACCTCGTCGACGAGCTCGACACCGAGTCCCGGGGCGGTCGGCAGGCCGATGCGGCCGTCGACGATCGGGAGGGTGCCCTTGAGGGCGTCGAAGACGTAGTCCTCCAGGAGTCCGTCGAAGGTTTCGAGGATCTTGAAGTTGGGGACGCCGAGCGTCGCGTGCACCGAGACGGTGGTGCAGAGCGGTGAGTTGGAGTTGTGCGGGGCCACGAGCATGCCGTGGGTATCGGCGATCGCGGCGAGTTTCCTGACCTCGGTGAAGCCGCCGGCCATGGAGAGGTCGGGCTGGATGATGTCGACCGCGTTCGTGGCGAAGAGCTGCTTGTACTCGTAGCGGTTGTGGAAGTGCTCGCCGCCGGAGATGGGGAACGCGGCGCGCTGCCGCAGTTCCGCGTAGCGCTCGATGTGGGTCCAGGGCATCGGCTCCTCGAACCAGCCGATGTCGAAGGGCTCCAGCTCCCGCACAAGGCGGGCGGCGGTCGGCATGGCGAACCGGGCGTGGCCTTCGATGAACAGGTCGACGTCCGGTCCGATGGCCTCGCGGACGGCGGCCACCAGGTCGACGGAGCGGCGCAGTTCGGCGCGCTCCAGCTCGTGCAGGCCGGGGCCGAAGGGGTCGAACTTGAGGGCGGTGAAGCCCTTCGCCACGGTCTCCTTCGCCTTGGCGGCGAAGGTCTCGGGCTCGCGTTCGCCGGTGTACCAGCCGTTGGCGTACACGCGTACCTCGTCCCGGCAGGCGCCGCCGGTCAGCCGGTATGCGGGCACGCCGAGCGCCTTGCCCATCAGGTCGTACATCGCCTGGTCGAGGCCGGAGAGGGCGATGCCGCCCATGTCGCCGCCGCGCAGGAAGTCGCCCTGGTAGACGCGGAGCCAGAGCTCCTCGATGTCGAAGGGGTCGGCGCCGATGAGATGGCGCTGTGCGAGGGCCTCGGTGAGGGCGCAGACCTCGCTGACCCGGTAGGGGTGGGTGATCTCGCCGATGCCGGACAGGCCCTCGTCGGTGTGGACCCGGACATAGCCGAAGTCGCGCCAGGAGGTGCCGAGCATCAGGGTCTCGACCCGGGTGATCCGTCCGGCGGGGCCCGCGGGGCGGGTGCGGTTGACAGTGAGCATCAGCGGGTCGCTCCGCCCATGGTGGAGGTGTTCTCCAGGTCGCGCGCGCCACCGTCGGCGAGAACGGCCTTGACCGCGGCCTCGGTGCCCTCGATCAGGCGGTCCACGTCGGCGTCGGTGTGGGCGTAGCTGATGTGGCTGCGCTTGAGGTTGAGCGGCAGCTCGAACAGGCCGTGGTCGAGGAGCCTCCGACGGTAGCCGACGAAGAGCGAGGCGTCGTTGTTCAGCAGGTCCGCGTAGGTGCGGGGGGTCTCGCCCGGCATGAAGTAGCTGACGAAGACGGAGCCGTAACCGGTGACGACGGCGGGGACGCCGAGGCGCTCGTACAGTCCGGTCAGTTCGCTGCGGACCCGGTCGCCGAGCCGGAAGACGTGCTCGTGGACCGGCTCCTCGCGCAGCTTGCGGAGGGTGGCGAGGGCGGCGGCGACGACGGACGGGTGGCCGTTGTACGTACCGGCGAAGAAGGCGGGGGCGCCGGGGCGGGTGGAGAAGAGGTCCATCAGGTCGGCTCGGCCGCCGATCGCGCCGACGGGGGCGCCGTTGGCGATGGCCTTGCCGAGGGTGGTGAGGTCGGGGGTGATGCCGGAGATCTTCTGCCAGCCGCCGATGTCGTGGCGGAAGCCGGTGATGACCTCGTCGAAGATCAGGACGCTGCCGGCCCTGGTGGTCTCCTCGCGCAGTGTGGTGAGGAACTCCTGGTACGGCAGGAGCGCGCCGACGTTGTGCGGGACGGGTTCGACGATGACGGCGGCGATGTCGGAGCCGTGTTCGGCGAAGGTGCGGCGGACGGCCTCGCTGTCGTTGAAGGGCAGGACGAGGGTGGCTTCGAGGACCTCGGGCAGGATGCCGGTCGAGATCGGGTCGTGGGCGCCGACCATCGAAGGGGCGGAGATGACGTTGAGGCTGACCGCGTCGTGCCAGCCGTGGTAACAGCCCTGGAACTTGACGACCAGGCGGCGGCCGGTGGCGGCGCGGGAGACGCGCAGCGCGTGGAACGTGGCCTCGCTGCCGGTGCTGGTGAGCAGCACCTTCTCGATCGACGGGATCAGTTCGGTGAGCTGTTCGGCGAGGAGGACCTCGCCTTCGGTGACGCCGACGCCCATGTGTCCGAGGGTGGCGCCGGCCTCGGCGGTGGCACGGGCCACGTCGGGGTCGTTGTGACCGAGCAGGGGCGGGCCGAACGCCGAGTGGAAGTCGGTGTACTCGCGTCCGTCGGCGGTACGGAACCGTGCGCCGTCGGTTCCGGTGACGACCAGATCGGTCAGTCCGGGAACGCTGCGCTGACCGCTGTTCACGCCGCCGGGTACGACCTGGCGGGCGCGCTCGGCGAGTCGGGCTCCGGATTCGTTGCCTACCGGGCCTGAACTCATATCGCTTGCTCCTTGCGTCGAGAGTCGTCGGTCTTCGCAGGCCCTGCCCGGCCTGTGAGTCCCTGGCGCCATCCGCCCGGCAGTCGCCGCAGGAAGAGGGGGATCCGTGGTGCTTGGGTGGTGTGTTTCGCTTTTTCTGAACGCTGTTCTGTAGAGCAGAACAGTGCCTGGATATTACGTGCGGCGCCTGGGCCGGTCAACCCCCTTTCCGGCTCGGCAAACCCGATTCCCCGGCTTTCTTCTCGGAGAAAGCGCCTCCCGGCCTCCCCGAAGGCACTAGGCTGTTCTGCTATGACGAACAGTGCTGCCCCAGAAGAACCGAAGTACTGGGTCAAGAGCGTGGCCAGGGCAGCGGACATCCTCGAAGCGCTCGCCGCCCCCGCACAGGGGAACGGCCTGAGCGTCACGGAGGTCGGCCAGGCCTGCTCGATCTCCAAGAGTGCCGCCTTCGGCATGCTCCAGACCCTGCGCGCCTACGGCCTCGTCTCGGACGACGGCGAGGGCATGAACCGCCGCTACCGGCTCGGCATGAGCCTGGCCCGGCTCGGCGACAGGGCCCGCTCCCAGGTGTCCCTGCGCGGGGTCGCCCACCCGGTCCTGCGCGAGCTCACCCGGACCACCGGCATGGCGTCCAGGCTCGCCGTGCCCGAGGACGGCCATGCGGTCGTCGTGGACCAGGTCGAGCTCGACCAGCGCGTCCGGCTCGATCTGCGGATGGGGCAGCGCGAGCTGCCGCACTGCACGGGCCTGGGCAAGGCGCTGCTCTCCGCCGTGCCGCAGAGCGAGGCCGCCGCGGTCGTCGAGCGTTTCGGGCTGCCCCGGCGTACGTCCCGCACGATCACCGACCCGGCCACCTTCCTTTCGCATCTGCGCGACATCGCCCGGGTCGGCTACGCCCTGGACGACGAGGAGGACGCCGAGGGCATCATCTGCATCGGCGCGCCGGTATTCGACGACCGTTCGGTGTGCGCCGGAGCCATCTCCATCACCGGCCTCAAGCTCGGTCTGCCGGCCTGGCGCTACCAGGAACTGGGCGGCCAGGTACGGGACTCGGCGCGGCGGATCAGCATCTCGCTGGGGTGGGTCGACGACGCGGAGGACGACACATCCGACACCGACACATCGCATTCCGACGGATTCGGGTCTTGACCAATCGGCGTAACCCGCCGTAGGTTCCCTGCCAACCGCGGTGACGCTCGTTCGTCACCGGCGATTTACCCCTTCCGGTCCGCTTCCGACGCCTGCCCACCGCGTCGTGAACATCCGACGGCCGGACCCTTTTCAGCCATCCGCCTCATGGCAGTCCACCGCAGGAACGCTCCCTCATTTTCGGCACTTCTCGGAAGGCGAAGTCCGCATGAGCGTTCCGCACCCACACACCTCCGCTTCGTCCCGTCGTACTCTGTTGCGGGCTTCGGGGCTGGCCGGTCTGGTCATGGCCGGTTCGGCCGTGGCCTCCGGCTCGGCGCAGGCCGCACCGTCGCACGCAGGCGATGTGCTGCGTGTCGACACGGTCGCCGAGCTGCGCGCGCTGAACACCAAGCCGCTCGACGACGGCACCCAGATCCTGGTCGCCGGCTACCACGCCCCCGGCGACGGCGGCGCGATGGTCGTGCGCTGGGACCACAAGTCCGACGCCGCGCACAACGGCGGAACGGTGATCGCACCCACCGCCACAAAGACCGGCCGCTGGCTCCAGCTCCACACCGGAACCCTCGACTTCCGCACCTTCGGCCACTTCGACGCCGAAGAACCCGCCGACGCCGCCCTCGACGCGATGATCGCCGACAACAGCGTCCACCGCATCGAGGCCCACACCGACCTCCTGTTCACCAAACGCCACCTCTGGAACCGCTCCAACATCGAACTCGACTTCGGCGGCCACCGCATGCGCACCGAAGGCATCGAGAAGAACACCCACGACAACCCCTTCGGCGCCGTCCTCTCCTTCCGCGGCACCGTCACCGACACCACCGTCGAGCACACCCTGAGCGCGGCGATGCCGGATCTCTCGGATCTCTTCGAGGTCGGCGACTCGGCGAAGTTCTCAGTCGGCCAGTGGTGGGCCGTGGAGATCAACGCCCTGTCGGGGAAGTACGAGAAGGAGATCCAGCGTCTCGTCCAGGTCACCGATGTCGTCGACCCGACGCACATCCGGGTCAACTACCAGATCGGCTGGGACCTGGCCGCCGGCCGCACCCTCACCTGGACCCGGATCGAGCCCGTCGACCGCGCCCACGTCCGCAACCTCGTCTTCGAGGGCTGGGGCGAGGACGAGATGACCGGCTCGCACCCGGTGGCATACGAGTACGCGGTGCGCTGCGACGTTTCCGGAATCGAGGCCATCGGCACCTTCTGGCCGGTGGTGATGCGCCGCTGGTGCACGTACTACCGCACCGAGCAGTGCTCGCTGACCAACCCCAAGTCCGTCACATACGGCGGCGCCGGATACCTCACCCAGCAGATCTACTGCCTGTACGGGCACGTCGAGGACTGTCACACGTCCAACGCCCGTCATCTCAACGACTTCACGGCCTCCGCCTACTGCTACGTCACCAACTGCCACGGCGACGGTGACGACGAGGGCCCGTTCGTGACGCACGGACAGTTCGAGCACGACCTCGTCTACACCGGCAACTCCGGCCTGATGACCTTCGCCAACTCCGGTGCCGCCTGGGGTGGCAGGGCCAAGCGGATCACGGTACGCAGGCACGCCTGCTCCTGGTTCGTGGCCCGCGTCAAGATCACCGATCTGACGCTGGAGGACGTACTGGTCATCGGCAAGAAGTCCCTGGCCGGCTCGGGAATGCTCTGGGTCAACGCCGACGGTGTGCAGATGCGCGGCTGTACGGCCTCCGGTCCGCTGATCGTGTCCCGAACCTCGGACCTGTCCGCCCGCCCCAATGTGATCGCCGACTCCTCGTTCGCCTTCGCGGCGGGCGCGGAGATAACCCAGACCGGTGTCAGCGTCCCGCTCACCCTTCAGCGCAGCACGCTGAAGGGCGTCGACGGCGCGGTCTTCAACGGCACCGGTCCGCTCGTCCTGGACCAGTGCGCCCTGACCGGCTCCAAGGACACCGCCCCGGTCTCGCTCGCGCACGCCGACATCACCGTCCTCGGCGGCGAACTCCGCGACACCGGCCTCAAGTTGACCTCGGCGAAGAACCAGCGGCTGCGCATCGACGGAACGCGCCTGACCGGCACCAACAAGGACGGCGCCCTGCTGGCCCGTACCGGCTCCGGACGAACCGTCGACTGGCAGCTCACCGGCCTCGACTCGACCGCCCCCGAGGGCACCGCCCACGTGCTGGTCACCGAGGGCCCCAACCGCTACCGGGCCACCGGCTCCACCTTCACCGGCGGCCGGCTCGAACTGCGGCCGGCGGCGTTCGGCGGCAACTCCAGCCATCTGCTGCACACCGGCTGCGTGGAGGACGGCACCGAGCGCACCGCGCTGCCGGACGAGGGCGACCGCGTCGCCCACACCGCGGCCACGCTGCGCTTCTGACCACTTCGGGACCTCTCGTTCGGATCATGCCGGGCTCGCGGGGTCCGGCACGCACGCTCGCGGCGTTGTCGTCGGTCTTCCCCAAGCTCTCGGCTCCGCTCGAGCAGGGGAGACCCCATCGGCTCCGCCATGGCTCCCTCCTCCGCCTTGCGATCGCACGCACCGGACCCCGCTCTCTGATCCGGCCTGATCCGAACGAAAGGCCCCAACCCATCGAGCACCAGGGATTCCCCGTGTCCACGCATACCCCGATCACCGGCCGGCCCGTACGGGTCGCGCTCGTCGGCGCCGGCAACCGCGGTCAGACGTACGCCGAGTGGATCAAGGCGCACCCCGAGCGCGCCGAACTCGTCGCCGTCGCCGATCCGCGCCCCGCGGCGCGGGCCGCCGCCGGTGCACCCGTCGAGTTCGACGACTGGCGGCCGCTGGCCGAGAACCGCATCGCCGACGCCGTCATCGTCGCCACCCAGGACCGTTTCCATGTGGAGCCGGTGCTGGCCCTGGCCGAGGCCGGATACGCGATCCTCGCCGAGAAGCCCCTCGCCCCGACCGAGGACGAGACCCGGCGGATCGTCGAGGGTGTGGAGCGGGCCGGGGTCCTCTTCGCGGTGTGCCATGTCATGCGGTACACCCCCTACACCGACCTGGTGAAGGAGGTGGTGGACTCCGGCGTGCTCGGTCAGCTGGTCTCCCTCGACCATCTGGAGCCGGTCGGCTGGTGGCACTACGCCCACAGTTACGTGCGCGGGCCGTGGCGCAGCGAGAAGGATTCCTCCCCGATGCTGCTCGCCAAGTCCTGCCACGACCTGGACTGGATCACGTATGTCATGGGCGGACGGATCGAACAGGTCACCGGTTTCGGCGGGCTGAAGCACTTCCGGCCCGAGAATGCTCCGGCCGGGTCCGCCGACCGCTGTCTCGACTGTGCGGTCGAGTCCGACTGCCCGTACAGCGCACTGAAGTTGTACATGCCGACGCTGCGCGAGAAGGGCGCGGTCTGGCCGGTCACCCATGTCACCGAGGCGTCCGACGAGGCCGGGCTCGTGCAGGCGTTGCGCGAGGGGCCGTACGGCGTCTGCGCGTACCGCAGCGACAACGACGTGGTCGATCACCAGGTGCTGGCGATGCAGCTGACGGACGGGGTGACCGCGACCTTCCAGATGGTGGCGTTCACCGAGCAGACGCACCGGCAGACCCGGATCTTCGGCTCGCACGGCTGGCTCATCGGTGACGGTGAGCGGGTCACGGTGCAGGACTTCCGGACCGGCGAGTCCACCGTCCATGAACTCGGCGCCTCCGGTTCGAACGCGGCCGACGGGCACGGCGGCGGGGACGCCGCGCTCGTCGAGGCGTTCGTCACCGCCGTCGCCACCGGTGACGCCGGGGCCGTCCGCTCCGGTCCCACCACCTCGCTCGGCAGCCATCTCGCGGCGTTCGCCGCCGAACGCGCCCGGCACACCGGCACCGTCCAGACGGTGCCGGCCAAGTGACGCCCCCTGAAGGGCCTGTCGTTCGGACCAGGCCGGGCTCGCGGGGTCTGGCACGCACATCTGCCGCGTTGTCGTCAATCACCAACGCTCCACGTTGCCTCAATCCTCCGCCTTGCAGCCGCACGCACCAAACCCCGCTCCCTGATCCGGCCTGGTCCGAACGACAGGCCCTCTTCCCCATCCCACCCTCACGTCCTCGGAGGACCACCTCATGTCCCGTCTCCTCAGCCGCCGCTCCAGAGTGCGCGCCGTCGCCGCCCCCGTCCTCGCCACCGCCCTCGCCGCCGGCGTGCTGGCCGGCTGCTCCGGCAGCGGCAGCGACGACAACACCGTCACCATGTGGACCTACCCCGTCATCTTCGACGAGGCCAAGAACAAGGCCTACTGGGACGGTCTGGTCAAGGCGTTCGAGAAGAAGCACTCGGGCGTCAAGGTGAAGGTGGAGACCTTCCCGTGGGCCAACCGCGACACCGCCCTGGCCACCGCGATCGCCTCCGGCAAGGGTCCGGACGCGGTCTACCTGATCCCGGACCAGCTGCCGAAGTACGCCAAGAGCATCGTCCCGGCCGACGAGTACATGCCGTCCGACGCCAAGTCGGACTACACGGACTTCGCGCTGAAGTCCGTCACCGTCGACGGCAAGGCGCTCGCCACCCCGATCCTGACCAGCGCCAATCCGCTGATCTGCGACAAGCGGGTGTTCGCCGCGATCGGCGAGAAGAACTACCCGACGAGCTGGGCGGACCTTCAGGCGCTGGCCCCGAAGCTGAAGAAGAAGGGCTACTACGCCACCACCTACTACGGCGACACCCAGCAGACCCTCAACATGACCTTCTACCCGCTGCTGTGGCAGGCCGGCGGGGACGTCTTCTCCGAGGACGGCAAGACCGTCACCTTCAACGACGCGGCGGGCGTCAAGGCCCTGACGTACCTGAAGGAGCTCGTCGACGGCGGCTACACCGACAAGGACCTGGTCACCACCACGCCCAAGCTGGAGCAGACCCCCACTGCCAAGGGCAAGATCGCCTGTACCTGGCAGAACACCCCGTCGGACGTCGAGCCGTTCTGGGGCAAGGAGAACATCGTCGTCCAGCCGCCGCTGAAGGACGTCGAGTCGGTGGGCTACGGGACCGTGGGCGCCCTGTCGATGCTGAAGGGCGCCGACAAGAAGAACACCGGCGACTGGCTGAACTTCGTCGCCGAGTCGAAGAACGCGGCCGGTCTGGAGAAGGAAGCAGGCTACTTCCCGGCCCGCAAGTCCGGCGGCGACCTTTATCCCGGCGACGCGCTGCAGACGGCGGTCGGCGCGACGCTGCCGAGCATGACCGTGGGTCCGCTCCAGGACAAGGCCCGTGAGGTCCAGGGCGTGCTGGCGCCGGAGATCCAGGCGGCGCTGCTGGGCAAGAAGAGCCCGCAGGAGGCGCTGAACGCCGCGCAGAAGGCCGCGCAGGCGATGCTCGGCCGCTGATCACACGCGGGGCCGGGGTCCGGCCGCACCCGGACCCCGGCCCCGCACCCTCCGGGGGAGCACGCTCCCCCGGCCCCCCGCAATTCCCCCGTACCGCAAGGAGATCCCCGTGGCAGTCGTCGCGGAACCCACCCGCCGGGGCCGTCGCAGCGGGCCGCAGGCGCGCCGCGAGGCCCGGATCGGCCTGCTCTTCGTCCTGCCGTGCTTCCTGCTCTTCCTGGCCTTCCGGTTCGGTCCGGGCATCGCCGGTGTGCTGATGAGCTTCACCGACTACTCCCTGACCGGCGGCGGCAGCTTCGTCGGGCTGGACAACTTCACCCGTCTGTGGGACGATCCGCTGTTCTGGCAGGCGCTGAAGGTCACCGTCCTGTACACCGTGCTCGCCGTGCCCGGCACGCTGATCGCGTCGGTGTCCCTGGCCCTGATCACCCGCCGCGCGTTCCGCGGCGCCAAGTTCTTCCGTTCGGTGTTCTTCCTGCCGGTCGTCACCTCGCTGGTGCTGGCCGCCACCGTCTTCGTCTGGATCTTCTCGACGGGCGGCCCGTGGTCCACCCTGATGGGCTGGTCCGGGATGTCGGAGGGCTCCTGGCTCTCCGACGACGTGCTGGTGCTGCCCGCGCTCGCGATCGTCGGCGTCTGGTCCCGGTTCGGGTACGGGATGCTCATCCTGCTGGCCCGGATGCAGGACATCCCGCGGGAGCTGGAGGAGGCGGCTCTCACCGACGGCGCGGGCCCCTGGCAGCGGTTCCGGCACATCGTGCTGCCACAGCTCAAGCCCGCCCTCTTCTTCCTCGCCGTGATCGAGACGACGGCCTCGTTCCAGGTCTTCGACGCGGTCTACACGATGACCGGCGGCGGCCCCGCCAACGCCAGCTACACGCTCGTCTTCCAGCTCTACGACGCGGGCTTCAAGTACTTCGACCTGGGCTACGCGTCCGCCATCGGCGTCGCACTCTTCGCGCTGACCGTGGTGGTCGCGGTGATCCAGCGGCTCGTGATCGGGAAGGACCAGTGACCATGACCGCAGCACCCGTAAAGACCGAGACCCCGCCCGCGGGCACGGTTCCCGCGACGCCCGACCGGGCCGCCCGCCGGGCCGAGCGCAAGCTGCGCAAGCTCTCGGAGCAGGACACCGTCCCGCACGGCATGCGGCCCACCCGGGCCGGCCGGATCGGCCGCGCCGTCCTGCTGACCGTGGCCGCGATCGTCACGATCTTCCCGTTCTACGCGATGGTCGTGCTCTCGCTGAAGCCCGCCGCGGCGGTCGAGTTCCCCGGCAGTCTGCTGCCCTGGCCGCTGACCGGCGAGGCGTACGGCACCGTCATGAACTCCCAGGACGTGCCGCGCTGGCTGCTCAACACCCTGCTCTACTCGGTCGTCTCGGTCGTCGGCGTGCTGCTGCTCGCCTCGCTCGCCGGGTACGCCTTCGCCAAGAAGCGCTTCCCGGGCCGGGAAACGATGTTCTGGTCGTTCCTGTCGATGGTGATGGTCCCGTACCACGTCACGATGATCCCCACCTTCGCGATGATCGCGAAGCTGGGCGGCGTGGACACCTACTGGGGTCTGATCGTGCCGACCCTCGCCAATGCCCAGGCGGTCTTCCTGATGCGCCAGTTCATCCAGGGACTGCCGGACGAGCTCTTCGAGGCGGCCCGGCTGGACGGCTGCAACGAGTGGCAGATCTTCTACCGCATCGTGCTGCCGCTGCTGAAGCCGATCCTCGCCACGCTCGGCGTCTTCGTCTTCCTGTGGCACTGGAACGACTTCCTGTGGCCGCTGGTCATCGGCCAGTCCACCGACATGCGCACCCTCACCGTCGGCATCGCCTCGCTCCAGCAGCAGAACGTGCCGCTCAATGTGGTGCTCTCCGGCTCCGTCATCGCGTTCGTGCCCATCTTCGCCGCGTACATGGTGGGCCAGCGCTACTTCACCGAGGGCGTCACCGCGTCCGGAATCAAGGGATAGCTACGAATGTTCACCGATGAGGCCGCTCTGGAAGAGCGGCTCGCCACCCCCTCCCCCGCGCTCGTCGCCGACCTCGGCCCCCTCGAAGGCGATCTGCTGGTGCTCGGCGCCGGCGGCAAAATGGGCCCCAGCCTGTGCCGACTGGCCCGCCGGGCGCTGGACGCCGCGGGCCGCAGCGATGTGACCGTGTACGCGGTCTCCCGCTGGTCCGACAAGTCCGCAGCCGACGAGTTGGAGGCCGCCGGGGTCTCCACCGTCGCCTTCGACCTGATGGACCCGGCCGCCGATCTGGCCGAGCTGCCCGACGCCGGGAACATCGTCTTCATGGTCGGCGCCAAGTTCGGCTCCGCCGGGGCGCCTTCGCACGCCTGGGCGGTGAACGCCGCGATGCCGGACCGGGTGGCGCGCCGCTGGCCGGGTTCGCGGATCGCCGCGTTCTCCACCGGCAATGTGTATCCGCTGGTACCGGTCTCCTCGGGCGGCTGCACCGAGTCCGACCCGGTCGGCCCGGTCGGCGAGTACGCCATGTCGTGCCTCGGCCGTGAGCGGATCTTCGGCCATGCGGCACTGACCCGTGGCACCAGGGTCGCCAACATCCGCCTCAACTACGCGGTCGATCTCCGCTACGGCGTCCTCGCCGACATCGCGTACCGCGTACAGGCGGGTGAGCCCGTCGATGTGACGACCGGCCACGCCAATGTGGTGTGGCAGGGGTACGCCAATGAGGTCGCCCTGCGTTCCCTGCTGCACGCCACCGACGGCGACGCGTTCACCCTCAACCTCACCGGTCCGGAGACCGCTTCGGTGCGCCGCATCGCCCAGTGGTTCGGCGAGGAGTTCGACCGGGAGCCGGTCTTCGCGGGCGAGGAGGCGCCCACCGCGCTGCTCTCCGACGCAAGCCGCTGCCATGCCCTCTTCGGGTACCCGGATGTCGCTCTGCGCACCCTCGTCGAGTGGCAGGCCGACTGGCTGCGCCGCGGGCTGCCGCTGTCCGGCAAGCCCACCAAGTTCCAGGTCCGTGACGGAAGGTTCTGATCCACTCCATGTCCACTCCCTCCCTCCCGTCCACCCCGGCCCTGGACGCGCTCGCCCGCGGTGCCGTGATCCCCGCACATCCGCTCGCCCTGCACGCCGACGGCTCCTTCGACGAGCGCCGGCAGCGTGCGCTGACCCGCTACTACCTCGCCTCCGGCGCGGGCGGGGTCGCCGTCGCCGTACACACCACCCAGTTCGAGATCCGCGAGCCCGAGGTCGGTCTGTTCCGGCCGGTCCTGGAGCTCGCCGCCGAGACGATCGACGCCGAGGCCGGCCGGCCGTTCATCAAGGTCGCCGGTGCCTGCGGATACACGGCGCAGGCCGTCGCCGAGGCCGGGACCGCCGCCGAGCTCGGCTATGACGCGGTGCTGCTCAGCCCGGCCGTGCCCGGTGCGGACGAGAAGGGTCTGCTGGAGCGGGCGCGGGCGGTCGGCGAGGTGCTGCCGGTGATCGGCTTCTATCTCCAGGAGGCCGTCGGCGGACGGTACTTGTCGCCGGGCTTCTGGTCCGCGTTCACCGATCTGCCGAACACGGTCGCGGTGAAGATCGCCCCGTTCGACCGGTACCGCACCGCCGATGTCGTACGGGCGGTGGCCGCCGCGGACCGCGCCGACGAGGTGGCGCTGTACACGGGCAACGACGACGACATCATCGGTGATCTGCTCACCCCGTACGAGACGGCGGGCGGCACACCGCACTGGTTCGCGGGCGGCCTCCTCGGCCAGTGGGCCGTGTGGACGAACTCCGCGGTGACGCTCCTGGACGACATCCGTAAGGCGCGCGGCGGGGACCATGAGGCGATGGTGCGCTGTCTGGCGCGTCGCTCCGAGCTGACCGATGCCAACAGCGCGGTCTTCGATGTGCGCGGCGCGTTCCGCGGCTGCATCGCCGGGGTGCACGAAGTGCTGCACCGCCAGGGACTGTTGGCGAACATCAGGTGCCTGGACCCGGCCGAGACGCTCTCCCCCGGGCAGGCGGAGGAGATCAGCCGGGTGGCCGCGGCCTACCCTTGGCTGACCGATGACGCCTTCGTTGCGGAGCATCTCGATGCCTGGCTCTCCTGATCCTGCCGATCGCCCGCGGGTGGTCGTCGCCGTACCGCCGGGCCTGCGGGCCCAGTTCTTCACCGCCGAGGTGTGGCGGGAGCTGGAGCGCGCGGCGGAGCTGACGGTCCTGGACGACCACTCCGACCGGGCGGCGGTGGCCGCGGCACTGCCCCGCGCCCGCGCGCTGATCACCTCGTGGCGGGCGCCCAAGGTGGACGCCGGACTCCTCGCGTCGGCCGACCGGTTGGAGCTGGTGGCGCACACCGGTTCGGCGGTCGCGCCCTATGTCACCGAGGAGGTGTTCCGGCGAGGCATCCTGGTCACCCAGGCGGGCGACGAGATGGCCCGTCCGGTCGCCGAGGTGGCTCTCGCGTTCACGCTCTCGCTGCTCCACCGCATCCAGCGCTTCGACCACGCCCTGCGCGGCGGGCTGGAGTGGGCGGCGGCGAGCGAGGCCCCGCCCCGCCACGAGATCCATGGCAGCGACATCGGCGTGATCGGCGCCTCCCGCACCGGACGTGCCTACATCGCCCTGGTGCGGGCGATGGGGGCACGGGTGAGCGTCACCGACCCCTACCTCTGCGACGCGGACGCCGAGGCGCTCGGCGTGAAGTCCGTACCGCTTCGGACTCTGCTGTCGCGCAGCAGGATCGTGGCCGTGCACGCGCCGGTCACCGAGGAGACCCGCAGGATGATCGGCGCCGAACAGCTGGCGCTGATGCCGGACGGGGCCGGCCTGGTGAACACCGCCAGGTCGTGGCTGGTCGACGAGGACGCACTCCTCGCCGAGCTGGCATCGGGCCGGCTGGACGCGGCGATCGATGTCTTCGACGCCGAGCCGCTGCCCGCCGGCCACCCCTTCCGCTCCCTGCCGAATGTGCTGCTCACCCCGCACCAGGCAGCGGGCAGCGTCGAGTGCCGGCAACGGCTCGGAACGAGCGCCGTCAACGAGGTACTGCGGCTGCTCGCCGGACGCCCCCCGGTCCACGCGGTCACCGCCGACGCCCTCACCCGTCTGCACTAGCGCTGTGCGGCGGATCAGGACCGGAGAAAGGCCCTGATCCCCACCCAACCCCCATACCTGTCAGGAGAGTTCACCCGTCATGCGACTGATGCGCATCGGCGAGCCGGGCCATGAGCGCCCCGTTGCCATCTGCCCCGAGGGCCGTCACCACGACCTGTCCGGCATCACCCACGACATCGACGGCGCGTTCTTCGCCGCGCTCGCAGACAATCCGCACCTGATCCCCGCCGAGCCGGCGCTCCCGGAGACGGACATCACGGGCCGGCGGATCGGAGCCCCGGTGGCCCGTCCCTCCGCACTGCTCTGCATCGGCCAGAACTACGCGGCCCACGCGGCGGAGTCGGGTGCCGAGCCGCCCGCGCAGCCGATCCTCTTCTACAAGTCGCCGAACACGATCGTCGGCCCGTACGACGACGTGCTGATCCCGCGCGGCTCGAAGAAGACCGACTGGGAGGTCGAGCTGGCCGTCGTCATCGGCCGTCGCGCCTCCTACCTGGACTCTCCCGCCGACGCCGCCGCACACATCGCGGGCTATGCCGTCAGCAACGACGTCTCCGAGCGCGCCTTCCAGCTGGAGCAGTCGGGCGGCCAGTGGTCCAAGGGCAAGAGCTGCGCCACGTTCAACCCGCTGGGGCCGGTGCTGGTGACGGCCGACGAGGTCGGTGACCCGCAGCAGCTGCGGCTGCGCAGCTATGTGAACGGGGAGTCGAGGCAGGATTCCAGCACCGCGGACATGATCTTCAGCGTGGCTCATCTGGTGCACCATCTGTCGCAGTATCTGGTGCTGGAGCCCGGCGACATCATCAACACCGGTACTCCGCGGGGTGTGGCCCTGTCCGGCCGATTCCCCTACCTGGGTCCGGACGATGTGATGGAGGCCGAGATCTCGGGCCTGGGCCGGCAGCGCAGCGTCTGCCGGCCCGCGTGACACCGAACGTGTCCCGGCCCGACCGGTCTCAGTCCTCCGGGAGTTCGACCGGGGCGATGTCGTCGAAGACATCGCCGGGGCCGGGGTTCGTCGCATCGGTCGCGCCGCCGAACTGGGTCATGACACCCCACACGGCGTTGAGCGCGGTCTGTACGGCGCCCTCGGCCCATCCGGCCGTCCAGGAGATGTCGTCGCCCGCGAGGAAGAGTCCGCGCTTGTCGGCGGGCAGCCGGTCCTGCATGAAGTGGGTGAACAGCCGCCGCTGATAGCGGTAGTGGCCCGGCAGATTGGCCTTGAACGCGCCCATGAAGTAGGGCTCGTTCTCCCAGGAAACCGTCACCGGGCTGCCGATGATGTGCTTCCTGATGTCAACGTCCCGGTAGATCTCGCCGAGCGACTTCAGCATGACCTCCATACGCTCGTTCGGGGAGAGCGGCAGCCACTTCAGACTGTCGTCGCACCAGGTGTACGAGAGGCAGATGACGGCCGGCTCGCCGGGCCCGTTGTCGAGTAGGTAGGTGCCCCGGGTCATCCGGTCGGTGAGCGTCATCGACATGACGTCCCGCCCCGTCGGCACCCCCCTGTCGTCGACGGCCTTGTCCAGCCAGAACGGCCGGTCGACCGGGACGAACAGCTTGGACGACTCCATGTAGTGGGTGCGCTCCATCGCCGTCCAGTGGTCGATCGGAAAGAGCGCGTCGTCGCAGTCGATCTTCGAGAGCAGCAGCCAGGACTGCCCGGTGAAGATCGCGGCGGGGTAGGTGCGTATGTCGCCGGTGGCGTCGGTGACGGTGATCCGGTTTCCGGCGGTGCGGGTCAGCCGGGTCACGGCGGGGCGCGGCTCGCCATCGTGCAGCGAGGACAGTGACGTGCCGAGCGGCCAGTGGACGATCTTCTGCGGTTCGCGGTCCCAGAGCCGCAGCGGGAGCTGCTGGCTGCCGCCGACGATGCCCCGGTGGTGGTCGTCCGCCTCGGTGTAGACGACGCGCAGGATCTCCAGGATGGAGTTGGGGAAGTCGGTGTCCCAGCCGCCGGTGCCGAAGCCGACCTGGCCGAAGATCTCACGGTGCCGGAACGACTTGAAGGCGTCGGAGTCGCAGAGGAATCCGTAGAAGGTCTGGTTGTCGAGCTTCTGGACGAGCTTCGCCCAGATCTCCCGGATGCGTGGCACATCGCGTTCGCGCATCGCGCGGTTCATGTCGGAAAAGTCCGCGCCCTCGTCCAGACACCGGTTCCAGGCGTCCATCACATCGCGGTAGACCTGCGGCAGATCGGCGATGGTCCGCGCGTAGTGCGACTCGCCCTTGAGGTCGACGACGGTCGACGGGGTGGCCGGGGAGAGCGGGTTGGGGAACGGCTTCGTCTCCAGGCCGACCAGATCGATGTAGTGCTGGAGAGCGGTGGAGGACGGCGGGAAGCGCATCGCGCCCATCTCCGCGGTGAGTTCCGGATCGCAGCCCTCGAAGCCGACAGTGCGCAGCCGGCCGCCGATCTCGTCCGCTTCGTAGACGACGGGCTTGAGCCCCATCTTCATCAGTTCGTACGCGGCCACGATGCCGGAGAGCCCGCCACCGATGACGGCGACCTCGGTGCCGTGCTCGGTCGCCGGTATCTGCCCGATCCCCGCGGGGTGCGCCAGGAAGTCGTCGTACGCGTAGGGAAAGTCCGGCCCGAACATGGTGATCGGCTCAGCCGCGTCGGTGTGCTGGACGGCGTTGGGCACCGTGGACGTCATGGGGTACGGACTCCTTGCACGGAAAAGGTGGAACGAGGGGTGGCGGGCTCAGACGAGGGAGCCGTACAGGCCGGGGCGGCGGTCGTTCAGATACGGGTTGGCGGCGCGCGACGCGCTCAGGAACTCGGGGTCGACCTCACCGATGACCAGTTCCTCGCCGCGTCCGGCGCGGGTGCGGACGGTGCCGTCGGGACCGGCCAGGCAGCTCAGCCCGACGAACTCGAACTCGCCTTCCGCGCCAGTTCTGTTGACGTACGCCACGTACATCTGGCTCTCGAACGCGCGGACCGGTACGACGGACTCGGCGACGAACTGGAAGGGGTGCATCTGCGCGGTGGGCACCAGCAGCAGATCGGTGCCCGCGAGGGCGTGCGAGCGGACGTTCTCCGGGAACTCGACGTCGTAGCAGATCATGATCCCGATGCGTACGCCGTCCAGTTCGGCCTGGACGACGGGCTGCTCGCCCGGGGTGAACCATTCCTGCTCGAAGCAGCCGAAGAGATGGGTCTTGCGGTAGTTCGCGAGCGCCGACCCGTCCGGCCCGATGAGCTGCGCGGCATTGAAGATCTGCTCGCCCGCGCGCTCCGGGTAGCCGTAGAGGACCGCGAGCCCGTACCGTGCGGCGATCTCGGCGACGGCCCGGGCACCAGGCCCGTCCGCCGGCTCGGCCAGCCGGGGCACGTCGGCCCCGATCGCGTACCCGGTCAGGAACAGCTCGGGACAGACGAGGAGCCGGACCCCGGCGTCCGCCGCCCGCCGTGCGGCTCCGTCGAGCACCTTGATGTTCTCGTCCACATGCCCGGGTCGTCCGGAGCTCTGGAGCAGGGCGGTACGCAACGGCGGCATGGCTGACCTCGGGCGGTGCGGGCGGGGCGGGGACGTATTGACGGTACGGTCCGCCACTCGAACCGGACAAGGCGCGACCGTTGCGCGTACACCGTCGATCCATTGCGCGCCGACGGCCTGTGGCGGCGATTCATTGCGCTCGACGTCTTCGCAGGTCAAGCAGGTGACACAGGTCTCAGTCCGACGCCTCGTCGAAGACCCGCAGCCCGCGGGCATCACCGGCCGCCCGCCCGGTGACTGTCCAGCCCGTCCGGCGATCGAGGACAGGGCGGCCGCCGGGCGCAGCCCGGCGCCCTACTCCGGCGACCCCGACGAGTACCGCCGCAGCAATGGCGACAGCACGAGCACGGACTTCGTTCGCTCCACATACGGCTCGCCCGCAATCCGCTCGAGCACCTGCTCGAAGTGGCGCATGTCCGCGGCGAAGACCTGCACGATCGCGTCGGCCTCCCCCGTCACCGTGGAGGCCGACGCGATCTCCGGGTACCGCGCAAGCCCCTGCTTGATCAGCTCCGGCGACGTATTGCGGCTGCAGTAGATCTCGATGAACCCCTCGGTCTGCCACCCCAGCGCCGCGGGGTCCACCCGCACCGTGAAGCCGGTGATCGCGCCCTCGGCGCGCAGCCGGTCCACGCGGCGTTTCACGGCGGGTGCGGACAGGCCGATGAGCGCGCCGATGTCCGCGTAGGAGCGCCGGGCGTCTTCGGCGAGGGCGTGGACGATGCGTTCGTCGAGGTCGTTCAGGCGCACTTCGGGCGGTTCACTTCTCTGCGATGGTCTACTTCGGGGGCGGCAGGGTGCCGCCCCCGAAGTAGACCATGGCCCCGCCCGGCCGGGCGCGCTCACCGCATCGGGTGACCGGTCAGAACGGGAACTGCGAACGGCCGTGCTGCACCGAGATCCACTTCTGGGTGGTGAAGGCCTCGATCATCGACGCGCCGTTCAGCCGGCCGAGGCCGGAGCTCTTCTCGCCGCCGAACGGGACGATGGGCTCGTCGTGGACCGTGCCGTCGTTGATGTGGATCATGCCGGTGTGGATGCGCTGCCCGATCCGTACGCCGCGCTCGATGTTGCCGGTGTGCACCGCGCCGCTCAGACCGTACGGGGTGTCGTTGGCGATCCGAACCGCCTCGTCCTCACCGTCGAACGGTACGAGGAGCGCGACCGGCCCGAAGATCTCCTGGGACAGGACGGGGGAATCCGCGGCCAGACCGGTCAGCACGGACGGGCTCACCAGATTGCCGTCGGCGCCGCCGTGCAGCAGGGCCGTCGCGCCGGCCTCGACGGTCTGGTCGACGAGCGATGAAATGGCCTCGGCCTGCGAGGAGTTGATCAGCGGGCCGATCTGGGTCTCCGGGTCGGCCGGGTCCCCCACCCGCAGCGAAGCGACCTTGGCGACGAACTTCTCGGTGAATTCCTTCTCCACCGAGCGGTCGACCAGGATCCGGTTCGCGGCCATGCAGACCTGACCCTGGTGCACGTACCGGCTGAAGACGGCCGCGTCCACGGCGTAGTCCAGATCGGCGTCGTCGAGGACGATGAGCGCACTGTTGCCGCCGAGTTCGAGCACGGCGCGCTTGAGGTTCGCCGCGCAGACCGTGGCGACGTGCCGTCCCACCTTGTCCGAACCGGTGAAGGAGATGACCTGCGGAATGGGGTGCTCCAGCAGTGCGTCACCGATCTCCGCGATGTCGGTGACCACGACGTTCAGGAGCCCGGCCGGCAGCCCCGCCTCCTCGAACACCTTCGCCACCAGCGTGCCGCCGCAGACCGGGGTGTTCTGGTGCGGTTTGAGCACCACGGCGTTGCCGAGCGCCAGGGCGGGGGCGACCGACTTCAGCGACAGCAGGAACGGGAAGTTGAAGGGACTGATGACACCCACGACACCGACGGGCACCCGGTAGACGCGGTTCTCCTTGCCCTCGGTCGGCGAGGGCAGTATCTGTCCGGAGGGCCGCAGCGCGAGCTGGATCGACTCCCGCAGGAACTCCTTGGCGAGATGCAGCTCGAAGGCCGCCTTCAGCCGGGTGCCGCCCAGTTCCGCGACGATCGCGTCGCTGATCTCCGGCTCGCGCTCCTCGACGACGCGCAGCGCCCGCTCCAGCACCATCCGGCGGGCGTACGGATTGGTGTCGCCCCACGCCCGCTGGGCGACCTCGGCGGACCGGTACGCCTGGTCCACCTCGCCGGCCGTGGCGACCGTGATCGAGGCGAGCTTCTCCCCGTTGTACGGATTGAAGTCGATGATGTCCCAGGACCCCTTGCCCGGCCTCCACTCGCCGTCGATGTACTGATGGGCCAGGTCAGTGAAGAAGGACATGAGATCCCTTACCGCAGAGAGGCGGGCAGCTGATTGCGCTTCATATTACTTACATCTCAATGGGGTTGGAGCGGATCACCATGGTATCCGGGGGCCGGAATCGGACATCCCCGAGCCAGGCGGGGACACCCAAAAGCGCCGTTGCCCCTCACGGCACGAACGGCCGTGAGGGGCAACGGTGTTGCGGGACTTCGGAATCAACTCCAGCTGGCGTGCAGCGGCTTGCCCTCGGCGTAACCGGCGGCGCTCTGCACCCCGACGACCGCCTTCTCGGCGAACTCCTCCAGGGAGGCCGCACCGGCGTAGGTGCAGGAGGAGCGCACTCCCGCGATGATCGAGTCGATCAGGTCCTCGACGCCGGGCCGGGCCGGGTCGAGGAACATCCGCGAGGTGGAGATGCCCTCCTCGAAGAGCGCCTTGCGGGCCCGGTCGTACGCCGACTCGTCCGACGTACGGTTCTTCACGGCGCGCGCGGACGCCATGCCGAAGGACTCCTTGTAGAAGCGGCCGTCGGCGGACTGCTGGAGGTCGCCCGGCGACTCGTACGTACCGGCGAACCAGGAGCCGATCATCACATTGGACGCGCCCGCGGCGAGCGCCATGGCGACATCGCGCGGGTGACGGACGCCGCCGTCCGCCCAGACGTGCTTGCCGTACTTCTTCGCCTCGGCGGCACACTCCAGGACAGCGGAGAACTGCGGCCGGCCCACACCGGTCATCATCCGGGTGGTGCACATGGCGCCGGGGCCGACACCTACCTTGACGATGTCCGCGCCGGCCTCGATGAGGTCGCGCACGCCCTCGGCGGCGACGATGTTGCCCGCGACGATCGGCACCTGCGGGTCGAGCGCCCGGACGGCCCTGACCGCGCCGATCATGGACTCCTGGTGGCCGTGGGCGGTATCCACGACGAGCGTGTCGACGCCCGCGTCGAGGAGCTGCTTGGCCTTGCCGGCCACATCGCCGTTGATCCCGACGGCGGCGGCGATCCGCAGCTTGCCGGCCGCGTCGGTGGCGGGGGTGTACAGAGTGGCGCGCAGCGCGGCCTTACGGGTGAGGATGCCGACGAGCCGGCCGTCCGCGTCGACCGCGGGGGCGAGCTTGCGGTGGGCGCCGTCGAGCTTGTTGAAGGCGTCGCGCGGGTCGATGTCCGCGTCGAGCAGCACCAGATCCCTGGACATGACCTCGGAGAGCTGGGTGAAGCGGTCGACACCGGTCAGGTCGTGGTCGGTGACGACACCGAGGGGCCGCTGCTCCTCGTCGACGACGACACCCGCGCCGTGCGCGCGTTTCGGCAGCAGGGACAGGGCGTCGGCGACCGTCTGGCCCGGGGCCAGCACGATCGGCGTGTCGAGCACGAGGTGGCGCGTTTTCACCCAGGAGACGACATCGGTGACGACGTCGATCGGGATGTCCTGAGGGATGACGACGAGCCCGCCGCGGCGGGCGATCGTTTCAGCCATCCGACGGCCCGCGATGGCCGTCATGTTCGCGACGACGAGCGGAATGGTGGTGCCGCTGCCGTCCGGCGAGGAGAGGTCGACACCCTGGCGGGAACCGACCGCCGAACGGCCCGGAACCATGAAGACATCGTCGTACGTGAGGTCGTACGGGACCGAGGGGGAGTCTGTGTAACGACCGGTACCGGGCTCAAGAAAACGCATAACGCTCATTTTTTCATACGAAACGGAGCAGGTCGCGTCCAGGAAGACACAGCAAATGGCCCCCGCGTTCGTACGTTCCTCCAAAGGAACGGAGCGGGAGTCCCGGGCAAGTGGAACCTGCCTTACCCACGGACCCTACCCGTACGGCATCCGAATCATTCGCGATCATCTTCCCTGGACCTGGTGACAAGCGGTCAGGTAGCTTCAAATCCGCAGGTCCCGTGGGTCACGGCTGTGCCCCGGAGGAACAGGCGGACGGTCACAACTTCCGTCACACGTACGACCGGAGAGGATCACGACCCACCCGTGGAGAGCGAACTGCCGGACATCTACTGCCCGTTCCCCCAGCGGACGAATCCGCACGTCGGGCACACCCGGGTCCACCTCGACAGCTGGATCCGCAACACCGGTCTGGTACACCGGGATTCGGCCAGGGAGCGCTTCGACCAAGCGGACTTCGGAGCGTTCGTCGGCATGGTGTATCCGAATGCCGGCAACAAGAATCTCGACCTCGTCGCCGACTGGTTCGTATGGCTGTTTCTCGTCGACGACCAACTCGACGACGGTCACCTGGGCCGCAGCCCCGAGCGGGTGCGGGACGTGGTCGCGGTGATGCGGTCCGTGATCGAGGGCACCGGTACGGGCACCCTGCCGGACGAGGACCTTCCCGCCGCCGTGGTCGCCCTGGTCGATCTGTGGGAACGGACGACGCCGACCGCGTCCGCACACTGGCGCACCCGGTTCGGCTGGCACCTCACCACGTATCTCACGACGGCCACCACCTGGGAGGCCGGGAACCGGGCCGCAGGGGTGGTGCCGTCCGAGGAGACGTACATCGCCAAGCGTCGCCACACCGGCGCGATACATGTCTGCATGGACCTGATAGAGATCGTGGCCGGGATCGAGGCTCCCGAGTCGATCCACAACGATTCCCGGTTCATCGCCGCGCTGGAAGCGTCGTGCAATGTCGTGTGCTGGGCCAACGACGTGTACTCGTACGAGAAGGAGCAGATGCTCGGCGAGATCCACAATCTCGTCCATCTGGTCCGGCACCACCGCGGGTACGGCAAGCAGCAGGCGCTCGAACACGTCTGCGCGGAAATCGCCACGGAGACGGAGCGGTTCCTCACCGCCGAGGCCGAGCTGCTGACCGCGTACCCGCAGCTGTCCTGGATGCTCGCACCGTACCTGGACGGGATGCGGAGCTGGATGCGCGGCAACCTGGACTGGTCACGGCAGACCCCCCGCTACAACCCGGCCGATGTGAGCCAGTACGAGGAGCCGGAAGAGTACCTGGAGGCAACGGTCCTGGGCGTGGCCCAGGACTGAACCACCGGACTCGTCGGTCAAGGCCCACTCAATCGCCGGGCGGCAGGATCAAGCCCGCCCGGCGGTTGAGGACACGGCGGCCACCGGGCGGCCCCGGCAACGGTCACCGCGACCACCGCCGCCCGCCCCCGGCACCCGCTCAGGCCCCGTCCGGATCCGCCCGCTCCAGCGCCGGCCGCCGCGGCGCCGCCGACTCGGTCAGCAGATAGTCGGCCGCCGCCGTATCCGTCACCAGGCTGGTGACGAGCCCGGACCGCAGCACCGCCCCGATCGCCGCAGCCTTCCGCTGGCCGCCCGCGATCGCCACCACCTCGGGAATCCGGCGCAGCCGGTCGGCCTCGACCGTGATGCATCGCTCCCCCAGGTCCCGGCCGACCCGCCGCCCCTCCGTGTCGAAGAGGTGCGCGGACATCTCGGCGGCGACGCCGAGCGACGCGTAGTGCGCCCGCTCCTCGTCGGTGAGCATGTCGTGGACGGTGGAGATGCCCGGCTCCCAGGAGCCGATGGACACCGCGGCGACCGTCACCTTGTCGAAGTACTCGAAGGCGCGGGCGATACCGGTCTGGTGGCGCAGCGCGGCGGCCGTGGCCGGGTCGGGCAGCAGCATCGGCGCGTAGATCGGGTGGGCCTCACCTCCGGCCACCTGGGCGGCCCGCCGGACCGCCTCGACCGAGCCGCGTTCGGCCGTCCCCGCGTCGTACACCCCGGTGAGCTGCACGACCGTGCACGGCGGCAGCCGGTCGAGCGCCGCCGCCATGTGGATGGTGGACCGGCCCCAGGCCAGGCCGAGCACATCGCCCTCGTTCACCAGTTCTCCGAGGAGATCCGCCGCGACCTCACCCAGGTTCTCCGGGTCCGGTGCGTCGTCCTGCTCCTCCGCGGGAGATTCGACGACGACCGCGTGACGCAGCCCGTAGCGGGCCCTGAGCGCGTCGGAGCGCTCGGCGTCCAGCTCGGCGGGGACGCGGATCTCGATCCGTACGAGGTCGCGCTCAAGAGCCGTCTCCAGGACCCGGGCCACCTTGAAGCGGCTGACGCCGAACTCCTCGGCGATCTGGATCTTCGACTTTCCTTCGAGGTAGAAGCGGCGGGCCATGGCCGCCGCCTGCACCAGCTCCGCGGGCCCCATCCGCAGGGCGGACCGTCCCGCCGACATTGCAGACACCGCGATCTCCTCACTGCTGTTCACACTCTCGATACGCCGTTCATCCTGTCAGATCCGGCGATCCTTGATCGGTCCCGTCGGACCGCGTTCATCTGCCCTTGGCCGGGCCGACCTGCAATCGGGGGCAGGTGCGGGTTCCGGCGCCGGTTCCGGCCTCAGTGGCGGCACGCCCAGGCCGCCGAGGCGGTGGCCGCTTCCGCCTTGGCGCGCAGGGCGCGCACCGCTTCCGCCGGGTCCTCGGCCCCGTACACCGCCGAACCCGCGACGAAGACATCCGCACCGGCCTCGGCGCACCGCTCGATGGTGGAGTCCGAGACGCCGCCGTCGATCTGGAGCCACAGTTCGAGGCCGTGCTTGGAGATCAGCTCACGGGTGCGGCGGATCTTCGGCAGCATGATGTCCAGGAAAGCCTGGCCGCCGAAGCCCGGCTCCACCGTCATGATCAGCAGCATGTCGAGTTCGGGGAGCAGGTCCTCGTACGGCTCGATGGGCGTCGCGGGCTTGAGCGCCATGGAGGCGCGGGCACCCTTGGCCCGGATCTCCCGCGCCAGCCGTACGGGGGCTGCCGCGGCCTCCACGTGGAAGGTGACGGAACCGGCGCCCGCCTCGACGTACTGCGGCGCCCAGCGGTCCGGGTCCTCGATCATCAGATGGCAGTCCAGCGGAGTGTCCGTGGCCCGGCTCAGCGATTCCACGATCGGCACGCCGAGGGTCAGATTGGGCACAAAGTGGTTGTCCATCACATCGACATGGAGCCAGTCGGCACCTTCCACTGCCTTCGCCTCCTCGGCGAGGCGGGCGAAGTCGGCGGACAGGATGCTGGGGTTGATCTGAGCCATGTGCCAAGCCTGCCATGTTCCGCGCCACTTCCCCGCCCTGGTGCGGGCCAAAGCCTCACGGGATCATTACAGTTCGCGGAATCCAGGCTTCCCGGCCGTGCGATACGGGCGTTTCAGCCCGCGTCGGGCCCTTCGGGGGGCGGTACGGGGCCCTGAGGCGGGGGCCCGCTGCCGGCAGGCGGCGGAGGGCCTTCTGCCGACGGGCCGGCACCGAATCCGGCGGGCGGCCGGTACCCATGTGCCGGTCGCACATGCCTCGGGCCCCGACCGCCCCACCGGCCGCGCGCGGCCCCCGGCCCGCCTCAGGCGGTCCGGCGCAGCAGTGCCAGATACATCGCGTCGGTGCCGTGCAGATGCGGCCACAACTGGACGTCGGGACCGTCGCCCAGCGCGGGCACTCCCGGCATCAGCGGGCGGGCATCGACCCACTCCGCATCGACCGGCTGGCCGCCACGCCCCTTGAGCACGTCCTCGACGACGACCCGGGTCTCGGCGAGATGCGGTGAGCAGGTCGCGTAACCGACGATGCCGCCGACCCGCACCGCCTTCAATGCCTCACGCAGCAGACCGCGTTGCAGCGGGGCGAAGCTCTCCAGGTCCTCCGGGCGGCGCCGCCAGCGCGCCTCCGGGCGGCGGCGCAGCGCTCCGAGGCCCGAGCACGGGACGTCCATCAGGATCCGGTCGAAGGTGCCGGGCTGCCACGGCGGACGGGTTCCGTCGGCGGTGATCACCTGGTAGGGGCCGGGGTTGCCGGCCAGCGCGCGCTCCACGAGGCGGGCCCGGTGCGGCTGCTTCTCGGCGGCGAGCAGGGCGGCACCGCGTCCGGCGGCGAGTGCGCCGAGCAGGGCGGCCTTGCCGCCGGGCCCCGCACAGCCGTCGAGCCACCGGGTGTCGCTGCCCTCCAGCGGTGCGTTGGCGAGGGCGGCGGCCACCAGCTGGCTGCCCTCGTCCTGGACCCCGGCCCGGCCCTCCTGCACGGCGCTCAGCGCGCCGGGCTCGCCGCCCTCCGCCATCCGTACGGCATAGGGCGACCAGCGGCCGGGCAGGCCGTTCTCGTCACCGAGGGCGGTGAGCAGTTCGTCGGTGGTGGAGCGCCCGGGGCGGGCGACCAGGGTGACCTCGGGCCGTTCGTTGTCCGCTTCGAGGAGGTCCTCGATCCCGGCACGGCCGCCGCCCAGTGCGTCCCAGAGCGCGGACACGACCCAACGCGGATGCGAGTGCACGACCGCGAGGTGGTCCTCGGCGTCCTCGTCGTACGACGGGGCGACGCGCGCCACCCAGCCGTCGAGGTCGTCCGCGGAGACCTTCCGCAGCACGGCGTTGACGAACTTGGCCCGCCCTTCGCCGAGCACCACACGGGCCAGCTCCACACTGGCGGAGACCGCCGCGTGGGTGGGGATACGGGTGCCGAGCAGCTGGTGCACGCCCATGTTGAGCACGTCGAGGACCGGCGGGTCGACCTCGCGCAGCGGCCGGTCGATGCAGGCCGAGACGATCGCGTCGTACGTCCCCTGGCGGCGCAGCGTCCCGTAGACCAGTTCGGTCGCCAGCGCCGCGTCCCTGTTGTCGAAGTCTCCCTTGGCGCGGGCTTTCTTCAGCAGCGGAGGAAGGACGAGGTTGGCGTACGCATCGCGTTCGTCGACGGCCCTGAGCGCTTCGAAGGCAAGGAACCGGACGGGGTCCTTCTTGGGGCGGCGATGCGGCTTGGCGGGACGGCGACGCTGCTGGTCGTTCACGTGAAAGGTGCTCCGCTGATGGTGAGAGGGCGAACCCTCCCAGCGTACGTCGCCGCCCCGGCCCGGGATTCCGCTAGATCCCCATCAGCTCGCCGTGGACGATCCGCACCCCGCGGGCCCAGTCCGCGGCCCGCATCGGCTTCTTGCCCTGCGGCTGGACCCAGAGCAGCTCGACGGCGTGCGAGCCGCTGCCCACGTACACATTGTTCTTGGCCGCCGACAGCTCGCCGGGCGCCAGATCGGCACGGTCCAGCACGGGCACCGCCTGGATCACCTTCAGCCGCTCCCCGCGGAACAGCGTCCACGCCCCGGGGGCGGGAGTGCAGCCGCGCACCACCCGGTCGACCCGCAGGGCAGGGGCGGACCACTGCACCTGGGCGTCCTCGACGGTGATCTTCGGTGCCAGGGTGACGCCCTCGGCGGGCTGGGGTACGGCGTGCAGCGTGCCGTCCTCGATGCCGTCCATGGTCGCGACGAGCAGCCCCGCACCCGCGAACGCCAGCCGGGTGAGCAGGTCACCGCTGGTGTCGGTAGGCCGTACCTCTTCGGTGAGGACGCCGTACACCGGGCCGGAGTCGAGCCCCTCCTCGATCAGGAAGGTCGACGCGCCGGTCACCTCGTCCCCGGCCATGATCGCGTGCTGTACGGGGGCCGCGCCGCGCCAGGAAGGCAGCAGCGAGAAGTGGAGGTTGACCCAGCCACGGGCGGGCACGTCGAGCGTGGTCCTGGGCAGCAGCGCTCCGTAGGCGACGACCGGACAGCAATCCGGGCCGATCTCCCGCAGCCGCGCCAGGAAGTCCTCGTCGCGCGGCCGGGCGGGCTTGAGCACCTCGATCCCGGCCTCCTCGGCGCGCTCGGCGACGGGGCTGGCGACCAGGCGGCGGCCTCGCCCGGCGGGGGCGTCGGGCCGGGTGACGACGGCGGCCACCTCGTGCCTGTCGGAGGCGATCAGGGCGTCCAGAGCGGGTACGGCTACCTCGGGGGTGCCTGCGAAGACGAGCTTCATGGGTGGCTGACTGCCTCTCGGGCCGAAACGTACGGTGACGAGCAACGCATAAGACCGACCGGCAAATGGGGGGTGGGAGAAGGAGCGGGGCTGGGCGCGTGCAGCTGCAAGGCGGAGGATCGATGCATGGCGGAGCCATGGTGAGTGACGACAACGCCGCAGATGTGCGTGCCCAGCCCCGCGACGCCGCCCCCCATTTGCCGGTCGGTCTAAGTCTATGGGCCGCGCGACCGGGGGGCGTACGCATGGCTGCGCGCCCCTTGGATATGGACACGCGCCCCCGCACCGTGACCAGATCCCCGGCTGACGCGTTGGTCAAGAGAGATTGACCGAAGCGAGCCGCCACGGTGCGGCCCGATCCCTTTCAACGCCGGTTCGAGAGGCTTCTTCATGGCCGACCACGCAACCCACGACGCCCAAGCGCGGGCCAGCCTGCATCTGTTGGTGCGGGACATCGAGCGGGTCCGGCGGCAGGTGGACGCGCTGCGCACGCTCACCGCCCAACTGGGCAACGTCTACCGTCCGCGCCGCTCCGGCCCGTCCACGGGCTTCGTCGTCTACGGCAGGGCCCCGGCCCCCACCGTCAGGCTGGCCCAGGAGCTGCGGGACAGTGTCGAGACCCTGGTCACCGCGGCAGTGGACTTCGACCGCTCGTTGGGCTTCTCCTGGGACGCGGTGGGCTCCGCGCTCGGGGTCACCAAGCAGGCGGTGCACCGCCGCTACGGCGCCCGCCGCAACGCCCGGCAGCCGGGAACGGCCGAGGCCACCGCGGAGACCGCCGTGCCGCGCCCGCTGCCCATTGCACCCGGCTCCGCCAATGCGCCCGCGCTGCCCGCCGTACCCGCCGCACGCTCCATGCCCCCGCAGCCGGTGGACCGCCCGTCCCTGCTCGAGGACGTACGCCCGGGCATCTTCCCCGGCCCACGCAACGGCTGACCACCCCACCCCTCTGCCCCGCCGCGCCCGATGCACGGCGGGGCAGCCGCATCTCCTCGTCCGGCCTCACCCATCGAGCCGTCACCCGATGTCCGGCGGATCCACCCTGATCCGGACCTGCGCACCGCCTCCCCGGGACATCCGCGCCGCCTGTGCCGCCTTCAGCGCGGCCGCAAGCGCCGCCCCGCTCCCCGGCGGCACCCTGAGCAGCGCCCGCTCCCAGGACTCCCCCGGCGGTGCGTCCCAGGGCCTGCGCGGCCTGCCCGGCTCGGCGCCCGGCACCGGGACCGGGCCGAGCACCTCGGCCTCCGGCGGCAGTTCGGCGGCCGTGAGAAACGCGGTGAGCGCCTCCGGTGAGCCGGTCACCGAGGCCATCCGGGACACCGGGGGGAAGCCGAGCTCGGCCCGTTCCGCCAGCTCACGGCGGGCGTGTCCGACCGGGTCCCAGCGGACCAGGGCCTGCACGGGCCGCAGCGTCGGCTCGGCGACGATCACCACCGTGCCGCCCTCCGGCTGCCCCCTCACCAGCGAGGCCGCGGCCGTCCAGCGGCGCAGCGCCTCCTCGCCGGCCCGCAGATCGGGGCGCCCGACCATCGCCCAGCCGTCCAGCAGCAGCGCCGCCGCATAGCCGCCTTCGGCGACGGGTTCGGCGCCGGGGGTACTGACGACCAGTGCCGGCGCGTCCGGCACCGAGTCCAGGATGTGGTCGCGGCCCGACGTCCGTACCGGTACTGCGGGAAACGCCCGGCCGAGCTCCTCGGCGGTGCGGCGGGCGCCGACGATCCGGGCCCGCAGCCGACTGGAGCCGCAGGCGACGCAGTGCCAGGCGGTCTCGGCCCGCCCGCACCAGGCGCAGTCGAGATCCCGCTGGTCAGGTGCCTGAAGCGGTCCCGCACAGTGCCGGCACCGGGCGGGTTCACGGCAGCGCTCGCAAGCCAGCCGCGGTGCGTATCCGCGGCGCGGCACCTGGACCAGGACGGGACCGCTGCGCAGCCCGTCCCGTACGGTCTGCCAGGCCAGGCTGGGCAGCCGGGCCGCCCTCGCGGCCCCGTCCCGCGCCAGCTCCCCGTCGCCGACCGTACGCACCAGGGGCGCCGCGATGCGCAGCTGCTCCCGGTCCGCACGCAGCGGCAGCGCCCAGCCGCTCTCCACCAGCTGGGCGGCCTCCACGGTGCAGCTCGTACCACCGAGCAGGAATGCGCACCGGCCGTGCGCGGCCCGCAGTTCGAGCACCTCGCGGACGTGCGGGAAAGGGGCATTGTCGTCGCTGTGGCTGGAGTCCCCGTCGTCCCAGACGGCGACCAGGCCCAGATCGGCGACGGGTGCGAACATCGCGGCCCTCGTCCCGACGACCGCCCGCACCGAGCCGCGCCGAACGGCGAGCCACTCCCGGTACCGCTTCTCCGGTCCGGAGTCGGCGGTCAGCAGCGCGTGGCGGCCCTCGCCGAGCAGCTCGGTGAGCGCGGCATCCACCCGCCCCGCGGTCCGGCCGTCCGGCACGACGACCAGCGCGCCGCGCCCGGAGGCGAGCGTCGCGGCCATGGCCCTGGCGATCTCCTGGGGCCAGTGCGGTCCTGGCAGGGCGGTCCATACGGCCCGGGGCGCACCGCCCTCGGCCAGCGCCCGCAGGAACGCGGGCCCCTGGGCGTACCGCTCCCAGCTCCCCGCCGATGGTGCGGGCGGCGGTGGCAGGGGATCGGGCGAGGGCTTGGACTCGGCCCGCCCGTTCCTCGGCGGCACGGCGAGCTGCAGCACATCGGCGAGGCTGCCCGCGTAACGGTCTGCGACAGCCCGCGAGAGGGCCAGCAGCTCCGGTCCCAGCACCGGTTCGGGCGATACGACATAGGCGAGCGCGGCCAGGGCTCCCGTGTAGTCCGATTCGGCGAGCCGCTCGACGAGGAACCCGTCGATCAGGCCGCCCCCTTCGCGCCGCCCGCCGCGGACATTGCGCCCCCCGGCCCCGAATCGCACCCGCACCCGCACTCCGGGCTGTGCGTCGGCGTCGAGCTCCTCGGGCACGGCGTAGTCGAAGTACTGGTCGAGATGGAGCACGCCCTTGTTGACCAGAACCCGGGCGACAGGCAGCTCCTCGGCGAGCGCGGCGCCGCGCCAGGTCCGCGGCTTGGCCCGCGGCACGTTGGCCTTCCGTACCGTCTCCCGAATGAGCGCAAGCTGCTCCGGGGCCCCGCCCGCGGGGTCCTCGGATCGCTCGTTGTCGCTGCTCACAGCCAAATTCCTACCAGACACCACTGACATTGATACTCGTACGCGGGTTCCGGTGGTCGTGGCTCTGCCACTGGCCGACGCCCTGCTGGGCTGTCTTCGAGGTGTACGGTCACCGGCCCCGGCGAGAGCGAACCGGCGGCCGCACGCACCGGGGCCCGGACACCGCGTGCGGCGTCCGGGCCCCGGCGTACAGGCTGGGAGCGGCAGGCTTACAGCCCGGCCGCCGTGCGCAGCGCGTCCACGCGGTCCGTGCGCTCCCAGGTGAAGTCGGGAAGCTCACGGCCGAAGTGGCCGTACGCCGCGGTCTGGGCGTAGATCGGGCGGAGCAGGTCGAGGTCGCGGATGATCGCGGCCGGGCGGAGGTCGAAGACCTCGCCGATGGCGTGCTCGATCTTCTCGGTCTCGACCGCGGCGGTGCCGAACGTCTCGACGAACAGACCGACGGGCTCGGCCTTGCCGATCGCGTACGCGACCTGCACCTCGCAACGGGCGGCAAGGCCCGCGGCGACGACGTTCTTGGCGACCCAGCGCATGGCGTACGCGGCCGAGCGGTCGACCTTCGACGGGTCCTTGCCCGAGAAGGCGCCACCGCCGTGGCGGGCCATGCCGCCGTAGGTGTCGATAATGATCTTGCGACCGGTCAGGCCGGCGTCGCCCATCGGGCCGCCGATCTCGAAGCGCCCGGTCGGGTTGACCAGCAGCCGGTAGCCGTCGGTGTCCAGCTTGATGCCGTCCTCGATCAGCTGCGCGAGCACGTGCTCGACGACGAACTCGCGGATGTCGGGCGCGAGCAGCGAGTCGAGGTCGATGTCGCTGGCGTGCTGCGAGGAGACGACGACCGTGTCGAGACGGACGGCCTTGTCACCGTCGTACTCGATGGTGACCTGGGTCTTGCCGTCCGGGCGCAGGTACGGGATGGCCCCGTTCTTGCGGACCTCGGAGAGCCGGCGCGAGAGCCGGTGCGCGAGGTAGATCGGGAGCGGCATGAGTTCGGGCGTCTCGTCGCAGGCGTACCCGAACATCAGGCCCTGGTCGCCGGCGCCCTGCTTGTCGAGGTCGTCCCCTTCTTCACCTGCGGCGGAACCCTCGACCCGCTTCTCGTACGCGGTGTCGACGCCCTGCGCGATGTCGGGCGACTGCGCACCGATGGACACCGAGACGCCACAGGAGGCGCCGTCGAAGCCCTTCTTGGAGGAGTCGTAGCCGATCTCGAGGATCTTGTTGCGTACGAGGGTCGGAATGTCGGCGTAGGCCTTGGTCGTGACCTCACCCGCGACATGCACCAGACCGGTGGTGATCAAGGTCTCGACGGCGACGCGGGACCGGGGGTCCTCACGGAGCAGCGCATCGAGAATGGTGTCGCTGATCTGGTCAGCGATCTTGTCGGGGTGGCCCTCGGTGACAGACTCCGAGGTGAAGAGACGGCGGGACACATCGCTCCCTGGGGTTGCAGCGGCTGCTGGCTGATCATTTGGCGGACGGCCGGGAGCTGCGCCCGGCACGGTCCGGGGGTCAGTTTATCGGTCGCTGTCGCTCGGCGGACAACGTGTCTCGCCCTTTGGGAGTTCTGTGACCTGTGGCACGGCCCGTCACGGTACGAAAATCGCCTTCCGAAAAAGCCATTTGCGCCCATATTTCGGGGGTTTTGGCTTGCGTGATGGCGTGAAACGAGAATTTCATCCGAGCCGCGACGACACGAGATCCCAGACCGTGTCGGCGAGTGCCTCCTTGGGACCGAACGGCACCGGGGTCTCACCTCCGTCCGCGGCGAGGACCACCGCTTCGTTCTCCTCGGAGCCGAATGTCCTGCGCTCCCCCACCTCATTGACGACGAGGAGATCGCAGCCCTTGCGGCGGAGCTTCTCGCGGCCGTTGGCGAGGACATCGTCGGTCTCGGCGGCGAAACCGACGACGATCTGGTCCGGCCGGGCGCGTTCGCCGGCGACCTCGGCGAGGATGTCGGGATTGCGGACGAGCTTGATGGGCGCGGGCTCCTGACCGTCCTTCTTCTTGATCTTCCCGGTCGCGTACTCGGCGGGGCGGAAGTCGGCGACCGCCGCCGCCATCACGACCACATCGGCGTCCGCGGCGGCCTTCAGCACGGCCTCGCGCAGCTGTATGGCGGTCCCTGCGTGCAGGACGTCGGCGCCGGCCGGGTCCGGCAGACCGGTGTTGGCCTCGATGAGCGTGACCCTGGCGCCACGGGCGACCGCGGTGCGGGCCAGCGCGAAACCCTGCTTGCCGGAGGAACGGTTGCCGAGGTAGCGCACCGGGTCGAGAGGCTCTCGCGTACCGCCTGCGCTGATCACGACGTGACGGCCGGCCAGGTCGGCTTCGACGGGCCCGCGGGCCAGCACCCGACGGCAGACCTCGAAGATCTCCCCGGGGTCGGGCAGCCGGCCCTTGCCGGTGTCGACGCCGGTCAGCCGGCCGACGGCGGGCTCGATGACGACGGCGCCGCGGCGGCGCAGCGTGGCGACGTTCTCCTGGGTGGCGGGGTGCTCCCACATCTCGGTGTGCATGGCGGGCGCGAAGACGACAGGACAGCGGGCGGTCAGGAGCGTATTGGTGAGCAGATCGTCGGCGAGACCGTGGGCGGCCCTGGCGAGCATGTCGGCCGTGGCCGGGGCGACGACCACCAGATCGGCTCCCTGCCCGATCCTGACGTGCGGCACCTCGTGGACGTCGTTCCAGACCTCCGTCGACACCGGGTGGCCCGAGAGCGCCGACCAGGTGGCCGCCCCCACGAAGTGCAGCGCCGACCCGGTCGGGACGACCCTCACGTCATGACCGGACTCGGTCAGCCGACGCAGCAGCTCGCACGCCTTGTACGCGGCGATGCCTCCGCTGACCCCAAGAACGACCTTCGGCTTGTCCACTGCGTCTCCCCGCACTCGGATACGAACACCCCCATGCTGCCTCACCGCACCCGGTCCGATGCTGTCGCCCCGGACACACCACAGGCCCGGCAGCCGTGGCCGCCGGGCCTGTGGTGAAGGTGCAATTCCTGCTTACTGCGCGGGGCCCTCGATGGCCTCGGAGGTGAGCAGGCCCGCGTTGATCTCGCGGAGCGCGATCGAGAGCGGCTTCTCGTGCACGTGGGTGTCGACGAGCGGACCGACGTACTCCAGGAGACCCTCGCCGAGCTGCGAGTAGTACGCGTTGATCTGGCGCGCGCGCTTGGCGGCGTAGATCACGAGGCTGTACTTCGAGTCGGTGGCCTCAAGGAGCTCATCAATCGGCGGGTTGATGATGCCCTCGGGCGTGGTGATGGAAGAGGACACTCTCTGCCTTCCGAAGGGGGTAAAGATCAAAGAAATCTTTGACAGTGCGGAGTTCCGTACTGCCGCGCGTGCCGACTGCGTCAGTCGCTGTCGGCACGGTGGCCGGAAGCCTCCAGCATGAAGGCTAGCAGCTCACGTGCCACGTCCTCGACGGAGGTGTTGACCAGCGTCGTATCGAACTCGGACTCGGCAGACAGTTCGATCCTGGCGGCGGCGAGCCGGCGCTCGATCACCTCGGCGGATTCGGTTCCGCGGCCGGTGAGCCGGCGCACCAGCTCCTCCCAGCTCGGCGGGGCCAGGAAGACGAGCCGGGCGTCCGACATCGACTGCCGGACCAGCCGGGCGCCCTGGAGATCGATCTCCAGCAGCACCGGCTCGCCCGCCTCCAGGCGGTCAAGCACGGCACGGCGCGGCGTGCCGTACCGGTTGCCGGCGAACTCGGCCCACTCCAGCAGCTCGCCATTGGCGATCAGCTTGTCGAACTCGTCGTTGTCCACGAAAAAGTAGTGGACACCGTTGCGCTCGCCGGGGCGCGGCTTGCGGGTTGTCGCCGACACCGAGAGCCATACCTCGGGGTGGGCCTTGCGCATATGGGCGACGACCGTGCTCTTGCCGACGCCCGAGGGGCCGGAGAGCACGGTCAGCCGCGGACGTACGTCCGGGGGTACGGGGGGCGTCCCCCGGGATGTTGCAGCCATGAAGCGATTATCCAGGTTCTCAGGGGTGCCTGAGAACGTCAGGCGGCGCTGCCGCCGAACTCCCGCTCCAGGGATGCGATCTGGTTGGAGCCGAGACCCCGGACCCGGCGACTCTCGGAGATGCCGAGCCGCTCCATGATCTGCTTGGCGCGGACCTTGCCCACGCCCGGCAGGGACTCCAGGAGGGCAGAGACCTTCATCTTGCCGATGACGTCGTTCTCCTGGCCCTGCTTGATGACCTCGTGCAGGGAGGCGCCGGAGTGCTTGAGTCGATTCTTGACCTCGGCCCGCTCCCGGCGAGCCGCGGCGGCCTTTTCGAGCGCGGCTGCGCGCTGTTCAGGGGTAAGGGGCGGAAGAGCCACGCCTACGTCACCTCGGATGTCGATCTGTCGGATACGGACCGGTGAGGAAGCTGGACGCTCCACACCAGGTGAGCGACGGACAACTTGTGTACGTCGGCTCTCGTCGGAGACTAGCGGCCAAGACCGCTCGAGTCAGCGAGAACCAACGAAAAGTCCTGGTCAGCCTCAGCCGACCAGGACATTTCAGGCATAACAACCGAGTTTTTTGGTCAGGATTCAGTCAACACGCTGTTACGTGGCATGTTCACCTACCTGCGACGGCTGCCCGGACCTCGTCCGTGAGCCGTTCGGCGGCTGCGCGCAGCCCTGCCACGTCCGGTCCCTGGCTCAGTACGCCGCGGCTCACACTGGGCACCACATTGCCCACCGCGTCGCCGAAGACACCGGGCAGATCCGCGGGCGTCGCACCCTGGGCCCCGATCCCGGGGGCGAGCAGGGGGCCGTTGATGGCGAGATTCACGCCCGCGTCCCCGAGTGTGGCACCGACCACCGCGCCGACGGAGCCGAGCGGGGTGGCCCCCTCGTTCTCGGCGGCCATGTGGTCGAGCATCAGCTGGGCCAGCGAACGGCCGTCGGCGGCGGTGGCGCGCTGAACCTCCGCTCCCTCCGGGTTGGAGGTCAGGGCGAGCACGAAGACGCCCGCGCCGGAGAGGACGGCCGCGTCGAGCGCCGGGCGCAGCGAACCGAAGCCGAGGTACGGCGAGACGGTGACCGCGTCCGAGAACAGTGGCGAGTCCTTGTCCAGGTAGGTCGCCGCGTAGGCACCCATGGTGGAGCCGATGTCGCCGCGCTTGGCGTCCATCAGGACGAGTGCACCGGCCGCCCGCGCCTCCTCGACGGCCTTCTCCAGGACCGCGATGCCGCGCGAGCCGAAGCGCTCGAAGAACGCGGACTGCGGCTTGAGGACGGCGACCCGGTCCGCCAGTGCCTCGACGACCGTACGCGTGAAATGCTCCAGACCTGCGACGTCGTCGTCCAGGCCCCAGGCGGTGAGGAGCGAGGCGTGCGGGTCGATGCCGACGCAGAGCGGCCCTCGGGTGTCCATGGCGCGACGCAGGCGTGCGCCGAACGGTTCCGGGATCATGCGGTGGCCTTCCTGGTTTCTGCGCCGACGGCTTCGGCGAGGGTGGCGTACGGGGAGGCGGCCAGGCGCGCGGCCAGGCCCTTGTGGATCGCCCGGGCGTAGAACGGGCCCTCGTAGATGAAGGCGCTGTAGCCCTGGACGAGCGTGGCACCGGCGAGAATGCGCTGCCAGGCGTCCTCGGCGTTCTCGATGCCCCCGACACCGACCAGGGTGATCCGGTCGCCCACACGCGCGTACAGGCGGCTCAGGACCTCCAGGGAGCGTGCCTTGAGAGGCGCACCGGACAGCCCACCGGTCTCCTTGACCAGGGACGGCGAGGACTTCAGGCCGAGGCCGTCCCGGGCGATGGTGGTGTTGGTGGCGATGATGCCGTCCAGACCCAGCTCGACCGCGAGATCGGCGACCGCGTCGACGTCCTCGTCCGCGAGATCGGGAGCGATCTTTACGAGCAGGGGGACCCGCCGGTCGGTGACGGTCCGGTCGGCTGCCTCGCGCACGGCGCTGAGCAGGGGCCGGAGCGCCTCGGTGGCCTGGAGGTTGCGCAGGCCGGGGGTGTTGGGCGAGGAGACGTTCACGACGAGGTAGTCGGCGTGACGGGCGAGCCGTTCGGTGGACTTCACGTAGTCGCCGACCGCTTCGGCCTCCGGCACGACCTTGGTCTTGCCGATGTTGACGCCGACCGTGGTCCGGAAGACCGGGTTGCGGGTGGCCAGGCGCTCGGCCACGGCCGCGGAGCCCTCGTTGTTGAAGCCCATGCGGTTGATCAGCGCGCGGTCCGCCACGAGGCGGAAGAGGCGCTTCTTGGGGTTGCCGGGCTGCGGCTCGCCGGTGACCGTACCGATCTCGATGTGGTCGAAGCCGAGCATCGACATGCCGTCGATCGCGACGGCGTTCTTGTCGAAGCCGGCGGCGAGGCCGAAGGGGCCGTGCATCCGCAGGCCGAGGGCCTCGGTGCGCAGTTCCTCGTAGCGGGGGGCGAGCGCGGCGGCGACGAAGGTGCGCAGCACGGGGGTGCGGGCGGCGAGGCGGATCCACCGGAAGGCCAGGTGGTGCGCCTGCTCCGGGTCCATCCGCTTGAAGACCAGCTGGAAGAAGAATTTGTACATCGGGGTGTCCTCGGTGTCCTCACAGAGAGGGGGACACCGTTTCCGGTGTCCCCCTGCTGGGCCTGCTAGTCGCGCGCCGCGGTCAGATGTTCCGCGTGTTCCTGGAGGGAACGTACGCCGACGTCTCCGTGGTTGAGTGCGTCGATGCCCTGGACGGCGGCGGCGAGTGCCTGGACCGTCGTGAGGCACGGCACGGACCGGGCGACGGCCGCGGTACGGATCTCGTAGCCGTCGAGGCGGCCGCCCGTTCCGTACGGCGTGTTGACGATCAGGTCGACCTCGCCGTCGTGGATGAGCTGGACGATGGTCCTCTCGCCCTGCGGGCCGACGCCCTCGGACTGCTTGCGCACGACCGTGGCGTGGATGCCGTTGCGCTTGAGCACCTCGGCGGTGCCGGAGGTGGCCAGCAGTTCGAAGCCGTGGGCGACCAGCTCGCGCGCCGGGAAGATCATCGAGCGCTTGTCACGGTTGGCGACCGAGATGAACGCGCGGCCCTTGGTGGGCAGCGGGCCGTACGCGCCGGCCTGCGACTTGGCGTACGCCGTGCCGAAGACCGAGTCGATGCCCATGACCTCGCCGGTGGAGCGCATCTCCGGGCCGAGGACGGTGTCGACACCGCGGCCGTGGATGTCGCGGAACCGCGACCACGGCATGACGGCCTCCTTGACGGAGATCGGCGCGTCGAGCGGCAGGGTGCCGCCGTCGCCGTTCTTCGGCAGCAGACCCTCCTCGCGCAGCTCGGCGATGGTCGCGCCCAGCGAGATGCGGGCGGCGGCCTTGGCGAGCGGTACCGCGGTCGCCTTCGAGGTGAAGGGGACGGTGCGCGAGGCGCGCGGGTTGGCCTCCAGGACGTACAGGATGTCGCCGGAGAGCGCGAACTGGATGTTGATCAGTCCGCGTACGCCGACGCCCTTGGCGATGCCCTCGGTGGAGGTGCGCAGCCGCTTGATGTCGTAGCCGCCGAGCGTGATCGGGGGCAGCGCGCAGGCGGAGTCACCGGAGTGGATGCCGGCCTCCTCGATGTGCTCCATGACGCCGCCGAGGTAGAGCTCGGTGCCGTCGTAGAGCGCGTCGACGTCGATCTCGATCGCGTCGTCGAGGAAGCGGTCGACCAGGACCGGCCGGGTGGGGCTGATCTCGGTGGACTCGGCGATGTACGAGGAGAGGCGCGTCTCGTCGTACACGATCTCCATGCCCCGGCCGCCGAGCACGTACGACGGGCGTACGAGGACGGGGTAGCCGATCTCGTCGGCGATGGCCTTGGCCTCGTCGAACGTGGTGGCGGTGCCGTGCTTCGGGGCCGGGAGTCCGGCCTCGGCCAGGACGCGGCCGAAGGCGCCGCGGTCCTCGGCGGCGTGGATCGCCTCCGGGGACGTACCGACGACCGGCACGCCGTTGTCCTTGAGCGCCTGCGACAGACCCAGCGGGGTCTGGCCGCCGAGCTGGACGATGACACCGGCGACCGGGCCCGCGAGGGACTCGGCGTGCACGATCTCCAGCACGTCCTCGAGCGTCAGCGGCTCGAAGTACAGGCGGTCGGAGGTGTCGTAGTCGGTGGAGACGGTCTCCGGGTTGCAGTTGACCATCACGGTCTCGTAGCCCGCGTCGCTCAGGGCGAAGGAGGCGTGGACGCAGGAGTAGTCGAACTCGATGCCCTGGCCGATGCGGTTGGGGCCGGAGCCGAGGATGATCACCGCCGGCTTGGTGCGGGGCGCGACCTCGCTCTCCTCGTCGTAACTGGAGTAGAAGTACGGCGTCTTCGCGGCGAACTCGGCGGCGCAGGTGTCGACCGTCTTGTAGACCGGGCGGATTCCCAGGGCGTGCCGCACCTCGCGCACGACGTCCTCGCGCAGGCTGCGGATGTCGGCGATCTGGGCATCGGAGAAGCCGTGACGCTTGGCCTCTGCCAGCAGCTCGGGACCGAGCTCGTCCGCAGCGGCCAACTCGTCGGCGATCTCCTTGATCAGGAAGAGCTGGTCGACGAACCAGGGGTCGATCTTCGTGGCGTCGAAGACTTCTTCCTGGGTGGCGCCGGCCCGGATCGCCTGCATCACCGTGTTGATCCGGCCGTCGGTCGGGCGGACCGCCTCGGCCAGCAGCTCGGCCTTGTCGCCGGTCTCACCGGTGAAGGAGAACTGCGAGCCCTTCTTCTCCAGCGAGCGCAGCGCCTTCTGGAGCGCCTCGGTGAAGTTCCGGCCGATCGCCATGGCCTCGCCCACCGACTTCATGGTGGTGGTGAGGGTGGAGTCGGCGGAGGGGAACTTCTCGAAGGCGAACCGCGGGGCCTTGACGACAACATAGTCGAGGGTCGGCTCGAAGGAGGCCGGGGTCTTCTCCGTGATGTCGTTCGGGATCTCGTCGAGCGTGTATCCGACGGCCAGCTTGGCGGCGATCTTGGCGATCGGGAAGCCGGTGGCCTTCGAAGCGAGCGCCGAGGAACGGGAGACGCGCGGGTTCATCTCGATCACGATGACGCGGCCGTCGGTCGGGTCGATGGCGAACTGGATGTTGCAGCCGCCGGTGTCGACGCCGACCTCGCGGATGATCGCGATGCCGATGTCGCGCAGCCGCTGGTACTCGCGGTCGGTGAGGGTCATCGCCGGGGCGACGGTGATCGAGTCACCCGTGTGGACGCCCATCGGGTCGAAGTTCTCGATGGAGCAGACGACCACGACGTTGTCGTTCTTGTCGCGCATCAGCTCCAGCTCGTACTCCTTCCAGCCGAGGATGGACTCCTCCAGGAGCACCTCGGTGGTCGGGGAGAGCGTGAGGCCCTGACCGGCGATCCGGCGCAGTTCCTCCTCGTCGTGGGCGAAGCCGGAGCCGGCGCCGCCCATGGTGAAGGAGGGGCGGACGACGACGGGGTAGCCGCCGAGCGTCTCGACGCCCGCCAGGACGTCTTCCATGGAGTGGCAGATGACCGAGCGTGCGGACTCGCCGTAACCGATCTTCGCCTTGACGGCCTCGACGACGCCCTTGAAGAGGTCGCGGTCCTCGCCCTTGTTGATGGCCTCGACGTTGGCGCCGATGAGCTCGACGCCGTACTTCTCCAGGACGCCGTTCTCGTGCAGGGAGATCGCGGTGTTGAGCGCGGTCTGGCCGCCCAGCGTGGGGAGCAGCGCGTCGGGGCGCTCCTTGGCGATGATCTTCTCGACGAACTCGGGGGTGATCGGCTCGACGTACGTGGCGTCGGCGATCTCCGGGTCGGTCATGATCGTCGCCGGGTTGGAGTTGACCAGGATGACACGCAGGCCCTCGGCCTTGAGGACGCGGCAGGCCTGGGTGCCGGAGTAGTCGAACTCGGCGGCCTGCCCGATGACGATCGGGCCGGAGCCGATGACCAGGACGGACTGGATATCGGAGCGCTTAGGCACGCTGGCCCTCCATCAGGGATACGAAACGGTCGAAGAGGTACGCGGCGTCGTGCGGGCCCGCGGCCGCTTCGGGGTGGTACTGGACGCTGAAGGCAGGCTGGTCGAGGAGTTGCAGCCCCTCGACGACCTGGTCGTTCAGGCAGACGTGGGAGACCTCGGCGCGGCCGAACTTCGTGTCCGACACCTTGTCCAGCGGGGCGTCGACGGCGAAGCCGTGGTTGTGCGCGGTGACCTCGACCTTTCCGGTCGTGCGGTCCTGCACCGGCTGGTTGATGCCGCGGTGGCCGTACTTCAGCTTGTAGGTACCGAAGCCGAGGGCGCGACCCAGGATCTGGTTGCCGAAGCAGATACCGAAGAGCGGCGTCTTCCGCTCCAGGACGCCCTGCATGACGGAGACCGGGTGGTCGGCGGTGGCCGGGTCGCCGGGGCCGTTGGAGAAGAAGACGCCGTCGGGCTCGACCGCGTACACCTCGTCGAGGGTGGCGGTGGCGGGCAGGACGTGTACCTCGATGCCACGCTCGGCCATCCGGTGCGGGGTCATGCCCTTGATGCCGAGGTCGATCGCGGCGACGGTGAACTTCTTGGTGCCGATCGCGGGGACGACGTACGTCTCCTTGGTCGCGACCTCGGTGGAGAGGTCGGCGCCCACCATCTCGGGGGCTTCCTTGACGCGGGCCAGCAGCGTGGCCTCGTCGGCGATGGCGTCACCGGAGAAGATGCCGACGCGCATGGCACCGCGCTCGCGCAGGTGACGGGTGAGGGCGCGGGTGTCGATGCCGCTGATGCCGACGACACCCTGGTGCTCCAGCTCCTCGTCGAGCGAGCGCTGCGCGCGCCAGTTGGAAGGCACCCGGGCGGGGTCGCGGACGACGTATCCGGCGACCCAGATCCGCTTCGATTCGGGGTCCTCGTCGTTCACACCGGTGTTGCCGACGTGCGGGGCGGTCATCACGACGACCTGGCGGTGGTACGAGGGGTCGGTCAGCGTCTCCTGGTAGCCGGTCATGCCGGTGGAGAACACCGCCTCGCCGAAGGTCTCCCCCACGGCCCCGTAGGCGCGGCCGCGGAAGGCGCGGCCGTCCTCCAGGACGAGTACGGCGGGAGCTTTGGCGGCTCCCCGGGTGGAGATCGTCATCGTGCGGTGCCTTCCGTAGTGCTGGTGAGTTGTTCGATGGCCTCGACCCAGGCCGGGTGCTCGGCCGAGCGGTCGGAGCGGAATCCGGAGTCGATCAGCTTGTCGCCGTGCGCCCAGGTGATGATCAGCAGGCCGCCCTCGGGGAGGACCTTGCCCGCGATGCCCTTGTCGAGCCGGGCCTCACGCAGTGCGGCGGCCGGGACGAAGAAGTCGGCTGCCCCGGGTCGTACGACGTCGAGGCCCTGGTCGGTCAGGGTGAGCTCGACGCGGCTGCGGGTACCGAGGCCGTGGGCGACGATCCGGTCGAGCCACTGCCCGGCGGTCGTCGAGGCGTGGTATCTGCCGGTCAGCGTCAGCAGCTTCTCGCCGTCCGCGAACCTCTCCGGAGTGGAGCTGAGTTCCGGCAGATCGGACTGGAGACTCCCCCGCCACTTCCATCCCTGACGCATCAGCCAGTAGACGAAGGCGATGAGGACGATCAGTCCGATGACCCAGCTGATGCGAGCGGACCAGTCGGTCACTTCGGCCGACTTCTGCTCGGCGGCGAGCTGGAGGTACAGGGGGGTGAGTGATGTCACGCGAGCTTCCCGTCGACGACCGTGGCACGGCCCCGCAGGAAGGTGTGTGTGACTCGCCCCGGCAGCTCGCGACCCTCGTAGGGAGTGTTGCGGCTGCGGGAGGCGAAGCCCGCGGGGTCCACCACACCACGGTATGCCGGATCGACCAGCGTGAGGTTGGCGGGCTCACCGGCCGAGACGGGCCGGCCGTGTCCGTCGAGACGGCCGATGGCGGCCGGACGGAACGACATCCGGTCGGCGACTCCCGCCCAGTCGATGAGGCCGGTGTCGACCATCGTCTGCTGGACGACGGAGAGCGCGGTCTCCAGGCCCACCATGCCCATGGCGGCGGCGGCCCACTCGCAGTCCTTGTCCTCGTGCGGGTGCGGGGCGTGGTCGGTGGCGACGCAGTCGATGGTGCCGTCGGCGAGCGCCTCGCGCAGGGCCATGACGTCGGCCTCGGTGCGCAGCGGCGGGTTCACCTTGTAGACCGGGTTGTAGGACCGCACGAGCTCGTCGGTGAGGAGCAGGTGGTGCGGGGTGACCTCGGCGGTGACGTTCCAGCCCTTGGACTTGGCCCAGCGGACGATCTCGACGGAGCCGGCGGTCGACAGGTGGCAGATGTGCACCCGGGAGCCGACGTGGGCGGCGAGCAGTACGTCGCGGGCGATGATCGACTCCTCGGCGACGGCGGGCCAGCCGCCGAGACCGAGTTCCGCGGAGACGATGCCCTCGTTCATCTGGGCGCCCTCGGTGAGGCGGGGCTCCTGGGCATGCTGGGCGACGACACCGTCGAAGGCCTTCACGTACTCCAGCGCACGGCGCATGATCACCGCGTCGTCGACGCACTTGCCGTCGTCGGAGAAGACCTTCACTCCGGCGGCCGAATCGTGCATGGCTCCGAGCTCGGCGAGCTTCTTGCCCTCCAGGCCGACAGTGACGGCGCCGATCGGCTGCACGTCGCAGTAGCCGGACTCCTTGCCGAGCCGCCAGACCTGCTCGACGACACCGGCGGTGTCGGCGACCGGGAAGGTGTTGGCCATGGCGTGCACGGCGGTGAAGCCGCCGACGGCCGCGGCCTTGGTCCCGGTGAGGACGGTCTCGGAGTCCTCGCGGCCGGGCTCGCGCAGGTGGGTGTGGAGGTCGACCAGGCCGGGCAGCAGGACCTGGCCCCCGGCCTCGATGACGGTCGCGTCACCGGCCTCGATGCCGGTACCACTCCAGTCGATTTCGCCCTGCCGGGCGGTGGCGGCGATGGTCTCGCCGTCGATCAGGACGTCCTGGGTTTCGCCGCCGAGGACCTTCGCGCCGCGGATAAGGATCTTGCTCATGGTTACTTGTTCTCCTCGGTACGGGCGGGGGCGGCGGGCGACGGGTGAACCGGGGTGGCGGGCTCGGAGCCGCCCAGCAGCAGGTACAGGACGGCCATGCGGATCGAGACGCCGTTGGCGACCTGCTCGACGGCCGTGCACCGGTCGGAGTCGGCGACCTCGGCGGTGATCTCCATGCCGCGGACCATCGGACCGGGGTGCATGACGATGGCGCCCTCGGGCATCTTCGCCATGCGGTCGCCGTCCAGGCCGTAGCGGCGGGAGTACTCGCGCTCGGTCGGGAAGTACGCAGCGTTCATCCGTTCGCGCTGCACACGCAGCATCATCACCGCGTCGGACTTCGGCAGCACCTCGTCGAGGCTGTAGCTGACGTCGCACGGCCACTGCTCGACGCCGACCGGGACGAGAGTCGGCGGGGCGACCAGGGTGACGTGCGCGCCGAGCGTGGTCAGCAGGTGGACGTTGGAGCGGGCCACCCGGCTGTGCAGGATGTCGCCGACGATGGTGATCCGGCGGCCTTCGAGGTCCCGGCCGATACCGGCGTCCGCCCCGACGAGGCGGCGGCGCAGGGTGAAGGCGTCCAGGAGGGCCTGGGTGGGGTGCTCGTGGGTGCCGTCACCGGCGTTGACGACGGCGCCGTCGATCCAGCCGGAGGTGGCGAGGCGGTACGGGGCACCGGAGGCACCGTGCCGGATGACGACGGCGTCGGCGCCCATCGCCTCCAGGGTCAGCGCGGTGTCCTTGAGCGACTCGCCCTTGGAGACGGACGAGCCCTTCGCGGAGAAGTTGATGACATCGGCGGAGAGGCGCTTGGCGGCGGCCTCGAAGGAGATGCGGGTACGCGTCGAGTCCTCGAAGAAGAGGTTGACGACGGTACGGCCGCGCAGGGTGGGGAGCTTCTTGATCGGCCGGTCCGAGACCCGTGCCATTTCCTCGGCGGTGTCGAGGATCAGGACGGCGTCGTCGCGGGTGAGGTCGGCGGCCGAGATGAGGTGACGCTTCATCTGGGTGTTCTCCGGGTGGCTGGAGGGTTCAGGCATGCGGGCGTGCGGAAACTGCCGTACGGGGTTCGAGGTACTCCGTACGGGTGGAGTTCAGCTACTGCTCGCCCGCCGGGGCGGTCTGCTGGACACCGAGCAGCACGGCGTCGCGGCCGTCCTCCTCGGCGAGCTGGACCTTGACCGTCTCCCGCAGCGACGTGGGGAGGTTCTTGCCGACGTAGTCGGCACGGATCGGGAGTTCGCGGTGACCGCGGTCGACGAGGACCGCGAGCTGCACCGCGCGGGGCCGGCCGATGTCGCCCAGCGCGTCGAGCGCTGCGCGGATCGTGCGGCCAGAGAAGAGGACATCGTCCACGAGGACGACCAGGCGGCCCTCGATGCCCTCGCCGGGAATCTCGGTGCGGGCCAGGGCGCGCGCAGGGCGCAGCCGCAGGTCGTCGCGGTACATCGTGATGTCGAGCGACCCGACCGGCATCTTCCGGCCGGTGATCTCTTGGAGTTTTTCGGCGAGCCGGCCGGCGAGGAAGACGCCCCGCGTCGGGATACCGAGGAGCACCACGTCGTCGGCGCCCTTGGCGCGTTCGACGATCTCGTGGGCGATTCGGGTCAGTACTCGGGCGATGTCGGGAGCCTCGAGAACGGGGCGTGCCACATTGCCGGTGGCTTCATGCTGTGCGTCCATAAGAAACGGACCTCCTTCTCCGCCTCACTGGACGGACCTTAAAGGACGTCGAAATTGCGTCATCAACGTTACCAGGGCTTGCACAGCGCCCTGGTCACACCCCCGGGAGGTGCCGGTCCGGACCATTCGGCTTGACGCATCCAAGTAACGCTGCGTAACCTCACAGTGAGTTACCAGCCACGCGGCGGAGCCGCAAAAATGTTCCAGCGTCCGGGGAGCCTTATGTCCAGCGAATACGCAAAGCAGCTCGGGGCCAAGCTCCGTGCCATCCGCACCCAGCAGGGCCTCTCCCTCCATGGCGTGGAGGAGAAGTCCCAAGGCCGCTGGAAGGCCGTCGTGGTCGGTTCGTACGAGCGCGGCGACCGTGCCGTGACCGTCCAGCGTCTTGCCGAACTCGCTGATTTCTACGGAGTCCCGGTGCAGGAACTCCTGCCCGGTACGACGCCTGGCGGGGCCGCTGAGCCGCCGCCGAAGCTTGTCCTGGACCTGGAGCGCCTCGCCCACGTCCCGCCGGAGAAGGCCGGGCCGTTGCAACGCTACGCCGCCACCATCCAGAGCCAGCGCGGTGACTACAACGGCAAGGTGCTCTCGATCCGCCAGGACGACCTGCGCACGCTGGCCGTGATCTACGACCAGTCGCCGTCCGTGCTCACGGAACAGCTGATCAGCTGGGGCGTGCTGGACGCGGACGCGCGTCGCGCCGTCGCCCACGAAGAGGGCTGACACCCCTCGCAGAAACGTACCGCCGTGTCGGCACGGGTTCACCCATTCGGGTGCCCGCGCCGACACGGTTTTTTCGTTGCCGGCAACCGGCCTCCCGCACGCCGAAGGGCCCGCGGTCACAAGACCGCGGGCCCTTCGTGGCTGAACGCCGCCGGAGGCTACTGCTCCCGGCGGAGGTTCGGCTTGAGGTCCTTGAAGCGGGCCAGCAGCCCGTTCACGAAGGACGGGGAGTCATCGGTGGAGAACTCCTTGGCGAGCTGGACCGCCTCGTCGATCACCACCGCGTCCGGCGTCCCGTCCACCCAGATCAGCTCGTACGCACCGAGCCGCAGGATGTTCCGGTCGACGACCGGCATGCGGTCGATCTCCCAGTCCACGGCGTAGGTGATGATGAGGTCGTCGATCCGGTCGGCGTACTGCGCGTACCCCTCGACGAGCTCCATCGTGTACTCGGTGACCGGCGGCTGACGGGTGTCGGACCGCGAGAGCCGCACCCAGTCCGCGAGGACCGTCTGCACGGACTCACCGCGCTGGTCGGCCTCGAAGAGGATCTGGAAGGCTCGCTTGCGGGCCGTGTTCCGAGCAGCCACGGTTAGCTGTTCACCCGGCCGAGGTAGTCGCCCGTGCGGGTGTCGACCTTGATCTTCTCACCCGTGGTGATGAAGAGCGGGACGCCGATCTCGTAACCGGTCTCCAGCGTGGCGGGCTTGGTGCCGCCGGTGGAGCGGTCGCCCTGGACGCCCGGGTCGGTGTGCTGGATGGTCAGCTCGACGGCGGCCGGCAGCTCGACGTAGAGCACCTCGCCCTCGTGCTGGGCGACGGAGGCCGTGAAGCCCTCGATCAGGAAGTTGGCGGCGTCGCCGACAGCCTTGCGGTCGACCATGAGCTGGTCGTACGTGTCCATGTCCATGAAGACGAAGTACTCGCCGTCCATGTACGAGAACTGCATGTCGCGGCGGTCGATGGTGGCCGTCTCGACCTTCACGCCGGCGTTGAACGTCTTGTCGACGACCTTGCCGGAGAGCACGTTCTTGAGCTTGGTGCGCACGAAGGCCGGGCCCTTGCCGGGCTTGACGTGCTGGAACTCGACGACGGACCAGAGCTGGCCTCCGTCGAGCTTGAGCACCAGGCCGTTCTTGAGGTCGTTCGTGGAAGCCACGGTTGCGGAATCTCCTGGACTGAAGCTGGTGGAACGACCGAGGATGCGCGCTAGAGCGCGAGCAGCTCCTTGGTCGTAATGGTGAGTAGCTCGGGTCCGCCGTCCGCCTCGGGGCGCACGACGAGCGTGTCATCGATCCGGACCCCGCCCCGGCCCGGGAGGTGGACCCCCGGTTCGACGGTGACCGGCACACAAGCGTCCAGTTTACCCATGGCTGCAGGTGCCAGCTGCGGGTCCTCGTCGATTTCGAGCCCCACCCCGTGCCCGGTCCATGGTGCGAGGCCCCCGCCGTGGCCCGCGGAGTCCAGGAGATGACGGGCCGCACGGTCCACATCGCGGTAGGCGGCCCCCGGCACGAGAGCCTCGCGCCCGGCCCGCTGAGCGGCGAAAACCAGGTCGTAGAGCTCGATCTGCCAGTCGGCGGGCGCGGTCCCGATGACGAACGTACGGCCGATCTCACAGCGGTAGCCGCGATAGTTCGCGCCCAGGCAGACGGAGAGGAAATCCCCCTCCTCCACCCGCCGGTCCGAGGGGCGGTGGCGGCCCTGGCCGGAGTTCGGTCCGGTGGCCACGGAAGTGGCGAAGGCGGGGCCGTCGGCACCGTGGTCCACCAGGCGGCGCTCCAGCTCCAGGGCGAGATGCCGTTCGGTGCGGCCCACCAGGATGGATTCGAGGAGTTCGCCCAGGGCCTGGTCGGTGATCTCGGCGGCGATCCGCAGACAGGCGATCTCCTCCTCGTCCTTGACGACCCGCAGCTGTTCGACGGTGGCACCGAGATCGGCGAGCCGCAGCCGCGGGGCGACCGAGCTCATGGCCCGGTGGCGGGAGACCGTCAGATGGTGTTCCTCGACGGCCAGGGACTCCGCACCGACGGAGGTGGCCAGACCGGCGGCCGCGACCGCCGGATCGCCGTCGGTGGCCGGCATCAGTGACACCCGAAGCTGATCGTCGGTGCGCCCGTCGGCGGGATCGCCGGTCGGGGCGTGCGAGCAGAGCAGGACGTCCTCACCGGGGCCGAGCAGCAGCACGGCGCCCGGGGGCGCTCCGCCCGCGAGGTAGCGGACGTTGGCGGGGCGGGAGACCAGAGCGGCCGCGGATCCGACGGCGGCGCACCGGTCGCGGAGCAGCCCGCGGCGGACGGCGTACACGTCTGACATGTCACGAGCCTACGAGTGGTGGCGCAGGCCTGCTCGGTCAGCGCATCCGACCGGGGGGCCGGGGCCGGGCCCGTCACCGGACCGGGAACACCGCGCGATGGCGGTTCACCAGGCCGGGGGGCTGGCTATGGAGCGGGCGAGTATCTCGTCCAGGACGCGGGCAGTGGTCTCCACGTCGTACGTCGAGTTGTCGATGATCGGCAGTCCGGAGCCGTACCACCCGGCCATCCGGCCGTGGATGCGGGCGACCTCCTCGTCCGAGAGGCGGCGGTTGCCACTGCGGGCGGCGTTGCGCTCCAGCACGATCTCCAGGCCTGGCAGCAGAACGACGGGCAGCAGTCCGGGGCCGACATGGCGTTTCCAGCCGCCGAGGCCGACGACCGGCCGGTCCGGGAAGACGGCGTCGTCCAGGATGCAGGAGATCCCGTTGGCGAGGAAGTTGCGGGCGGCGAAGCCGCAGGTGCGACGGGCGAGACGGTACTGGGCCTCGGAGTGGTCGTTCCACCCGGCCTGGGGGTCGGCGAAGCCGGAGCAGACCCATTCGCGGACGTCGTCGAGGCTGACGTGAGCCGTGGGAACCCGGCGGCGGCTGGCCCAGAGCTTGGCCACGGTGGTCTTGCCCGCGCCCGCGGGGCCGATCAGGAGAACGGCGAGGGTCGCGCTGCCGGTGCCGGGCTCGGCGGGCGGCGCGGGCAGCGGGACGGGCCCGCCGGGCGGCAACTGGATGTGTCCGGTGGTCTCCCTGGAGACAGGCGCCGGGGCGTGCTGCGGGACGGGGCCGCTCCAGCCCTGGGGCGTGGGAGGGGTGGTGGGAGGCGGCCCCGGCGGTCCGGGGTGCTGGGCCTGGTACGTCCAGCCGACAGGTCCGCTTGTGGGGCCTTGGGGCGGCGGCAGCGGGGCCCCCACTGCGTGCTGCATCCGGTGCCACTCCGTCTCGTACAGGCAACTGGCGCTGGTGGAACGGCAACCGTACCGTCCCCGGCCGCCGCTGAGGGAACGGTCGGGGACGGTCCACAGTGCCCGGTCGGCCGGTCGGCCGTCCGGTGCACCGGTCCGTCAGTCGGCCAACTCGTCCGCGAGGGCGCGCAGGGCGAGGCGGTAGGAGCCGATGCCGAATCCGGCCACGGTCCCCGTGGCGACCGGCGCGACCACGGAGTTGTGGCGGAATTCCTCCCGTGCGTACGGGTTCGAGATGTGCACCTCGATCAGCGGGGCGGTGCGCTGGGCCGCCGCATCCCGCATTCCGTACGAGTAGTGGGTGAAGGCCCCCGGGTTGAGAACGACCGGAATTGAACCGTCCGCGGCCTCATGGAGCCAGCGGATCAGCTCGCCCTCGTCGTTGGTCTCCCGGACGTCGACATCGAAGCCGAGCTCCTTGCCGAGGGCCTGACAGGTCTCGACGAGTCCGGCGTACGACGTGGCGCCGTACACATCGGGCTCGCGGGAGCCGAGGCGGCCGAGGTTCGGTCCGTTGAGGACGAGGACCCGGCGGGTCACGCCGACACCTCACCGTAGGCGGCGAGCAGCACTGCCGGGTCGGGGCCCTCCAGCACGGTGGGCTTGCCGAGGCCGTCGAGGACGATGAAGCGCAGCAGGTCACCGCGGGACTTCTTGTCGACCTTCATGTTCTCCAGCAGCTTGGGCCACTGGTCGCCGCGGTAGGTGAGCGGCAGCCCGACGGACTCCAGGACGGCGCGGTGCCGGTCGGCGGTGGCGTCGTCGAGGCGTCCGGCCAGCCGGCCCAGCTCGGCGGCGAAGACCATGCCGACCGAGACGGCCGCGCCGTGCCGCCACTTGTAGCGCTCGTTCTTCTCGATGGCGTGGGCCAGGGTGTGACCGTAGTTGAGGATCTCGCGCAGTCCGGACTCCTTGAGGTCGCTGGAGACGACCTCGGCCTTGACCCGGATGGCGCGTTCGATCAGCTCCGCGGTGTGCGCTCCGGTGGGCGTACGGGCGCCTTCCGGGTCCGCCTCGATGAGGTCGAGGATCGCCGGATCGGCGATGAAGCCGGCCTTGATGATCTCGGCCATGCCGCTGACGTAGTCATGAACGGGCAGCGAGTCCAGGGCGGCGAGGTCGCAGAGGACCCCGGCGGGCGGGTGGAAGGCGCCGACGAGGTTCTTGCCCTCGGCGGTATTGATGCCCGTCTTGCCGCCGACGGCCGCGTCGACCATACCGAGCACGGTCGTGGGTACGGCGATCCAGCGCACCCCGCGCAGCCAGCTCGCCGCGACGAACCCGGCCACATCGGTGGTGGCTCCGCCGCCGACGCCGACGATGACATCGGTACGGGTGAAGCCGGTCTGCCCGAGCGCCTTCCAGCAGTACGCCGCGACCTCGACGGTCTTGGCCTCCTCGGCGTTCGGCAGCTGGATCGCGATGGCCTCGTAGCCCTGCTCGGCGAGGTCCTGACGGACCGCCTCACCGGTCTCGGCGAGCGCCTCGGGGTGCAGTACGGCAACCCGCTTGGCACGGTCGCCGATGAGCGTGGGCAGCTCGCCGAGGAGCTGCCGGCCGACCAGCACCTCGTACGGGTCGGTGCCCGCGCTGCCGGCGATCTGGATACGGGTGGGACCCTGCTCGGTCATACGTGTGTTCTCCACGCCGGGGGTGACGGGGTCGCCCGTGCGCTCCGGCAGTTCCAGTGCGTCGAGGACCGCCTGGGCGACCTCTTCGGGGGTGCGCTCGTCGGTGGCGACGGTCGCCCGGGCCACCTCGGTGTACAGATGGCGGCGGGCGTCCATCAGCTCGCGCCACTGCCGGCGCGGGTTGACGGCGAGCAACGGGCGGGCGGTGTTCAGGCCGACCCGCTTGACGGCCTCCTCCACGTCCATCGAGAGATAGACGACGGGGTGGTCGGCGAGCAGCGCTCGGGTCGTCTCGTCGAGCACGGCGCCGCCGCCGAGGGAGAGGACACCCGTGTGCTCGGCGACGGCGGTGTGCACCGCCTGCCGCTCCAGCTCGCGGAAGTGTTCCTCGCCCTCGTCGTAGAAGATCTCCGAGATCGGCTTGCCGGCATTGGCGACGACGTCCGCGTCGGTGTCCCGGTAGGTGGTGCCGAGCCGGTCGGCGAGCAGTTCACCGACCGTGGACTTGCCGACGCCCATCGGGCCGACGAGGACGATCAGCGGGCCGCTCATCGGATCTGGAGGTGGTCGAGGTACGACTGGACGTTGCGGTGGGTCTCGGGGACGCTGTCGCCGCCGAACTTCTCCGCGACGGCGTCGGCGAGGACCAGGGCGACCATCGCCTCGGCGACGATGCCGGCGGCCGGCACAGCACAGACATCGGAGCGCTGGTGGTGGGCCTTGGCGGGTTCGCCGGTGACGACGTCGACGGTGGCGAGCGCGCGCGGCACCGTCGCGATGGGCTTCATCGCGGCGCGGACCCGCAGCAGCTCGCCGGTGGTCAGACCGCCCTCGGTGCCGCCGGAGCGGCCGGAGGCCCGCTTGATGCCGTCCTCGGTGACCAGGATCTCGTCGTGCGCCTTGGAGCCGGGGACCCGGGCCAGGTCGAAGCCGTCGCCGACCTCGACCCCCTTGATGGCCTGGATGCCCATCAGGGCCGCGGCGAGGCGGGCGTCGAGACGGCGGTCCCAGTGCACGTGCGAGCCGAGGCCGACGGGCACGCCGTACGCCAGCACCTCGACCACACCGCCGAGGGTGTCGCCGTCCTTGTGGGCCTGGTCGATCTCGGCGACCATTTCCTTGCTCGCGTCGGCGTCCAGGCAGCGCACCGGGTCGGCGTCGAGCTTCTCGACGTCCGCGGGTGTGGGGTAGACGCCGTAGGGCGCCTTGGCCGCGGCCAGCTCGACGACGTGGCTGACGATCTCGATGCCCGCGGTCTCCTTGAGGTACGACCGCGCGACGGCACCGAGCGCGACGCGGGCCGCGGTCTCCCGGGCGCTGGCGCGCTCCAGGATCGGCCGGGCCTCGTCGAAGCCGTACTTCTGCATGCCCGCGAGGTCGGCATGGCCGGGGCGGGGGCGGGTCAGCGGGGCGTTACGAGCCAGCGCGGCCAGTTCGTCGGGGTCGACCGGGTCGGCCGACATGACCTGCTCCCACTTGGGCCATTCGGTGTTGCCCACCATGACGGCGACCGGGGAGCCCATGGTCAGCCCGTGGCGTACCCCGCCGAGGAAGGTGACTTCGTCCTTCTCGAACTTCATGCGAGCGCCGCGGCCATAGCCGAGCCGCCGCCGGGCCAGTGCGTCCGCCACCATGTCCGTGGTGATCGGGACACCGGCGGGAAGACCCTCCAGCGTCGCCACCAGTGCGGGGCCGTGCGACTCCCCTGCGGTCAGCCAGCGCAACCTGCTCAACGGTGCTCCTCATGCTCGCGCCTGAAACTGCAACGGCGCGACCGGGTGCGCGGCCCTGGCCCGCCGCCTTCGATCCTCCCACGCTCGGGCACCCGAACCGGCCGCCGGTCCAGCAGACGGACGGATCGGGGCCCGCACATGCGCGTGGTCAGCGTGCGGCCAGTGCCTCTTCGCCGGCCCGCCGCATCGCCGCGAGCGGGGCGGGCGAGTGTCCCGTCATCTGCTCGACCTGGAGGACGGCCTGGTGCACCAGAAGGTCGAGACCTCCGACGACTGCGCCGTCATGGGCCGCCCAAGCTGCCGCGAGTCCGGTCGGCCAGGGCTGGTACAGCACGTCGAAGAGCGTGCCGGGCCGATCCGGTACGGCATCGGTCAGCGCGTCCGTCGCACCTGCCGGAGTGGTGGCGATGACCAGTGGGGCGTGCAGCGCCTGCTCGGCCTCCGCCCAGTCGGAGATCCGGACGTCGACGCCGAGGCGTTCGCCCCAGCCGCGCATCTCCTGGCCCCGTTCCCGGCTGCGGACGTATGCGGTGACCGGTCCCGTACAGATCTCGGACAGCGCGGCGAGCGCCGAGGAAGCGGTCGCTCCGGCGCCGAGCACGGCGGCGGAGTCGGTCTGCTCCACACCCCGTTCGCGCAGCGCGGCGATCATGCCGGGGATATCGGTGTTGTCGCCGGTCCTTCGGCCGTCATCCGTGAAGACGACTGTGTTGACCGCCTCCACCGAGGACGCGGTCTCGCTGATGGAGTCCAGCAGCGGGATGATCGCGCGCTTGAGCGGCATGGTCAGCGAGAGCCCGGCCCATGTGGAGTCGAGCCCCGCCATGAAGGCGGGGAGGCCCGCCTCGTCGACCTCGAACCGGTCATACATCCAGTGGGTGAGGCCGAGCTCGGCGTACGCGGCCCGGTGCAGGACGGGGGAGAGCGAATGGGCGATGGGCGAGCCGAGAACCGCCGCCCGGCGGCGCCCGTCAGCCGAGGCCATGCTGCTCCTTGAACTTCTTGTTGAGCCTCTCGTGCTCGGCGGCCGTCTTGGTGAACTCGGTCTTCTTGCCGTCGAGCGAGATGAAAAACATCCACCCGTCATCAGTGGGATTGAGCGTTGCTCGCAGGGCTTCGTCACCCGGATTACTGATCGGCCCCGGCGGAAGGCCCGCGTGGTAATAGGTGTTGTAAGGGTCCGGATTGCTCAGGATCTCACTGGATCTGATCTTGATCTTGCTCTGGTTGTTGAGGTAATTGAATGCGGAGTCGAATTGAAGCTTACGGTTCGTGACCGTGTTGTTCGGCTTCAAGCGGTTGTATGCGACTTCAGCCATCTTGCGGAAGTCGTTGTGCGTGAGGCCCTCCGCCTGGACCAGGCTGGCGACAGTGAGAACCTGCCATGGGCCGTCCAACTTGTACTTCTTGGCCGTTCCCTCGAGGTCGAACTTGTCGTACTCCTCGTTGGCACGGGAGACCATCTTCTTCAGGATCGTCTCCGGCTTGGTTTCCTTGGTGACCGGATAGGCGGCCGGGTAGAGGAAACCTTCCAGCGGGTCCTTGATGTCCTTGTCGTTGCTCGCCCAGTCGGGCAACCCGAGGCCGGACGCCTTGGACGTGGCAATTCCCTTGGTCGTTCCCTTTTTGAGGCTCAGTTTCTTGTCGACCATCGCGTAGATGTCGACATTGCGGGAACCCTCGGGAATCACCAAAAGATTCTGGCTGTTCGGGTCGAGCATCATCTTCAGGGCCTCGGCCGCGGACATCTTCTCGTGGAGCAGATAGACGCCTGCCTGGATCGACTTGCCCTTGGGGATCTCGTTCTGCGCGGCGACGAACGCGTCGACGCTCTTGACGACACCCTTCTGCTTCAGGATGTTGCCGATGTCGGAGCCGAAGGCGCCCTTCTCGATCTCGACCTCGACCTCGCCGGTGCCCGTTCCGGTGTAGTCGGGCGCCGCGCCGAACTTGTCCTGCCAGTACGAGTAACCGACGTAGCCCACTCCGCCGAGGCCGCCGACCAGGACCACCGCGACGACCAGACAGGCGACGCCGCTGCGGTTCTTCTTCTTGCCCTTGCCCCGGCGCTCGTTGCCACCGCGACCGCCGCGGCGTGACTCGTGCGGGTCGTCGTCGTGCTCGTCGTCGTTGTCGCCCCCGTCGTCCGCGCCCGTGAAGAAGGGGTGGGTCTCCTCCGGCTGGACTTCCGGGTCCCAGTCGGGACTCTGCGTGGGGGCCTGCTCGGGGGGCTGCTCGGGAACGGCCTGCCGACGGCCCGGGGGCTGCGGCGGCGGGTAGGCCTCCGGCGTGCCGTAGGAGTCGTGCGTCTCGCCGTAACCGGCCTGCCGGCCGCCGTACTGGTCGGCCGCCTGGGGGTCGTAGGGCATCCCGGCGGACTGCTGCCCGGTGTCCCAGCCACCGTTGTTGTACTCGGACTGCTGGGGCTGCTGCTGCGCGTACGGGTCCTGCGGGACTCCGTACGCGGGCTGCTGCTGGTACGGCTGCTGCTGCGCGTACGGATCCTGCTGTGCGTACGGGTCCTGCGGCTGCGGATGCTGCTGCTGTGCGTACGGGTCCTGCTGCTGCGGCTGCGGATGCTGCTGCTGCTGCTGCTGAGGATGCTGCTGCTGCGCGTAAGGGTCCTGCGGGTAGGGCTGCTGCTGGCCGCCGTACTGGTTCTGGCCGTGGGCAGGCTGCTGTCCTCCCCATCCCTGGTCCCCGTACAAGGGGTCCTCGGGATGCCACGGTTCGGAGCCGGGGCCCCGGCCATACTCAGTCATCGATCCCCTAGAGCCGCGAGACGACGTTCCGTCTCTGTGCTGTGCAGTGTTTGTTCGAACACCGCCACATCGCGCGGAACGTTACCGTATCGCGATCAGCCAACCGTTTCGACGCCTTCACCCGGGGCTTTACCTGACGCCCGTTCGGACTCCAGAGCGTTCTGGAGGATCACCACAGCGGCAGCCTGATCGATGACGGAACGACCCTTTTTGGACTTCACGCCCGAGGCGCGCAGTCCTTGACTGGCCGTCACTGTGGTCATCCTCTCGTCCACCAGTCGCACCGGAATGGGCGCGACCGAGCGGGCCACCTCCTGGGCGAAGACCCGGATCTTGGCGGCGGCGGGTCCCTCACCGCCGCCGAGGGACCGCGGCAGACCGATGATGATCTCGATCGGCTCGTACTCCTCGACGATCTGCCCCAGCCGCCGGTGGGCCGCCGGGACATCGCGTCCCGGAACGGTCTCCACCGGCGTGGCGAGGATCCCGTCGGGGTCGCACGAGGCGACCCCGATCCGGGCGTCCCCGACATCGATCGCGAGACGACGACCTCGGCGCATCCGCGTCATCCCCGCCGTCACGCCGTCTCGGTGACGAGGCGTTCGACAGCGGCCACGGCGGCGCCGATGGCCTCGGGGTCCTGGCCGCCGCCCTGGGCGACGTCCGGCTTGCCGCCGCCACCGCCGCCGAGGGTCTTGGCGGCCGTACGGACCAGGTCACCGGCCTTGAGTCCGCGCTCACGGGCGGCCTCGTTGGTGGCGATCACGGTCAGGGGACGGCCGTTGGCGGTGGTGAACAGGGCCACGACGGCCGGGCGGCCGCCCTGGATACGTCCGCGCACGTCGAGGACGAGCTTGCGCAGATCGTCGGCCGAGGTGCCGTCGGGGACCTGACCGGTGACCAGGGCGACGCCCCGTACGTCCTTGGCGGAATCGGCCAGCCCGGCGGCGGCCTGGAGGACCTTCTCCGCGCGGAACTTCTCGATCTCCTTCTCGGCGTCCTTCAGCTTGCCGAGCATTCCGGCGATCTTTTCCGGGAGCTCCTCGGGACGGCCCTTGACCAGCTCCTGGAGCTGGGAGACGACCGTGTGCTCCCTGGCGAGGAAGTTGTACGCGTCGACACCGACGAGGGCCTCGATACGGCGCACACCGGAACCGATGGACGATTCACCGAGCAGCTTCACCAGACCCAGCTGGGCGGTGTTGTGGACGTGCGTACCGCCGCAGAGCTCCTTGGAGAAGTCGCCGATGGTGACGACCCGGACCCGCTCGCCGTACTTCTCACCGAACTCGGCGATGGCGCCCTGCTTCTTGGCCTCGTCGATCGACATGACCTCGGCCTGGACGTCGAGTTCGCGGGAGAGGACCTCGTTGATCTTCTGCTCGACGTCGGTGAGGACCGTGCCGGGTACGGCGGCGGGCGAGCCGAAGTCGAAACGGAAGCGGCCCGGCGAGTTCTCCGAACCGGCCTGGGCGGCCGTCGGGCCCAGTGCGTCGCGCAGCGCCTGGTGCGTGAGGTGCGTGGCACTGTGGGCACGGGCGATGGCGCGGCGGCGGGTGTTGTCGATGGCGGCGTAGGCACAGGCGCCGACGGTCACCTCGCCGACCTGCACCGAGCCCTTGTGGACGGAGACGCCGGGGACGGGCTGCTGGACGTCACGCACCTGGATGACGGCGCCGCTGTCGAGCCGGATCCGGCCCTGGTCGGCGAGCTGGCCGCCGCCCTCGGCGTAGAACGGGGTGCGGTCCAGGACGACTTCGACCTCGTCGCCCTCGGAGGCGGCGGGCGAGGGCACACCGTCGACGAGCAGGCCGACCACGGTCGACTCGCCCTCGGTGGCGGTGTAGCCGGTGAACTCGGTGATGCCGGAGTTGTCGGCGACCGCACGGTAGGCGGACAGGTCGGCGTGGCCGGTCTTCTTGGCCTTGGCGTCGGCCTTGGCGCGCTCCCGCTGCTCCCTCATCAGGCGGCGGAAGCCGTCCTCGTCCACCGAGAGCCCCTGTTCGGCGGCCATCTCCAGGGTGAGGTCGATCGGGAAGCCCCAGGTGTCGTGGAGCAGGAACGCCTTGTCGCCGGCGAGGACCTTGCCGCCGGCGGCCTTGGTCTCGGTGACGGCGGTGTCGAGGATGTTGGTGCCGCCCTTGAGGGCCTTGAGGAAGGCGGCCTCTTCGGCGAGGGCGACGGTCTCGATGCGCTTGCGGTCGGTGATCAGCTCCGGGTACTGCTGCCCCATCGTGTCGATCACGACGTCGACCAGGTCCTTGACGACGGGTCCGGTCGCACCCATCAGGCGCATGTTGCGGATGGCGCGACGCATGATGCGGCGCAGCACATAGCCGCGGCCCTCGTTGCCGGGGGTGACGCCGTCACCGACGAGCATCACGGAGGTACGGATGTGGTCGGCGACCACGCGGAGCGAGACGTCCGAACCGTGGTCGGCGCCGTACTGGACACCGGTCAGCTCGGTGGCCTTGTCCATGACGACGCGCAGCGTGTCGGTCTCGTACATGTTCTGCACGCCCTGCAGGATCATGGCGAGGCGTTCCAGGCCCAGACCCGTGTCGATGTTCTTCGACGGCAGGTCACCGAGGATCGGGAAGTCCTCCTTGCCGTCACCGGCGCCCCGCTCGTACTGCATGAAGACCAGGTTCCAGATCTCCACGTAGCGCTCGTCGTTGACGGCCGGGCCACCCTCGACACCGAACTCGGGGCCGCGGTCGTAATTGATCTCGGAGCAGGGGCCGCAGGGTCCGGGGACACCCATGGACCAGAAGTTGTCCTTCTTGCCCAGGCGCTGGATGCGCTCGGCCGGTACCCCGATCTTGTCGCGCCAGATGGCCTCGGCCTCGTCATCGTCCAGATAGACCGTGATCCACAGCCGCTCGGGATCGAGACCGAAGCCGCCGTCCGCCGCGGAGCTCGTCAGAGCCTCCCAGGCGTAGCTGATGGCGCCTTCCTTGAAGTAGTCACCGAAGGAGAAGTTGCCGCACATCTGGAAGAACGTGCCGTGCCGGGTGGTCTTGCCGACCTCTTCGATGTCCGGCGTACGGACACACTTCTGCACGCTGGTGACGCGCGGGGCGGGCGGCTTGACCTCGCCGAGGAAGTACGGCTTGAAGGGGACCATGCCCGCGGGGACCAGGAGCAGAGTCGGGTCGTCCGCGATGAGCGACGCCGAAGGGACGACGGTGTGACCGCGCTCCTCGAAGAAGCTCAGCCAGCGGCGACGAATTTCAGCCGACTCCATCAGTGGTCCTCATTCCGGTTGTACGAGTTGTAGGGGAGCTTGCGGTAGTTGGTGGCTTCGAGGGACCTGTCCGGTCCGACGGGCTCGGCCGCCTCGACGGCGAAATGACGCCGTACGGGGAGGTCGGGGTCGACCGGTGCCTCCAGGCCCAGCGCCTCGCCCAGTTCGGCCTCGCGTCGAGCCATGGACTCACGGACGTCCAGAGCGAAGTCCTTGAGCTTGTGGCCGGTCTCGATCGCCTTGTCCGCGGCCTGCGCCGCGAGACTCTCGGGGGTCAGCTGCTTGAGCTTCCGGTTGACCTTGGCAGTGGCCCAGACACCGGCGGCGGCACCGGCGGTGAACCAGAACGTACGGCGGAACATCGCTGCGTCAGTCCTTCGATCCGCGGGAGTTTCTGCCGCTGCGCTTCCTGCCGCGCGCGGCAGGCACGGTGCGGCCGACGATCACCGTACGACGGGCAGGTTCCGGTTCCGGATTGGTCTTGCGGCCGATGGCCTGCCGTACCCCGTAACCGAACGCGGCGACCTTGACGAGCGGACCGCCGAAGGCCGAGGCGACAGTGGTGGAGAGCGCCGAGGCGTTCGAGGTGACTTCCTGGACGTCCGTGGCGATCGCGTCGACCTTGTCGAGCTGGGTCTGCGCGGAGCGCACGGTGGCGGAGGCGTCGGCAAGCAGCGGGACCGCCTGCTCGGTCACATCCGCCACGAGCTTGGTGGTCGCCCTGAGCGTCTGGGCCAGCCTCACCAGCACGACGGCGAGGAACGAAACCAGGATCGCCCAGAAGACGGCCACCAGAATCCCGGCCACCTCTCCACCGGACACAGTGCACCGCTCTCTAGCTTGTCGCTGTCTCTGTACTGTCTCTGTCTGCCAGGTCCGGCGACCGCTGCCGCAACAGCCGATCGTCGTCTCCCGAGCCTATCGCGCCGGTGGTCGCGCCCTGTACCGCATTACCGGCGGCAAGGACCGCAGTTGCCACAAGGAGATTGCACGGAGAGCTTCCGTGCCAGCACTCTGCGCGTTTCATGCAACTGGTCACGGCGGTCGAGGGGGATGCAGCGGAGGCGGCGGCGCCACAGGGGGCCGCCGACCGGATCTGGCCGTCGGTGGGGCTGCCGCTGTTCGGTTCGGCGTACTACGGGCAGCCGCGTGCCCGGTGCGAGGAGCCGCGAGCTGGGCGACGACCCCTATGAATCGGGCCTGCGTGCGGGTGGCCGGCTGGATCTGGACGCAGCGGTGGCCAGGGCGCCGGCGAGCGGGCCTGCGGACCGGCAGAGGATGCCGGGGCGGCTGCCCGGGCCCCTGCCGGGCCCCGGGAAAATGCGGAGGCCCGCCGCCTCCCGTACAGGGGGAAGGGGCGGGCCTGAGCGCTGGTGAGAGCGGCTACGCCTGGATCAGCGGGCGTAGTACTCGACGACGAGCTGCTCGTCGCAGATCACCGGGATTTCCTTGCGGTTCGGGTCCCGGTCAAGGCGGAAGGCCAGGGCCTTCAGGTTCACCTGCAGGTAGCGCGGGGTCTCGCCGTCGGGGGCGTAACCACCCTCGCGGGCAACCTGGAAGGGGTGCTTGTCGCGGCTGCGCTCGCGGACCATCACGATGTTGTCGGGACGGACACGGAAGGACGGCTTGTCGACCTTGCGGCCGTCGACCTCGATGTGACCGTGCACGACCATCTGGCGGGCCTGGTAGATGGTGCGGGCGATGCCCGAACGCAGGACCAGGGCGTCGAGGCGACGCTCGAGCTCGACGACGAGCGCCTCACCCGTCTTGCCCTCGGCCTTCTTGGCGCGGTCGTAGGCACGCGCCATCTGACGCTCGCTGATGTCGTACTGGGCGCGCAGACGCTGCTTCTCCAGCAGACGGACCTTGTAGTCCGAGTTCTGCTTGCGGCCACGGCCGTGCTCGCCCGGCGGGTAGGGGCGGGCCTCGAAGTACTTGACGGCCTTCGGCGTCAGCGCAATGCCGAGCGCGCGGCTCTTCTTGACCTTGGGACGCGACTGGTTAGGCACGTTCTCCAGACCTCCGTTGTAGGTTAGGTTAGGCTCACCTTACTTGAGGAGATCGCATGTCTCGCCCGGGGAACACCACACACGTCACGGACAGCACTGACAGCGTCGACACCCCTCAGGGTGCCGATACGACGGAGGACCGATCAGATCGTGGTCAGCCGCGTCCCGGCGGGCTAGAAAACACTCGGATGCCGTCAGCAGCCGAGCGCACACGAACTCTCGTACAGAGTACCTGTTCGGCAGTACTGCTCGTCCCCGGGCTGAACGCACCCGGCTCCGATCAGCTGATGCCGCTGACCAGGAATGTGGGCCCCGACGGGGATCTGTTCCTCGAACTCCCCGCTGATTCCCCGGCCGTGCGGGCCGCGACGCACGCCGAGGACGACGAGCTGACCGCTGTGCTGGAGATCACGGACGTCGCCCCGGTCTCCGTACCGCACCGCAATCCGCGGCCGCGCCTGGGTCTCGGGCTGGGTCACCACCGTACCCGGCATGTCGGGGCCCGGCCGGATGACGCTCCGGCTGGAGACGGGCGAGGCGTACGTCGACGATCTGTGGGGCGCCGAGGAGATCGAACCCGACGGATTCCGGGACGCGTCCCCCGATCCGCTCGTCGGACACGAGGCGGAGCTGCTGCAGCATCTGCACGCGGCGCACGGCGAACAGCTCGACACGCTGTGCGGGCTGCTCGGTGAGCGTGCGGCCCGTCGCTGCGCGGCTCACCGGCCCTCCGTCGTACCGCTCGCGCTGGACCGGTACGGGCTGCGTGTGCGCTTCTGCGAGGACGGGGGGTGCTTCGACGCACGCTTCGAATTCCCCGAGCCGGTGCGGGACCTCGGCGAGCTGCGTCACGCCATGCACACGCTCTTCGAGGCGGCGGCGCACTGAACGGGGGAACGGCCCCTGCGTGTCCTCCTCAGTCGGCGGACGGGCCGAAGAGCCGCTCGCGGACCCGCTCCACCACATCCGCGTAGCGCGCTTCCGCGCCGTAGCGCGTGGGCTGGTAGTAGTGCTTGTCGCGCACTGCGTCCGGGGCGTACTGCTGAGCGGCGATACCGCCGGGGACATCGTGCGGATATACGTAGCCCTTGGCGTGGCCCAGCTTGGCGGCGCCCTTGTAGTGGCCGTCGCGCAGATGGGCCGGAACTGGGCCCGCGAGCCCCTTCCGTACGTCCTCCTGGGCGGCGAAGATCGCCAGTGTCGCCGCATTGGACTTGGGGGCGAGGGCCAGGGCGATCGTGGCATGGCTCAGGGTGAGCGCTGCCTCGGGGAAACCGATCATGGCGACCGCCTGGGCGGCCGCGACAGCGGTGGGCAGTGCCGTGGGGTCGGCGAGACCGATGTCCTCGCTGGCCGAGATCATCAGCCGCCGGGCGATGAACCGCGGGTCCTCCCCCGCCTCGATCATCCGGGCCAGATAGTGCAGCGCGGCATCCACATCGGAGCCGCGGATCGACTTGATGAGCGCACTCGCCACGTCGTAGTGCTGGTCGCCGTCCCGGTCGTACGTGACGGCGGCACGGTCGACGGTCTCCTCCAGGGTCAGGAGGGTGATCTCCTTCTCCTGTTTGGCCAGCGCCGCACCGGCCGCGGCCTCCAGCGCCGTGAGCGCCCGGCGGGCGTCGCCGCCCGCGATGCGCAGCAGATGCGCCTCGGCGTCGCTCGGCAGCGCCACCGCGCCGCCGAGTCCGCGCCCGTCGGTCAGGGCACGCTGCAGCAGGCCGCGCAGATCGTCGTCGGTGAGTGATTCGAGGGTGAGCAGCAGCGAGCGCGACAGCAGGGGCGAGATGATCGAGAAGTATGGATTCTCGGTGGTCGCCGCGATCAGTGTCACCCAGCGGTTCTCCACCGCCGGGAGCAGCGAGTCCTGCTGTGCCTTGGAGAAGCGGTGGATCTCGTCGAGGAAGAGGACGGTCTCCTTGCCGTAGCCTCCGGTGGCGCGGCGGGCGCCCTCGATGACGGCCCGCACTTCCTTGACGCCCGCGGTGATCGCGGAGAGCTCGACGAAGCGCTTGTTGGTGGCCTTGCTGACCACGTACGCCAGAGTCGTCTTCCCGATGCCGGGCGGGCCCCAGAGGATCACCGACGACGGGCCTGCGGGCCCGCCGTTCCCCTCGCCGACGAGGCGGCGCAGCGGCGAGCCCGGCTTGAGCAGATGCTGCTGGCCGACGACCTCGTCGAGGGTGCGGGGACGCATCCGGACAGCCAGTGGGCTGCTGGACGGGTCCTTCTCCTGGCGGTCTTCGGCGGCTGCGGTAAAGAGGTCGGGCTCCACGTTTTGAAGCCTATGTCACGGCACTGACATCCCTGCCGGGCCGGTCGCCCGGCAGGAGCGACAGGCCGGTCAGCTGGTCCAGAAGTCCCACCAGCGGGTCAGGATCAGCATGCCGATGATGCCGACCCACAGGACCGACGGCACCCAGTGGAACTCCGTCAGTCCGTTGCGCAGCCAGTTCGGCGCGGGCAGGATCCGGTGCTTGATGTTGTGCGTGGTGACGTAGCAGAACATGACGATCGTGGCGACCCAGGCCAGGCAGCACCACAGGCAGAGGGAGTTGATGTTGTAGAGCGACTGGTACTGGAGCCAGGTGCAGAAACCGACGCCGAACAGCGTGCCGGCGTTCATCCCGAGCCAGTACCAGCTGCGGAAGCGGGCGCCCGCGAGGAGCGCCAGGCCGATGCCGATGATCACGGAGTAGGTGACCAGACCGAGCATCGGGTTCGGGAAGCCGAAGGCGGCCGCCTGCTCGCTCTTCATGATGTTGCCGCACGCGACAACCGGGTTGAGGCTGCAGCCCGGTGTGAAGTTGGGGTCCTCCAGCAACTTGAACTTGTCGATGGTGATGACCCAGGCGGCAAGGAGTCCGGCGGCGCCCGTGATCACCAGCAGCAGTGCGAACGCCCGACTGCCGCCGATGGTCCTCTTCCCGCTGTCCTCGTCCTGGTCGGAGGAGGGATGGTCAACCGCTGCAGTCGTCATATCGCCGTTCCGTCAGTGAGTGGCCTGCTGGGCACGGTCATTGTGCCGCACCGCGCCACTGGTCTTCTGTTCGATGGACATAAAGGTGTACGCAGAGCTGCGCGCACGGCCGGTACACAACGCTCGGGTCCGCGAGACGCTCCGGACCATGACCGAACTTGTGGTGGAGGTGCGCGGCCTGCGCAAGCGCTACGGCGAAGTGACCGCGGTCGACGGCCTGGACCTGGACATCCGGCAGGGCGAGGTGTTCGGAATCCTCGGACCGAACGGGGCCGGGAAGCGTTCGACCGTGAAAATCCCGCAGGGCCATCGCAGCCGCGGCGGAGGGACCGTGTCGGTGCTCGGCGTGGACCCGGCTTCCGCCGACCGCCGTCGGCGTTCCCGGCTCGGAACCGTCTCGCAGGATGAATCCCCGCCCGCCGAGTTGACGGTGCGCGAGACGTTGACGCACTTCACCCGCTACTACCCGAGTCCGCGCGACTGCGAGCACGTCATCGCGCTGGTGGGCCTGGCGGGGTCGCGCTGATGCCGGGTGCCTGGTGCATCGGCGGCCCGGTGCTGTGCCTTCTGGCCTTCCGCTGGACGGGCCGGCGCGACCGCTGACCGGGGTGGGCCGGTGAGCCCTGCGCTTCCGGTCGCCGGACGGGCCGGAACACCGGCCCGTCCGGCGACCGGGAGCCTCTAGGCCAGGCGCCCGCGGATCGCCTCGGCCACGTCCGGCAGGGGTACCGCCGTCTGCTCGCCGGACTCCATGTCCTTGAGCTGGACGACGCCCTCGGCCAGGTCCCGCTCACCCGCGACGATCGTGAACCGCGCCCCCGACCGGTTCGCACTCTTCATCGCACCCTTGAGGCCGCGGTTTCCGTACGCGAAGTCCGCCGCCACACCCTCGCGTCGCAGCTGCGTGACGATCCCGAAGAGCACCCGCCGGGCCTCCTCGCCGAGCGGTACCGCGAAGACACTGGTGGCCGCGGGCAGTTCGAGCTCGATGCCCTCCGCCTCCAGCGCGAGCACCGTACGGTCCACGCCGAGCGCCCAGCCGACCGACGGGAGCGCCGGTCCGCCGATCATCTCGGAGAGGCCGTCGTAGCGGCCGCCGCCGCCCACCGCGGACTGCGAGCCGAGTCCGTCGTGGACGAATTCGAAGGTGGTGCGGGTGTAGTAGTCGAGGCCGCGGACCAGCTTCTCGTCGTCCTCGTACACCACACCTGCCGCGGAGAGCAGGTCGCGCACCTCCTCGTGGTACGCCTTGCAGGCGTCGCACAGATAGTCGCGCAGTACCGGGGCGCCCGTCAGCTGCTTCTGCACCTCGGGCCGCTTGTCGTCGAGGACCCGGAGGGGGTTGATCTCGATGCGGCGACGGGTCTCCTCGTCCAGGTCGAGCTCACGCAGGAAGCCCTGGAGCGCGTCCCGGTAGACGGGGCGGCACTCCTTGTCGCCCAGCGAGTTGAGCAGGATGCGGAAGTTCTGCAGACCCAGCGTGCGGTAAGCCTGGTCGGCCAGGATGATCAGCTCGGCGTCCAGCGCCGGGTCCTCGGCGCCGATCGCCTCGGCACCGACCTGCGAGAAGTGCCGGTAGCGACCCTTCTGCGGGCGCTCGTAGCGGTAGTACGAGCCGGAGTACCAGAGCTTCACGGGCAGATTGCCGAGCTTGTGGAGGTTGGCCTCCAACGCGGCGCGCAGGACGGACGCGGTGCCCTCGGGACGCAGCGCCAGCTGGGAGCCGCCCTTGGTCGTGAGGGTGTACATCTCCTTGGTCACGATGTCGGTGGACTCACCGACACCACGCGAGAAGAGGGCGACGTCCTCGAAGCCGGGGGTCTCGATGTAGCCGTAGCCGGAGTTCTTCAGGGGAGCGGCGATCGCCTCGCGCACCGCGAGGTACTTCGCGGAGTCGGGCGGGGTCAGGTCGTACGTGCCCTTGGGGGCCTTGAAGGTGCTCACGGAATTTCTCTCGTCACATTCCTCGTCGGGGCGCGTCCATACCGTGCAGATACGGATTCGAGGCGCGCTCGCGGCCGATGGTCGTCTGGGGGCCGTGGCCGGACAGCACCACGGTCGAGTCGTCGAGCGGCAGGCACACACGGGCCAGCGACTCGAGCAGCTCGGCGTGGTCGCCGCCGGGCAGGTCGGTGCGTCCGACGGAGCCGGCGAAGAGCAGGTCGCCCGAGAAGAGGACCTGCGGAACATCCGCGGCCTCGGGCAACCTGAACGTCACCGACCCCTTGGTATGGCCGGGCGCATGCGCGACACCGAACTCCAGACCGGCCAGCTTCAGCTGGGCGCCGTCACTCAGTTCCTTGACGTCGTCCGGCTCCCCCACCGTCAGCTCGCCCATGAGCGGCATCCCGATGGAGCGGCCGAGGGCCTTCTCCGGGTCGCTCATCATGTACCGGTCCTCCGGGTGGATCCAGGCAGGGACGTCGTGCGCGCCGCACACCGGTACGACCGAGGCGACATGGTCGATGTGGCCGTGGGTCAGTACGACGGCGACGGGCTTCAGCCGATGCTTCTTCAGCGCTTCCTCGACTCCGGATGCGGCCTGATGGCCGGGGTCGATGATCACGCACTCCTCGCCTGCGGCCGGGGCGACCAGGTAACAGTTGGTCCCCCAGGCCCCGGCGGGGAACCCGGCAATGAGCACGATCGTCCTTAATGGTCGTCCGACGATGGGATTGCGACTGAGAAGGTCGCGGCAGTTCAGAGCCTACCGGCGCTCCTCATTCCACAGCTAACCCATATACGGTACGGGGCAGCCCAGGCCTCATCACACGACCTACAAGGAGATCACCCGGTGGTCAGCAGCGATCAGCGGCGGCGGCAGCTCGCCAGGGAGAAGTTCGAGCGGCAGCAGCAGCGCCGGGAGGAGGCCCGCCGCAGAACGAGGCGTCTGACGGTCGTCATCGCGTCCGTGGTGGCCGTGGCGGCAATCGTCGGGGTGGGCTCGTATCTCGCCCTCGACGACGACGGCAAGAAGGACAAGAGCGACGCGGCCGCGAGCGCGAGCCCGTCGGCCTCGCCGTCGGCGAGCGAGAGCAGCGCGCCCGAGCCCGCGCTGAAGATCGACAAAAAGGCGAAGTACACGATGTCGCTCAAGACGAGCCAGGGCGACATCGCGTTCACGATGGACGCGGCGAAGACGCCGCACACCACGAACTCCTTCAAGTCGCTGGCCGACAAGGGCTTCTTCGACGGTACGAAGTGTCACCGGCTCACCACGCAGGGCATTTTCGTCCTGCAGTGCGGCGACCCCAAGGGCGACGGCACGGGCGGCCCCGGCTACACGATCCCGGACGAGAACCTGACCGCGCTGGGCAAGGCGGGCAAGGACGGCACGGTGACCTATCCGGCGGGCACGGTGGCGATGGCGAACACCGGCCAGGCGCACACCGGTGGCAGCCAGTTCTTCCTCGTGTACAAGGACAGCAAACTGCCGCCCAGCTACACCCCGTTCGGCACGATGGACGATGCGTCGCTGAAGGCGGTCAAGGACATCGGTGCGGCGGGTGTGGCCGGCGGTGCGGCCGACGGTGCGCCGAAGAAGGCCGTGGACATCTCGAAGGCCGCTGTCGACAAGTCGTGACGCGGCCGGAGCGGCCGGACCGGGCCGGCCGGTGGTGACGACGAAGGGCGGGCCGGATTATTTTCGGCCGCGCTGAGTGCGGACAGCCGGGCGGCCGGTCGCCTAGATTGGCGTTGTGCAGGGCGGGCGCTGCCCGCCCCAGGAAACTGTGGACGATGCCAGGGGGGCGAACCCTCTCGCAGGCATCAGGTGGAGGAGGCGCTGTGAGCAGCGACCCGTGGGGCCGCGTCGATGAGACGGGCACCGTGTACGTGCGTACAGCCGATGGCGAGCAGGTCGTCGGATCGTGGCAGGCGGGTTCCCCCGAGGAGGCTCTGGCCTACTTCGAGCGCAAGTACGAGGGCATTGTGGTCGAGATCGGCCTCCTCGAACGGCGGGTGAAGACCACCGACCTGTCGGCCAAGGACGCCACGACCGCCATCGAGCATCTGCGCCTGCAGGTGGACGAGCATCACGCCGTCGGTGACCTCGACGCGCTGCGCAAGCGACTCGACGCGCTGGTCGCGACGGTCGACTCGCGGCGCGAGGAGCGCAAGGCCCAGAAGGCGAAGCAGACCGACGAGGCGAAGCACGCCAAGGAGGCGCTGGTCACCGAGGCCGAGGAGCTGGCGCAGAGCGAGCAGTGGCGCTCCGCGGGCGAGCGCCTCCGTGCGCTCGTCGATACGTGGAAGGGCCTGCCGCGGCTCGACCGCAAGTCCGACGACGAGCTGTGGCACCGCTTCTCGCACGCCCGCTCGGCGTTCTCCAAGCGCCGCAAGGCCCACTTCGCCTCGCTGGACGCCCAGCGCGAGGAAGCCCGCAAGGTCAAGGAGAAGCTGGTCGTCGAGGCCGAGTCGCTCTCCGGCTCCACGGACTGGGGAGCGACGGCCGCCCGCTATCGCGACCTGATGACGGAGTGGAAGGCGGCGGGCCGCGCCCAGCGCGAGGCCGAGGACGATCTGTGGAACCGCTTCCGCGGTGCTCAGGACGTCTTCTTCGCCGCCCGCGGCGAGGTCTTCGCCGAGCGGGACGCGGAGCAGGGCGAGAACCTCAAGCTCAAGGAGGAGCTCGCGGTCGAGGCCGAGAAGCTGGTGCCGGTGCAGGACCTGAAGGCGGCCAGGGCCGCGTTCCGGGCCATCAACGAGCGCTGGGAGGCCATCGGCCATGTACCGCGTGACGCCCGTCCGAAGGTCGAGGGGCGGATGCATGCGGTGGAGCGGGCGCTCCAGGAGGCCGAGGAGTCGGAGTGGCGCCGGACGAACCCGGAGGCGCGTGCGCGCGCCGCGGGTCTGACCGGTCAGCTGCAGGCGGCCGTGGACAAGCTGCGTACGCAGATCGACACGGCTCGTGCCTCGGGCAACAACGCCCGGGCCGACAAGCTGGCCAGGGAGCTCGAAGGCCGGCAGGCGCTGCTGGACCAGGCGCTGAAGGGCCTGGAGGAATTCGGCGGCTGAAGCAGCACCTGCTGCTGACCGGCTTGTGACAAGGCCCCCTGTGTCCGTCCCTCGGGACGGACACAGGGGGCCTTGTCACATGCGCGGGGTCGTCGGTCAGGGCCTGCGGGCCGAAGTGACGCGGTAGACGTCGTAGACGCCCTCCACGCCCCGTACCGCCTTCAGCACGTGTCCGAGGTGCTTCGGATCGCCCATCTCGAAGGTGAAGCGGGAGGTGGCCACCCGGTCCCGGGAGGTCTGGACGGCCGCCGACAGGATGTTGACGTGCTGGTCGGACAGGACGCGGGTGACGTCCGAGAGCAGCCGCGACCGGTCCAGGGCCTCGACCTGGATGGCGACCAGGAAGACCGAGGACTGGGTGGGCGCCCACTCGACCTCCAGGATCCGCTCCGGCTGCTGCGACAACGAGTCGACGTTGACGCAGTCGGCGCGGTGCACGGAGACGCCGCTGCCACGGGTGACGAAGCCGATGATCGGGTCGCCGGGGACCGGCGTACAACAGCGGGCCAGTTTGACCCAGACGTCCTCGACGCCCTTGACGACCACACCCGGATCGGCGTTGGAGCGGCGCTTGTGGCGGCTGCGCGAGGGCGGCGCGCTCTCCGCGAGGTCCTCGTTGGCGGCGTCCTCGCCGCCGAGCGCCTGCACCAGCTTCTGCACGACGCCCGCGGCCGCGACATGGCCCTCGCCGATCGCCGCATACAGCGACGAGATGTCGGGGTAGCGCATCTCATGGGCGAGCGTGACCAGCGAGTCGCCGGTCAGGATCCGCTGGATCGGCAGATTCTGCTTGCGCATGGCGCGCGCGATGGCGTCCTTGCCCTGCTCGATCGCCTCGTCGCGGCGCTCCTTGGAGAACCAGGCGCGGATCTTGTTGCGGGCCCGGGGCGACTTGACGAAGCCCAGCCAGTCCCGGGAGGGTCCGGCGCCGGCCGCCTTGGAGGTGAAGACCTCCACCAGATCGCCGTTGTCGAGGGTCGATTCGAGCGGTACGAGCCGCCCGTTGACCCGTGCTCCTATGGTCCGGTGGCCGACCTCCGTGTGCACGGCGTACGCGAAGTCCACCGGCGTCGCACCCGCGGGGAGCGCTATGACGTCGCCCTTGGGAGTGAAGACGAAGACCTCGTTGCGGGAGAGGTCGAAGCGCAGGGACTCCAGGAACTCGCTGGGGTCCTCCGTCTCCTTCTGCCAGTCCAGGAGCTGGCGCAGCCACGCCATGTCGTTGACGGTGTCCTGGCGCGCGCCCTTGCCCGTGCTCTTGGGTACGTCGGTACGCACCTTGGAGGCGCCCGCGACGGCCTCCTGCTTGTACTTCCAGTGCGCGGCGATGCCGTACTCGGCGCGGCGGTGCATGTCGAACGTACGGATCTGCAGCTCGACGGGCTTGCCGCTGGGGCCGATCACCGTGGTGTGCAGCGACTGGTACATGTTGAACTTGGGCATCGCGATGTAGTCCTTGAACCGGCCGGGGACCGGATTCCATCGCGCGTGGACGGTGCCGAGCGCCGCGTAGCAGTCGCGGACGGTGTCGACGAGGACCCGGATGCCCACCAGGTCGTAGATCTCGGCGAAGTCCCGGCCGCGCACGATCATCTTCTGGTAGACGCTGTAGTAGTGCTTCGGGCGCCCGGTGACGGTGGCCTTGATCCGGGCGGCGCGCAGGTCTGCCTGGACCTCGTCGGTCACTATGGCGAGGTATTCGTCGCGCTTGGGGGCCCGCTCGGCGACGAGGCGGACGATCTCGTCGTACATCTTGGGGTAGAGGATCGCGAAGGCGAGGTCCTCCAGCTCCCACTTGATGGTGTTCATGCCCAGGCGGTGTGCCAGTGGGGCATAGATCTCAAGCGTCTCGCGGGCCTTCTTCTCCTGCTTCTCCCGCTTGAGGTAGCGCATGGTGCGCATGTTGTGCAGCCGGTCTGCGAGCTTGATGACGAGGACCCTGGGGTCCTTGGCCATGGCGACGACCATCTTGCGTACGGTCTCGGCCTGTGCGGCCTCGCCGAACTTGACCTTGTCCAGCTTGGTGACACCGTCGACGAGCAGGGCGACCTGGTCGCCGAAGTCGCGGCGCAGCGTGTCGAGGCCGTACTCGGTGTCCTCGACCGTGTCGTGCAGCAGGCCGGCCATCAGCGTCGCCGGGTCCATGCCCAGCTCGGCGAGGATCGTCGTGACGGCGAGCGGGTGCGTGATGTACGGGTCGCCGCTCTTGCGCTTCTGGCCGCGGTGCCAGCGCTCGGCGACCTGGTAGGCGCGCTCGATCTGACGCAGCGTGGACGTCTCGATCTTGGGGTCGTTGCTGCGGACGGCGCGCAGCAGCGGTTCGAGGACCGGGTTGTACGGGCTGGAGCGCTGTACCCCGAGCCGTGCGAGCCTGGCCCGTACCCGGTTGGAGGAGCCGCCGGAGCGGGTCGTGGGAGCGGGCGAGGTGACCGGCTTCGCAGCGGGCTTCGCCGGGGGCTTCGGCGCGGACGCGGCCGGGGAGGCCGGCTGAGCGGGCGAGGCGGGCGCGGGCCGCAGCGCCGGGGCACCGGCCCGCTCCGGGCCCGTGCCGGGCTCGGGGGCCGGGGGCTTCGGCTTCTCCGCGGCCTGATTCTTCCCGGGCGCGACTGGGGCCGCCACCGGCTTGTCGGGCTGCGGGGCGGCGACTGGCTGGGCCTCGTCTGGCAAGAGCGCTCCTCATGCGGATCCGGACTCCCGGAAAGGCCATCGTATCGACCCTGCGGCCGGTCCTCCCCCGGGGACCGTGAGAGCCCTCACAACGCGGGACGGGTACCCGGTTGTTCCCGGGTGCCCGTCCTGTGACTGCGGCCGGGCCTGCCCGTCGTGTGCCGTGGGCCCGGACACCGGCCCGGCTCAACGAGGCAGTGGCGAGTCGGTGCTCGACCCACAGGCGCGGCTCAGACGGCGAGGGCGAAGAGGCCACACCGCCTCTCGCCCTCTCCCGTCAGTGCCACGGGTCGCTGGGCGTGGGCCTGACCGGATTCGGGGAATAGCTCAGTTCCACCGCAGGAGAGCTGCCCCCTTGACCTTCATCTCCTTGTTCGCGACAACGTTGCCCCACGGCACCGTTATCTTCCCGCTCTTCCCGCAGCCGGCTTTGTACCAGGTCTTCTTCGCCTTGGCATTGAAGCCCTTGACCTCCACACAGATACTGCCGCCCTTGAAGACCTTCCAGCCATAGACCATTTTCATGCCCTTGGCGCCGAAGTGGGCGCAGCCATCATTGAGCGTGCTCCACTTCCCCGGGATCGACCCCGCGTTCTTCCAGCCGGAGCAGACGCCCTGCGCGCCCGGGGTGGTCGGGGCGGGCGCGGCTGCCTGGCTCGCGCTCGCAGGAGCGGCGCCCGCGGTAATCGCTGCAAAGGAAAGAAGAGAAACCGCCCCCGTGGCGATCTTATGCGAAATCCTCATGAGTTAATTTGAGTCATTCCTGAGCTTCATGCCGATGCTGGTGCGCATGCACAAATCGGGTGTCCAGGAGAATCCTGGACACCCGATTTGTGCATGCGTTATTCACACGTGGATGAGTGCCTCCAGGGGAGCACCCGCCAGGCCCTGCTGCAGCCGGGCACGTCCATCCAGGAAGCCGAGCTCCATGAGGACCGCCACGCCCGCGACCTCGGCACCGGCCCGCCGGATCAGCTCCAGCGAAGCCTCGGCGGTGCCACCGGTGGCGAGGATGTCGTCGATGACCATGATCCGGTCGTCGGCGGACAGGTCCTCCGCGTGGATCTCGATCTCGGCGGTGCCGTACTCCAGCTCGTACGCCTGGCTGAGCGTGGCCCCGGGCAGCTTCCCCGCCTTGCGGACGGGTACGAAGCCGAGCCCGGCCCGGACCGCGACCGGGGCAGCCAGGATGAAGCCACGCGCCTCCAGGCCCACGATCTTCGTGGCGCCGTGCCGTACGCACAGCTCCGCGAGGGTGTCGGTGAGGGCCGCGAACGCCGTCGGGTCCGCGAGCAGCGGGGTGATGTCCTTGAACATCACGCCCGGCTTCGGATAGTCCGGCACATCGCGGATCCGGCTGAGCAGGAGCTCGCGGGTGCTCTCGGTGGCGGTGCTGGTCATCGGCGCTTCCCCGAGGTCCGGCCGTGGCCCCTGGGGGGCTGCTGGCGCTGGCCGACGACCGCGGCGGCGGGTGCGGCGTCCCGGGGGAAGTCGTCGTCCGGCTGCTCGTCCTCGGCGGACTCGCCCTTGGCGGCGGCTGCCGCGCGCTTGGCGAGGACCCGCTTCTTCAGAGCCTTCATCTGCGGGTCGCGTTCCTTGAGGTCGGCGACGAGCGGGGTGGCGATGAAGATCGAGGAGTACGCACCGGCCGCGAGGCCGACGAACAGCGACAGCGAGATGTCGTTCAGCATGCCGGCGCCGAGGACACCGCCACCGATGAACAGCAGGCCGGCGACGGGGAGCAGGGCCACGACGGTGGTGTTGATGGAACGGACCAGCGTGCCGTTGATCGAGCGGTTGGCGATCTCGCTGTACGTCCAGCGGGTCTGCTTGGTGATGTCCCCCGTGCTCTCCCTGAGGCTGTCGAAGACGACGACCGTGTCGTAGAGGGAGTAGCCGAGGATGGTCAGCAGACCGATCACGGTGCCCGGGGTGACTTCGAAGCCGACCAGGGCGTAGATGCCGACCGTGATGGTGATGTCGTGGATCAGCGCGACCAGGGCCGCGATGGCCATGCGCCACTCGAAGGCGATGGCCAGGTAGATCACCACGAGGACCATGAAGATGCCGAGGCCCGTCCAGGCCTTGTTGGCGATCTGCTCACCCCAGCTGGGGCCGACCAGGTCGGCGGCGATCTTCTCCGTCGGGACGTCGAGGTCCTCGGAGAGCTGGTGCTTGATCTGGTCGGACTTCGCGGTGTCGACCTCGGAGATCTGAATACGCAGACCACCGTTGCCGAGCTTCTGGACGATCGCCTGGTGGCCGGAGGCCTTCGTTGCGAAGTCCTCCGCCTGGGAAACGCTGACGCTCGTCTTCGGCGTGGTGAAGACCGCGCCGCCCTTGAACTCGATGCCCATGTTCAGGCCGCTGACCGCCAGGCCGACAATGGCCGTGATGGTGATCAGGATCGAGATCCCGTACCAGATCTTGCGCTTGCCGATGAAGTCGTAACCGACCTCGCCGCGGTAGAGACGGGCGCCGAGACTGCCGAGTCGCGACATCTCACGCCTCCTTCGGGTCAGTGGGGGCGTTGACACGGCGCGAGCGGCGCAGCGGCGGCTTGGCGCCGAGCCGCTTCGGGTCCAGACCGGACCACGGGTGACCGCTGGAGAAGAACTTCGTACGGGCCATCAGCGTCATGACGGGCTTGGTGAAGAGGAACACCACGACCACGTCGAGCAGGGTGGTGAGACCCAGCGTGAAGGCGAATCCCTGGACCTTGCCGACGGTGACCACGAAGAGCACCGCCGCGGCGAGGAACGACACGAAGTCGGAGACCAGGATGGTGCGCCGGGCGCGCGGCCAGGCGCGCTCGACGGCCGGGCGGAGCGTACGGCCCTCGCGGATCTCGTCGCGGATTCTTTCGAAGTACACGATGAAGGAGTCAGCGGTGATACCGATGGCCACGATGGCTCCGCAGACCGCCGGGAGGTTCAGCGCGAAGCCGATGGCCGGGCCGAGAAGCGACATGATCGTGTAGGTCAGGATGCCGGAGGCCGTGAGGCTCAGGAGCGCGATGAGCGCGAGTCCGCGGTAGTAGGCCACCAGGTAGATGACCACCAGGGCCAGACCGATGGCGCCGGCGATCAGACCCGCCTGGAGCTGCTCGCCGCCGAGTGCGGCGGTGACGGTGGTGACGCTCTGCTCCTTGAACGAGAGCGGGAGCGCACCGTAGGAGAGCACGTTGGCCAGGTCCTCGGCGGACTGCTGGGTGAAGCTGCCGGAGATCTCGGCGTTGGCGCTCAGTGCCGTGCGCACGGAGGGCGCCGAGACGACTTCACCGTCGAGCGCGATGGCGAACTGGTTCTGCGGCGACTGCTGCTGGGCGAGCTGGCCCGTGATCTTCTGGAACTTCTTGGCGCCGCCCTTGGTGAACTCCATCTGAACGATCCATTGACCGTTTGTCTGGTCGATCGCCGCCTTGGCGCTGTCCACGTCCGTGCCGGACACCTGGGCCGGGCCGAGGACGTACTTGGCGTCGCCCTCGGAGCTGCACGCGACGACCGTGTCGGTGGGCTTGGCGCCCAGTGCGGCCTTGGCGCGGGAGGCCTTGCTGGAGCAGTCGAGCTCCGCGAACTGCTTCTGCAGCTTGGCGGCGGCCGCCTGGTCCGCAGCGGATGCCGACGGCGTGGCGTCGGCCTTCGGCGTGGTGCTCGCCTTGGGGGTGGGCGAGGAATCGGCCTTGAGGGCGCCGGTGACCGCGCGGCCCTGGGTGGTGGCGCTGGCATTCGGCGTCGCCGACGCCTTCCCCTTGTCCGACGTCGAGGCGCTCGGGCTGGGCTTGCCGGACGACGAGGCGCTGGGCGTCGGCGTGGGCGTGCCCTGGGCGACGGTCAGCACCGGCCGGAAGTAGAGCTTGGCGGTGGTGCCGACCTGCTCGCGGGCCTGGGCGGAATTCGTGCCCTTGGGGATGTTGACGATGATGTTGCGATCGCCCTGTGTCTGGACCTCGGCCTCGGAGACACCCAGACCGTTGACACGGCGTTCCATGATCTGGACCGCGGTGTCCATGTTGGTCTTGTTGATCGCCGATTCCTGGCCCGGCTCGCTCTTCGCCTCAAGCGTGATGGACGTGCCGCCCGCCAGGTCGATGCCCAGTCGTGGGGTCGGCTGATCGGCCAGGAACATCCCGCCGGTGAGCGCGACCATGGCGATCAGGATCAGAGCCAGGGAACGCCCCGGCCTGCCCTGACCGCCGGCCGGCCCTCGGCTCTTCTTCGGTGCTGCCACCTTCTCGTTTCTCCCTGTCCAACCGCCCCGCGCCGGGTACGCGCCCGAGCGGCCACGAAGTGTAGTGGGGACCCGCCCCCGCAGAAGATCGCACGGTCCGGGGAGTGCCGGATGCCGGTGGGCTCGCGGCATCCCCGGGTCGTGGGTTACTTCGCGTCGGCCTCGCCGTCGGTCTTGCCCTCGGACTTCTTGTCGGACTCGGCGTCCTTCGGCTCGGCCTCGTCGGCCTCGGCCTTCTTGCCCAGGTCGATCTTGGCGTCGTCCGAGGTGTCCTCGTCGGCATCGGCCTCGGTCAGCGAGGAGGCGTCGTCCGGCACGACCGCGCCCTCGATGTCGAGGGCGTCATCGCCGTCGCCGTGGACGATGCGGTTGTACTCCGCGTCGTCCAGGACGGCGCCGATGGCGTTCTTGGCGTAGATGGCGTGGACGCCGGGCGCGATCTCAAGGAGAACGGTGTCGTCGTGAAGCTCCTTGACGGTGGCGTACATGCCCCCGATCGTCCGGACGCCGGTGCCGGGCTGCATCTCATTGCGCATCTGGGCAGCGGCCGCCTGCTTCTTCTTGGCGGACCGCGTCATCAGGAACATGGCCCCGATGAGCACGATGAAGGGGAGGAGAGTCACGGGATTCACGGGACGAGTTTCCTTCGCACGACCGCACTGGAAGGCGGCCTGATCTACGGGGGTGGGTACACCGACCTGTACGGGCGGCATCGGCGGAGTCTAAGCGAGTCCGCATCGATGGAACAACGCCCGGCGTCCCTCGGTGGTTCCTGTCCGGGTGAAGCTGTGATGCATCACGCCCCGAACAGGCCCTGTTGTCCCTTTCCGCCGTGCTGGGGAGGTACGAGGCCGAGGTGGGCCCAGGCCGCAGGTGTCGCGACACGCCCCCTCGGCGTCCTGGCCAGCAGTCCTTCCCGTACCAGGAAGGGCTCCGCGACCTCCTCGACCGTCTCGCGCTCCTCGCCCACGGCCACGGCGAGGGTGGACAGCCCGACGGGGCCGCCGCCGAAGAGCTTCAGCAGGGCGCCGAGCACCGCCCGGTCCAGCCGGTCGAGGCCGCGCGCGTCGACCTCGTACACCCCGAGGGCGACGGAGGCGACGGCGCGGTCGATCCATCCGTCGGCCTTGACCTGGGCGTAGTCCCGGACACGGCGCAGCAGTCGGTTGGCGATGCGCGGGGTGCCGCGGGAACGTCCGGCGATCTCGGCGGCGCCGTCCGCGTCTATCGCCACGTCGAGGAGGCGGGCGGAGCGGTGAATGACGCGTTCCAGCTCGGTGGGGGCGTAGAACTCCATATGGCCGGTGAAGCCGAAACGGTCGCGCAGCGGGGGCGGCAGCAGTCCGGCCCTGGTGGTGGCGCCGACCAGGGTGAAGGGCGGCAGTTCCAGCGGGATGGCGGTGGCTCCGGGGCCCTTGCCGACGATGACATCGACGCGGAAGTCCTCCATCGCCATGTAGAGCATCTCCTCGGCGGGCCGCGACATGCGGTGGATCTCGTCCAGGAAGAGAACTTCACCCTCCTGGAGTGAGGAGAGAATCGCGGCAAGATCACCCGCATGCTGGATGGCGGGGCCCGAGGTGATCCGGATCGGGGCGCCCATCTCGGCCGCGATGATCATGGAGAGGGTGGTCTTGCCGAGACCGGGGGCGCCGGAGAGCAGGACATGGTCGGCGGTGGCGCCGCGGGCCCTGGCCGCCTTGAGGACCAGGTCGAGCTGTTCGCGCACCTTCTCCTGGCCGACGAATTCGTCGAGGTCCTTCGGCCGCAGCGCCGCTTCGACCGCGGTGTCCTCGCCGTCCGCGTCGGCGTCGACGAGGCGCTCGTCGGTGTCGGGTCCGGTCTCGTCCCAGTTCATTCAGTCTGTCCCGCCTCGGGTGTTTCGGTGCCGTGCGGTGCCCGGCCCGGCGTCGGGGTCTCCCCCGGTGTGACGCGCTCCGGTCAACGCGCGCGGTTGAGGGTCTGCAGCGCGGCGCGCAGCAGCTGCGGCACGGGGGCCTGTCCGCCCTCGGCCAGGGCCGCCTCGGCCTGTGGGGCGACAGCGGTGACCGCGTCGTCGGCCTCGCGGGTGGCGTAGCCGAGACCGATCAGGGCGGCCTGCAGCTGATCGCGCCAGGAGGAGGTGACGGCGGTGCCGATGCCCTGTCGGCCGATGTGGACGCCGACGGGCTCGCCGAGTCTGTCCTTCAGTTCGAGGAGGAGTTTCTGCGCGCCCTTCTTGCCGATGCCGGAGACGGCGGTGAGCGCCTTCTCGTCGTCGGTGGCGACTGCGATCCGCAGGGTGTCCGGACTGTGGGTGGCGAGCATGGCCTGGGCGAGCCGCGGTCCGACTCCGCTGGCGGTCTGGAGCAGCTCGAAGACCTGCCGCTCGTCGTCGTCGGCGAAGCCGTAGAGGGTGAGCGAGTCCTCCCGCACGACGAGGGAGGTGGCCAGCCTGGCCTCCTCGCCGATCCGGAGGCCGGCGAGGGTGTTCGGCGTGCACTGGACGGCCATGCCGATGCCGCCGACCTCGATCACGGCCGTGGTCGGGGCGAGTGCGGCCACGGGGCCGCTGACGAAGGCGATCATCGGGGGACCTTCCGGACGGGAGCTGCGGGTGTACGGGGAACGCGTGAGGTGCGAACCGCTGCGGCGACTGCCGCGTGTGCCTGCTGGAGGCGGTTGACGGCGGGGGCGCGCCAGATGTGGCAGATGGCGAGCGCGAGGGCGTCGGCCGCGTCGGCGGGTTTCGGCGGGGCGTCGAGCCGCAGCAGACGGGTGACCATGGCTCCGACCTGCGCCTTGTCGGCACGGCCGCTGCCGGTGACGGCCGCCTTGACCTCGCTGGGGGTGTGCAGGGCGACCGGTATGCCGCGCCGGGATGCGCAGAGCATGGCGACGGCACTGGCTTGGGCGGTGCCCATCACCGTACGGACGTTGTGCTGGCTGAACACCCGCTCCACGGCGACGAATTCGGGCCGGTGCTCGTCGAGCCATTCCTCGATGCCGCGCTCGATGGCCACCAGCCGGTGGCCGAGCTCCGAATCGGCCGAGGTGCGGACGACTCCGACGCCGAGCATCGTCAGGGGCCGGCCGGCGACGCCTTCGACGACGCCGACACCGCACCGGGTCAGCCCCGGGTCGACGCCGAGTACCCGCATGGGAGGCCCCCTCCGTACCGATCGGTCAACTGTTCCCGCAGGCTATCGGCTCGCACTGACAATGCGACGGGCCGACGGGGTGTGTCCCCGTCGGCCCGTCCGTGAAGGCTGTGCTGAGCGTGGCTCAGGCGTCGACCTTCTCCATGACCTCGTCCGAGACATCGAAGTTGGCGAAGACGTTCTGCACGTCGTCGCTGTCCTCCAGCGCGTCGATCAGCTTGAAGATCTTGCGCGCGCCCTCCTCGTCCAGCTCGACCTGCATGGTGGGCAGGAAGTCGGCCTCGGCGGAGTCGTAGTCGATGCCGGCCTGCTGGAGCGCGGTACGGACCGCGACCATGTCGGTGGCCTCGCTGACGACCTCGTAGGTGTCACCGAGGTCGTTGACCTCCTCGGCGCCCGCGTCGAGCACGGCACCCAGGACGTCGTCCTCGGTCAGCCCGCCCTTGGGGACGATGACGACACCCTTGCGGTTGAAGAGGTACGAGACCGAACCGGGGTCGGCCATCGAACCGCCGTTGCGGGTCATCGCGACACGCACGTCGGATGCGGCACGGTTGCGGTTGTCGGTGAGGCACTCGATGAGCACCGCGACACCGTTCGGGCCGTAACCCTCGTACATGATCGTCTGATAGTCGACGCCGCCCGCTTCGAGACCGCCACCGCGCTTGACCGCGGAGTCGATGTTCTTGTTCGGTACGGAGCTCTTCTTCGCCTTCTGGATCGCGTCCACGAGGGTCGGGTTTCCCTCGGGGTCCACACCACCGGTGCGGGCCGCGACCTCGATGTTCTTGATCAGCTTCGCGAAGAGCTTGCCGCGCTTGGCATCAATCACGGCCTTCTTGTGCTTCGTCGTAGCCCATTTAGAGTGGCCGGACATCTGCCTTCTCCTTCGCGTCACCAAATTCGATCCGAACCCGAGAGATCCTACCGGGATCGAGTCAGCCGACTGCGCGCACCATGTCCACGAACAACGCGTGAACCCTGTGGTCCCCGGTCAGTTCCGGGTGGAACGACGTCGCCAGGGCGTTTCCCTGACGTACGGCGACGATGTGTCCACCGTGCTCCGCCACCACCTTGGCCTGCGCGCCGACCGATTCCACCCACGGGGCGCGGATGAACACGCCCTCGACGGGTCCGCCCTCGATACCGGCAACCTCGACGGCCGCCTCGAAGGACTCGTTCTGCCGCCCGAAGGCGTTGCGGCGCACGATCATGTCGATGCCGCCGATCGTCTCCTGGCCCGAGCGCGGGTCGAGGATCTTGTCGGCGAGCAGGATCATTCCGGCGCAGGTGCCGTAGACCGGCATCCCGTCCCGTACCCGCTCACGCAGCGGTTCCAGCATGCCGAACAGGGAAGCCAGCTTGGACATCGTGGTGGACTCGCCACCGGGAATGACCAGGCCGTCGACCTCGGCGAGTTCCTCGGGACGCCGGACCGGCCTGGCCAGGGCATCCGCCGAGGCCAGGGCGATCAGGTGTTCCCGTACGTCGCCCTGGAGAGCCAGGACTCCGATCACAGGGGTGTCGCTCATCAGTGATTACCAGCCACGGTTGGCGTAGCGCTCGGCCTCGGGCAGGGTGTCGCAGTTGATGCCGACCATGGCCTCGCCCAGGTTCCGGGAGGCGTCCGCGATGATCTTCGGGTCGTCGTAGAAGGTGGTGGCCTTCACGATGGCGGCGGCGCGCTTGGCCGGGTCGCCGGACTTGAAGATGCCGGAGCCCACGAAGACGCCCTCGGCGCCGAGCTGGCGCATCAGCGCGGCGTCGGCGGGGGTGGCGACGCCGCCCGCGGAGAACAGCACGACGGGCAGCTTGCCGAGCTCGGCGACCTCCTTGACCAGCTCGTACGGGGCGCGGAGCTCCTTCGCGGCTGCGTACAGCTCGTTGTTGTCGTAGCCGCGCAGCCGGGCGATCTCGTTCTTGATCTGGCGCAGGTGACGGACCGCCTCGACGACGTTTCCGGTGCCGGCCTCGCCCTTTGAACGGATCATGGCCGCGCCCTCGGCAATGCGGCGCAGGGCCTCACCGAGGTTGGTGGCGCCACAGACGAACGGGGTGGTGAAGGCGAACTTGTCGCTGTGGTTGACCTCGTCGGCCGGGGTGAGGACCTCGGACTCGTCGATGTAGTCGACACCGAGGGACTGCAGGACCTGGGCCTCGACGAAGTGTCCGATGCGGGACTTCGCCATCACCGGAATGGAGACGGCCTCGATGATCTCTTCGATCATGTTCGGGTCCGACATCCGGGCCACGCCGCCATCCTTGCGGATGTCGGCCGGTACCCGCTCCAGGGCCATGACGGCCACGGCGCCCGCATCCTCGGCGATCTTCGCCTGCTCGGCATTGACGACGTCCATGATCACGCCGCCCTTGAGCTGCTCGGCCATGCCGCGCTTGACGCGAGCGGTGCCGGTGGCCGGGGAGTCGGCGGACTGCGGGGTGGTGGGAAGCGTGGACACGGATCGACCTCACTCGGAGAAAAAGTTACTGAAAGCCCTGGTTGGTGCAGTGCTGAGCAAACTCTCCGGGACCAGTCCACAGCAAGGGCCAATGGAAGGCCGGTGGATCGTTTTGCACGCGTATGAAACGGGCTGTGATCCCGGTCACGCATGAGCCCGGCCGCCGGGTCAGCTGACGGGGCGGTCCGCCAGGGCGACAGGCGGTTCGTCGTCCATCTCGAAGGCGAGCGGGAACGGGGCGTGCCCTGCCAGCCGGAACCACCGCACCGTACGGTGCCGGCGCAGCGCACGCGCCGCGCGCACCGCATCGTTGTGGAACCGCCGGGCCATCGGGACACGACGCACGGCCGCCGCGAGTTCGAACGCCGCCTCCTCGCCGCCGGGGATCTCCTTCACGGACTCCACCTGCGCCTTCTCACCGAACACCGCTCGCAGCGCGGTGCTCAGCTCGCTCTCCGCAACCTCACGGTTCTCCTCCTCCGCCTGGCGGGCGGCGTGCGCGGCCTCGTACAGCACGATGGACGCGGCCGGGTCGAGGACACCCGATGTCGCCAGTTCCTGGGTGACCGAGGCGCGGCGCAGGAGCTGCGCGTCAAGGGCGGCGCGGGCGGCGTCGATGCGCGTGTGCAGCCGGTCCAGCCGCCCGGCGGTCCAGCTGAGGTACATACCGATCGCGACGATCGCGACGGCGATCCAGATGAGGGTTTCGATCACGGGCGGCAAGGCTACCGTCGGGGCGCAGGCGGTGCGGCCGTCCGGTCCTGGGCGCGGAAGCAGGGGCAGGGCGGGTGCGGGCGGGCTCGATCGCCGCCGGGGTGCTGCCCCGGACCCCGGCCCTCAATCGCCGGACGGGCTTGAACTGCTGCGCACATCAAGAACGGCGCTCCGACGGGCCCGGACCAGGAGCCCGCCGAGGCCTCGATGCTCGCCCTGCACCTGCTCCCATCGTGGCACGGGCCGCGCGATCCGCACACCCTGGCCAGAAGCGGCCTCGGGCGAGTCCCGCTCGCGGACGAGTGATCGGCTACCACGTACGTGCGCGGCGCCTGCGGCGTCCGCGGCAGCGCGAAGTGTCTGCGTCCGCCGGACGACCGGAGGCGGGTCGGGCGGACAAGCTCGGGTGATCCAGTTCCCGTGAGGAGAAGGAGCACCTCGTGTCAGTCCGCACTGTGCTTGCCGTGGCCGGAGCCACCCTGATCAGCGTCTCGCGCTCGCCGAACCGGCGGCCGCGGATCCCTCTGTCCAGCCGGTCGCCGCAAGCGTCTGCACCCTGAGCGCCGGCCGCGCCGGATCCTCCTTGGCCGCATTGGTCGGCCTCCTCGGCACGGTCAACGGCGGCCTGGTCCTGGCCCGCCCCACCGGTCAGGGTCACATCGGCACCTGGGCCCGGCGGAACGGGGCCGTCACGGCTCTCGTGGCGGGTCTGATCGCCGTGGTCGTCGGCGGGTCGGTCGCGGCCACCGCCGACGGCGGTCTCGGTACCGGCAACGGGCTGGGCGGCGCCTACGTCGCCATGCTGGTGGGCCTGATCGCCGTCACCCTGGGTTGGCTGGCCCGCTCCCGCTCCCGCCGAACCGGCTGACCGGACCGTGAATCCTCTGGAAGGTCCGGCTGTATGCGGCGGGCGGTAACTGGTGGTGGCCGCACGGTCGTTGGCGCGGCGGTCCGGCCCGCTCGACCGGGACACCCCAGCCGAGCGCCTGCATGAAATGCCCACCGCCTGATCAACACGACAGCTACGACCCCTGGAATCCGCCGTCCTGGACCGCCTCTCGCACGGCCCCGGCCCCCGGGTGCAGTCCAATCTCGCCTACTTCTGCGAGGACGCCATGGCAGGCCGCCTGGCGAAACTCGTCCCCGGCGGGCACACTGCCACGGTGCCGGCGGCCACGCACCACCCGAAACATGGCAAGCCCGGTCCGCTTCAGCGCCGAACCGACGTCATTCCTGGAGACCGTATGAGCAGCGCCCTTCTCGTCATGGACGTCCAGCGAGCCGTCGTGGACATTGTCGACGACGGCTCCGGGTACCTGCCGCGCCTGCGCAGGGCGATCGACGGTGCCCGGGCGGCAGACATTCCTGTCATCTACGTGGTCATCGCATTGCGCCCGGGCTTTCCGGAAGTCGGCCCGCGCAACAGGGCACTCACCGCCGTCGCGCGAGCCGGGCTCCATGTCGAGGGCGACCCCGGCACCGAAATCCACCCCGATGTCGCGCCCCGGCCGGGCGAGGTGGTGGTCACCAAGAGACGGGCGAGCGCGTTCTCGGGCAGCGACCTCGACGTGGTGCTCAGGGCGCACGGAATCGACAGCCTCGTCCTCACCGGCATCGCCACCAGCGCCGTGGTGCTGCACACCCTGTGCCAGGCCAACGACCTGGACTTCGACCTCACCGTCCTCGCCGACGCCTGCCTGGACACCGACGCCGAGGTTCACCGGTTCCTCACCGAGAAGCTGTTCCCGCAGTGGGCGGACGTCGTCACCGTCGACGACTGGCTCAATGCCACCACACCCCGTTAGCGGCAGACCAGGGAGAGACCGGTGTGGTGGAGCACGTCGGCGCATCGCTGCTGGTTCAGGCATGACCTTGCCATGACGCTCCGCCACGGCACGTGAGAATGTACGCAGCGATGCCGCCTTCGACGAGCCGGGCGGGGCAGCGGCGCCGGCCGAACGGGCGATCGTCGCGGCGTGCGGACCGGCTTGCTGGTGCCCCGGTGTCTCCGCCCTCTAGTCCCGTGCCAGTCCGAGGCGTGCGCGCAGGCCCGTGCGTTCGTCGGCCGCCACCGACGCCGCGCCGTCCGTCACCGTCTCGTACACCGCGAGGATGTCCGCCCCGACCGTCGACCAGTCGAAGCGCCGCACGTGCGCGGTTCCCCGTTCGCGCAGCTCCGTACGCCGCTCCGGGTCGCCGAGCAGCCGGATCGCAGCCGACGCCAGCGCGTCCGCGTCCTCGTTGGCGAAGAGTTCGCCCGCCGCGCCCAGGTCCAGGACCTGCGCGAACGCGTCCAGATCGCTGGCCAGGACGGGCGCACCGGCCGACATCGCCTCGACCAGGATGATCCCGAAGCTCTCGCCGCCCGTATTGGGCGCGACGTACACATCGACGCTGCGCAGCAGCCGCGCCTTGTCCTCGTCGCTCACCATGCCGAGGAATTCGACGCGCTCGCGCATCTCCTCGGGCAGCGAGGCGACGGCCTCCTCCTCGTCGCCGCGGCCCGCCACCAGCAGCCTGGTGTCCGGACGCGCGGCAAGGATCGAGGGCAGCGCCCTCATCAGGACGGGCAGGCCCTTGCGTGGCTCGTCGATACGCCCGATGAAGCCGATCGTGCCGCCCTCCCGTCTCCCACCACCGCCCTCAACCGAGCTTCGCGCCCCCTCCGATTGCCACTCGGCCTTGGGCTCGGCCCCGGCGAAGAAGCCGACATCGACCCCGTTGGGGATGACGACCGCGTCGCCGCCCAGGTGCTCGACCAGGGTCCGGCGTGCGTACTCGCTCACCGCGATGCGCGCGCTGATCTTCTCCAGCGCGGGCTGCAGGATCGGGTAGGCGGCGATCATGGCCCGGGAGCGCGGGTTGGAGGTGTGGAACGTGGCGACGATCGGCCCCTGCGCCGCCCAGCAGGCGAGCAGCCCCAGCGACGGCGAGGTCGGCTCATGGATGTGGATCACGTCGAAGGTGCCGTCGTGCAGCCAGCGGCGCACCCGGGCGGCCGAGAGGAAGCCGAAGTTCAGCCGGGCCACGGAGCCGTTGTACGGGACGGGCACGGCCCGGCCCGCCGAGACCACGTACGGCGGCAGCGGTGTCTCGTCGTCGGCGGGTGCCAGCACCGACACCTGATGTCCCAGCCGGATCAGGTGTTCGGCCAGGTCCCGGATGTGGAACTGCACACCACCCGGTACGTCCCAGGAGTACGGGCAGACGATGCCGATCTTCACGGCCGGTCCTCCCGGTTCTCCAGGTCGGCCAGCCAGAGCCGTTGCAGCATGTGCCAGTCCTCCGGATGCTCGGCGATTCCGACGGCGAAGGCATCGGCCAGCGCCTGTGTCACCGAGGACGTCTTCTCCGTACGGCTGCCTGACTCGGGCACCTCGACCGGCGGATGGATACGCGCCTTCATCACGGGCGTGTCGTCGTACGAGAGCGTCACCGGCAGCAGCAGCGCCCCGGTCTGCTGGGCCAGCAGCGCCGGCCCGGCGGGCATGCGTGCGGTGTCGCCGAAGAATTTCACCTCGACGCCGGACGCCGACAGATCACGGTCGGCGACCAGACAGACCAGGCCTCCCGCGCGCAGCCGCCGCGCCAAGGTACCGAAGGCGGCGCCACCGCTGTGCGGCAGCACCTCCATGCCGAGTCCCTCGCGGTAGGCCACGAACCGGTCGTACAGCGTCTCGGGCTTGAGCCGCTCGGCGACCGTGGTGAAGGGCACCTTGAGATCGGTGGTGACCCAGGCTCCGGCCAGGTCCCAGTTCCCCAGGTGCGGCAGGGCGAGAATGACACCGCGGCCGGTGTCCAGCCCGTCGGTCAGCCGGTGCGCATCCGTCACGTCTATGGACGCCTTGATCCGCGCCGGACTCCAGGTGGGCAGCCGGAACGACTCCATCCAGTAGCGCATGTACGAGCGCATCCCGGCCTTGGAGAGCGCGGCGAGCCGGGCCGGGGACGCCCCGGGCACGACCCGCGCCAGATTCGACTCCAGCCGCAGCACGCTCTTGCCCCGCCGCTTCCACACCTGGTCGGCGATGGTGCGGAAGAGGGCCCGGGCGACTGGTTCGGGGAGCTTCTTGACGGCGGTCCAGCCGAGCCCGTACAGCCCGTCGGTCAGCCGGTCCCGCAGGCCGGACTGCGCGTCACCCGGTGCGCCGCTCACTGTGCGGCCCCGCTCCCCCGGTCCGCGGCGGCGGCCTCGGCCGCGTCGGCCTCCGCCGACTCGCGGCGCACCGTCACGACCCGCTGCACGAGCGTCACCAGGCTGCCCACGGCGACGATCCACAGCGCGATCGGCAGCAGGATCTGGATCCCGGGGACACCGAACTCGTGAAGACCCGCGAGTCCGGCCGCGACCAGCGAGATGACCAGCCGCTCGGCGCGCTCCACGAGACCGTTGACCGCGACGGGCAGCCCGATCGACTCACCGCGCGCCTTCGTGTACGAGACCACCTGGCCGCTCGCCAGGCAGAAGATCGCGACCGCGCACATCACGTTGTCGTCGCCGTTGCCCGCGTACCAGAGCGCGAACCCTCCGAAGATCGCCCCGTCGGCGACCCGGTCCAGGGTCGAGTCCAGGAACGCCCCCCAGCGGCTGGAGATACCGGCCTGCCGGGCCATATTGCCGTCGACGAGGTCGGAGAAGACGAAGATCGTGATGACGATCGTGCCCCAGAAGAACTCCCCCATCGGGAAGAAGACCAGCGCACCTGCCATCACTCCGGCCGTACCGATCAGAGTGACCGCGTCAGGGCTCACGCCGAGACGGAGCAACAGTGCGGCGAACGGTGTGAGGACACGCGTAAAAAATGCACGCGCGTACTTGTTCAGCATGGCCTTCCCGAGGGTCGGTGGGCCGAGCGGCCCCTACGGCCACCGGCTGGCCCATCGTAGTCACGCCCGCCGGACTCCACCGTCCGGGCACCCGGCATCGCGCCGCGGTGCACGACGTATGGACGCAGCCTGACCTGAGTGGAAAGCTCGAATTACCGCGGGCGTCGCCGTAGCCGCCGCGGCGGCTCCCCGTGCCCGTGCACCCTTCTCCCCACACCGCGCCGGCTTTTCTTCCCGCTCCGCGCCACTATCTGGGAGGCACGCATCATGGGCGACAAGGCACACGCACATACCGGGGCCGCCGGCAGGGCAGCGACGGCCGACCAGCCCTCATCCGTACGCAATGTAGTACTGGTCGGCCACAGCGGCTCCGGCAAGACCACCCTCGTCGAGGCCCTCGCACTGACCGCGGGGGCGGTCAACCGGGCCGGGCGGGTCGAGGACGGCGCCACGGTCTCCGACTACGACGAGATCGAACACCGCCAGCAACGCTCCGTACAGCTCTCGCTCGTACCCGTCGAATGGGGCAGGTACAAGATCAACCTGCTGGACACTCCCGGATACGCCGATTTCGTCGGGGAACTCAGGGCCGGTCTGCGGGCAGCGGACGCGGCCCTGTTCATTGTGTCCGCGGCCCAGGAGGCCGACGCCGTGGCGGGCGCCACCCGCGCCGTGTGGGAGGAGTGCGCCGCCGTCGGCATGCCGCGCGCCATAGTCGTCACGCACCTCGACACGGCGCGCACCTCGTTCGACGAGATGACCCGGATCTGCGGCAAGATCTTCGGCGGCGACGACCCCGACGCCGTACTCCCGCTCTACCTGCCCGTGCACGGACCCGAGGGCCCGGACGGGCACGCTCCGCTCACCGGACTCACCGGACTCCTCACCCAGCGGATCTTCGACTACTCCTCGGGCGAGCGGCAGGAGAACCCGCCCGCCGACGCCCAGCAGACCACGCTTCAGGAGGCCCGGAACCGGCTCATCGAGGGGATCATCGCCGAGAGCGAGGACGAGACCCTGATGGACCGCTACCTCGGCGGCGGCGAGATCGACATCAAGACACTCATCGACGACCTGGAGCGCGCTGTGGCCCGGGGCGCCTTCCACCCCGTCCTCACTGCGGCCCCCGCCGCCGAAGGCGACCGCCAGGGCATCGGCACCGTCGAGCTCCTGGACCTGATCACCGGCGGCTTCCCCACCCCGCTGGAGCGCCCCCTCCCCGAAGTCACCCCCCTCCATGGGGCCCCGCGACCGGTCCTGACCTGCGACCCGCAGGGCCCACTCGTCGCCGAGGTCGTCAAGACGGCCTCCGACCCGTACGTCGGCCGGGTCTCGCTCGTACGCGTCTTCTCCGGCACCCTCCGCCCCGACGAAACCGTCCACGTCTTCGGCCACGGCCTCAACGACCCCTGCCACGAGACACGCCCCTTCCACGAGGCGGAGGTACGTGTCGGCGCCCTCTCCTCCCCCTTCGGCAAACAACAGCGCCCCCTCACCGCATGCATCGCCGGAGATCTGGCCTGCGTCGCCAAACTGGGCAGCGCCGAGACCGGGGACACCCTCTCCGCCCAGGACCAGCCGCTGCTGATGGACCCCTGGACCACACCGGACCCGCTGCTGCCGCTCGCCATCGAGGCGCACAGCAAGGCGGACGAGGACAAGCTCTCCCAGGGGCTCTCCCGGCTCGTCGCCGAGGACCCGACCATGCGCCTCGAACAGAACCAGGACACCCACCAGGTGGTCCTGTGGTGCCTCGGTGAGGCCCATCAGGACGTGGCGCTGGACCGCCTGCGCAGCCGCTACGGCGTCCAGGTCGACGCAGTACCCCACAAGGTGTCGCTGCGCGAGACCTTTGCCGGCCCGTCGACCGGGCGCGGCAGGCATGTGAAACAGTCCGGCGGCCACGGCCAGTACGCCATCTGCGAGATCGACGTGGAGCCGCTGCCGCCGGGGTCGGGCATCGAATTCGTCGACAATGTGGTCGGCGGAGCGGTACCGCGCCAGTTCATCCCGTCGGTCGAGAAGGGCGTGCGCGCCCAGGCCGCCCGGGGAGTCGCGGCCGGACATCCGCTCGTCGACGTACGCATCACCCTGCGGGACGGTAAGTCCCACTCGGTGGACTCCTCCGACGCCGCGTTCCAGACCGCGGGCGCACTGGCCCTGCGCGAAGCTGCCGCGGACACCCGTATCCAGCTCCTCGAACCCGTCGCCGAGATCCAGGTCCTGGTCCCCGACGACTATGTCGGCCCGGTGATGAGCGATCTGTCCGGGCGGCGCGGCAGGGTGATCGGTACCGAGCAGTCCGGCCACGGACGCACCCTCGTACGGGCCGAGGTCCCGGAGCTGGAGATCGGCCGCTATGCGATCGACCTGCGCTCCCTCTCCCATGGCGCCGGTCGCTTCGACCGGGCGTACGCCCGGCACGAAGCCATGCCCCCACAGCTCGCGGAACGCATCCGCGAGCAGCAGGAGAACAACCCGAATGACGCGTAATCGACTGTGCCGCCCGCCCTTGTCCACAGAGGCGGGCGGCGTATTGATCCGGACGATACGCTGTGGTCCCAGCTCAGAAGGTGTGCCGGGCACGGCAGTTGGGAAACAGCCGCAGGAGCAGTTCCTTGGCGGCGAGTGGGGGCGACAGTGGCCAACGACGGATTCGATTTCTCTCCCGGAGCGCAGATCCCGCTCCAGGGCGCGGGCTCACAGGCGGTGGCGACGAACGCCCTCGCCTCCGCCGCGTACCGCGACAGCCCGGTGGAGACGATCCTTGAAGCCAACAGCGAGTGGCACAAATCCGAAGTGAAGGTGGGCCGTTCCAAGCTCTTCAAGTCCGACTACTTCAAGCCCAACCTCGGCGAGGCGTTCTCCCGCGCCGTCCAGGAACGCGTGCTGGGCGGCGCCCGGAAGGCCCTCATCCAGTCCTTCGGAACCGACCCGCAGACCGTCGTCGAGCACTGCCTGTCCGCGACCCGTCTGCGCAGGGCGCGCGACGCCAAACTGACCGCCGTCACCGCCCTGTTCGGCTTTCTCTTCCTGCCCGGAATGCTCCTGTGGGTCATCGCCTTCCGACTGCGCGACTCGCTCGGCAACACCAAGGACAAGGCCCTCGCCGCCCTGGGCAACGCCCTGCTCCCGGTCATCGGCTTCGTGGCCCTGATCTTCCTGATCAAGCTGCCGCTCACCGGATTCCCCGCACTCTACGTACGGGCGATGATCGTCGCTCCCGTCATCGGCTGGCTCATCGCCAAACGGATCGCCGAGTCCTCCGCCAAGGACATGCGCGCCCGCTGGGAAGGACTGCTCTCCGGCGGCGGCGTCATCGCCAAGATCCCCGAGGCCGTACCCAAGAACCCGAACGAGACCTCCCGCGAGGCGCTCCGACAGGGCCTGGAGAAACTCTCCGCCGAGCAGCAGTCCAACTCGGTCTTCTACGCGGGCCCCAAGGGAATCCTCGGCATGGGAACCCGCTGGGGCAGCTGGCAGCTCGCCGAACAACTCGTCTCCAAGGAACCCGGCAAGGAATTCCACCAGTTCCGCAGTTGGGACCTGATACGGGTCATCCACGACCAGCTCAAGGTGCTGGAGCGCGGCCCGTTGAACACCGGAGGATTCCCCACCCCGTCGGTCACCCACTGGATCGTGTCACCTGTCGGCGAGAACGCCGACTCGGTCTCCAGGCCCGACGGTGAGGACGTCGCCACCTTCCAGGTCAAGCCGCACGAAATACAGCGGATCTGCAACCACCAGCAGTTCGGCGGCGGCGACCGGCACTATCTGGGCGTCCAGTTCACGCTCTGGGACGGCCAGTTGGTCATCACGATGATGATCACGGTCACGGTGCTCTACGAAACCTTGCGCATCGAAGTCACCGGACACGCGCTCGGCCCGGTCCACTCGCTCTTCACCAGCAAGCCGGCGGCCAAGACCAAGACGGTCAACAAGACCGTCCGCTTCTGGGAGACCCGCGACATCACCCTCGCACTGGTCGAGCCCCGCGAAGTCGTCCGCCTCGCCCTGCGCGCCCCCTTCACCTGGTACCCGCCGCTCCTCGACTACCTGGGCGGCAAGATCGCCCTGCCCGAGCCGTTCGGCCTGCGCCACGCCTGGGCCGAGAAGCCATGGCGCCACCGCTTCATGGCCGACGACGCGATGCGCGCCGCCACCCCCGTCCTGCGCGCCGTGCACAGCGCCGCCCTGCGCGTCCTGGAGGAGAACGGCGTCGACACCGAACGCTTCGACAACCGCTCGATGATACTGAGCGGACTGGTACAGGACCCGACCCCGCGCAAGGCCGACCTGTACGACGCATAGACATGCGCAGGGCGCCCCGGCACAAAGCAGAAGCCGGGGCGCCCGCGCAGAGGCAACAGCTCGGATCAGGCCGCCGGCCAGGCCTCGGCAAGCATCTGGCGTGTATCGGCGAGCAACTGCGGCAGCACCTTCGTATGCCCGACCACCGGCATGAAGTTGGTGTCACCACCCCAGCGCGGCACCAGATGCTGATGCAGATGGGCCGCGATACCCGCCCCCGCCACCGAGCCCTGGTTCATACCGATATTGAACCCATGGGCCCCCGACGCCGCCCGCAGAGCCGCCATCGCCCGCTTGGTGAAATCGGCCAGCTCCATGGTCTCCGGACCGTCCAGCTCCGTGTAGTCGGCGACATGCCGGTACGGCACCACCATCAGATGCCCGCCGTTGTACGGATACAGATTCAGCACGGCGTACACCTTCTCGCCGCGCGCGACGACGAGTCCGTCCTCGTCCGATTTCGCCGGGATCGCGCAGAACGGACAGCCGTCGCCGGCCTCCGGACCGGTCGGCTTGTTCTCGCCCTGGATATACGCCATCCGGTGGGGCGTCCACAGGCGCTGGAACGCGTCGGGCGTCCCCACTCCGATCTGCTGCTCCGGCTCACTCGTCATGCCGATCAGCATATTGCTTCGCTCCCGGGCAGCGTGTCGCCGGGGCCGCACCCGTCGACGCACGGCGATGCTGAGGCGATGAGCGACCAGCCCGCGGACTCCACCCCTCTTCGTTTCAGGCGCTGGGAGCAGCGCACAGAAGTGCCGCTCTTCGGCGCCTCGCTGCTCTTCCTGCTCGGCTACGCGGTCCGCGTCCTCGCCCCCCACGACGCCGAGCCCTGGCGCCGCCTCGCCCTCGCGCTGGTCGGCGCCACCTGGCTGGTCTTCGCCGCGGACTACGTCGTACGGCTCCGTCTCAGCGGCCTCGGCCACCACTTCATCCGTGCGCACTGGCTGGACACGGTCGTCCTGCTGCTTCCCCTGCTGCGGCCGCTGCGCCTGATCCGGGTCTACAGCGCGGTCCAGCAGCGCAGGGACCAGCCGCGGCTGAGCCTGTACGCCCGCGTCATCGCGTATGCCGGTGCGACCGCTCTGCTGCTCGGCTTCTCCGCCGCGCTCGCCGTCTACCACCAGGAACACACGGCGAAGGGGGCTTCGATCCGTACCTTCGGCGACGCGGTGTGGTGGGCGTGCGAGACGCTCACGACGGTGGGGTACGGGGATACGGTGCCGGTCACGGCAGGCGGCCGAGTCGTGGCGTCGGGCCTGATGGCCTGCGGGCTGGCGCTGCTGGGGGCGGTGACGGGTTCGTTCTCGTCGTGGCTGTTGCAGGTGTTCACACGGGAGGACGAGAAGAGGCCCCCGGGGGGCAGGTAGCTCTCCGGGGGCCTCTCACTCCGTGCCTGTCAGACCTGGACGCGGTCCTCGACGACCTTCTGGATCTTGGCAATGGCGTCCTCGACGGGGATGCCGTTCTCCTGCGATCCGTCGCGGTAGCGGAAGGAGACGGCGCCGTTGGCCATGTCCTCATCGCCCGCGATGATCATGAAGGGCACCTTGGCCTTCTGCTGGTTCCGGATCTTCTTCTGCATCCGGTCGGACGAGGCGTCCACCTCGACCCGCAGGCCCTTCTTCCGGGCCTTGGCCGCGAACTCCTGGAGGTACGGAATGTGCGCGTCGCCGATCGGGATGCCGACCGCCTGGACCGGGGCCAGCCACACCGGGAACGCACCCGCGTAGTGCTCGAGAAGCACCGCGAAGAAGCGCTCGATGGAACCGAACAGGGCGCGGTGGATCATGACCGGGCGCTGCTTGGTGCCGTCGGGGCCGGTGTACTCCAGGTCGAAGCGCTCCGGCAGGTTGAAGTCGAGCTGCACGGTCGACATCTGCCAGGTGCGGCCGATGGCGTCCTTGCACTGCACCGAGATCTTCGGACCGTAGAACGCGGCGCCGCCCGGGTCCGGGACCAGGGGCAGCCCCTGCTTCTCGGCGACCTGTCGCAGCGTCTCGGTGGCCTCTTCCCAGACCTCGTCCGAGCCGACGAACTTCTCCGGGTCCTTGGTGGAGAGCTCCAGGTAGAAGTCGGTCAGACCGTAGTCGCGGAGCAGGTTCAGGACGAAGGTGAGTGTCCGGTCGAGCTCCTCCGCCATCTGCTCCTTGGTGCAGTAGATGTGCGCGTCGTCCTGCGTGAAGCCGCGCGAGCGGGTCAGGCCGTGCACGACGCCGGACTTCTCGTACCGGTACACCGTGCCGAACTCGAAGAGGCGCAGCGGCAGTTCACGGTAGGAACGGCCACGCGCATCGAAGATCAGGTTGTGCATCGGGCAGTTCATCGGCTTGAGGTAGTAGTCCACCCCGTCGTCGAGCTGCATGGGCGGGTACATGCCTTCGGCGTACCAGTCCAGGTGGCCCGACTTCTCGAAGAGCTTGCCCTTGGTGGCGTGCGGCGAGTAGACGAACTCGTAGCCCTCCTCCTCGTGACGCCGGCGCGAGTAGTCCTCCATGGCGCGGCGGATGATGCCGCCCTTGGGGTGGAAGACCGCAAGACCGGGGCCGATCTCATCCGGGAAGGAGAAGAGGTCCAGCTCGTTGCCGAGCTTGCGGTGGTCGCGCTTGGCGGCCTCCTCCAGGAACTCCAGGTGCGCCTTGAGCTCGTCCTTGGTGGGCCACGCCGTGCCGTAGATGCGCTGCAGCATGGGGTTCTTCTCGCTGCCCCGCCAGTACGCCGCGGCGTTCCGCATCAGCTTGAACGCCGGGATGTTCCGGGTGGTGGGCAGGTGCGGACCACGACAGAGGTCCTTCCAGCACAGGTCGCCGGTCTTCGGGTCGAGGTTGTCGTAGATGGTCAGCTCGCCGCCGCCCACCTCGACATCCGCGCCGTCGCCGGCGTTCTCGACGGAGTCGGAGCCCTTGATGCCGATGAGCTCCAGCTTGTACGGCTCGCCGGCCAGCTCCTCGCGGGCCGCCTCGTCCGTCACGACCCGGCGGGAGAACTTCTGCCCCCGCTTCTGGATCTCCTGCATCTTCTTCTCGATGGCCTTGAGGTCCTCGGGAGTGAACGGCTTCTCGACGTCGAAGTCGTAGTAGAAACCGTCCTTGACCGGCGGACCGATGCCCAGCTTGGCCTCGGGGAAGAGCTCCTGCACGGCCTGCGCCATGACGTGCGCGGTGGAGTGCCGGAGGATGTTGAGGCCGTCCTCGGAAGAGATCTCGACGGGCTCGACGACCTCGCCGTCGGCGACGACATACGCCAGGTCCTTCAGCTCACCGGCGACCCGGGCGGCGACGACGGTGCGCTCGCCGGGGAAGAGCTCGGCTGCCGTAGTGCCCGTCGTCACCACGCGCTCTTCCCGCTCGGAATCGCGTTGGATGATCACACGGACGTCTGACACCGGTCTCTCCTGACTCAGGGGGTACGCACGCATTCGTGGTGCACGTGCGATACGAATCGTACCGAGCCGTGGGCCCCCTCTGCTAAACGGTTGAGCGCGAAGGGCCTCCTCATGCCGGCGGCCCGCCCCCTGCGCCCCTTGGACCGACCGGCACATGGGGGCGGCGTCGCGGGACCGGGCACGCACTCCCCCAGGGCCTTAAGGGCCAGGGGGACCCCCTCCGGCGTTGTCGTCAGTCGACAACGCTCCGCATTGCTTCCCTCCTCCGCCTTGCAGCTGCACGCACCCAGCCCCGCTCCTTCTCCCACCCCCCATGTGCCGGTCGGTCCTATTCGCCGGTGCACGCCTCCTCGAAATAGTCGACGTTCTCCTGGAGCGACTTCATCAGCCGGTCCCGTTCCGCCTCGTCCACCTGCACGGGCACGACCTGCGAGGTCCGGGACAGCCGCCGGAAGCCGCCGCGGCTCTCCAGCCTGCCCTCCACCCGGATCGGCAGTCCCACCAGGTGGGCGTGGCCGGCGATCCGGTACGCCTCCTCGTCCAGCTCCAGCCGTACGTGCGGCACCTCGGCGCCGGCCAGCACCCGCAGCCGTACGATCCCGGCGCCACGCGGTCCCGAGCGGCGCAGCCGGACGACGGCGCCGGTGATCCGTACCGTCGCGGCGGGTTCGTCCTGGAGGTAGCGGGCGCCCGCCCTGCGCAGGGCGGGCAGGTCGCCCGGGGAGAATTCCACCGGCTCGGGGCGGGCCGGGCAGCCCTCGGGCGTCCCGGCGGCGGGCGCCCATTCCAGGGCGATCCCGGCCCCTTCCGAGCCCCGGACCAGCGCGATGACGGCCTCGGTGAGTTCCCGGCTGACGCCTGCCTCGACAGCGGTGTCAAAGGCTTCATAGCCACCGGTGGCCCGCTGGTAGTCCACTGCCTCGCGGGTGGCGTGCAGGGCGTGGTAGAGCCGTACGGCGACGGCACGGCCCGGTTCGACGGGGACGAAGGCGGTGAGATCGCGGCCTCCGGGCGCGGGCCCGACGAGGATGTCTTCGAGGGCTGCCAGGGCCCTGCGGCGGTGGCGTGCTCCGTGGTAGCCGGTGCGCCCTCGCACGGCGAGCGCCCCGGCGAGCAGGATCTGCCGGGCGGCGGTGTGCAGCTGCTCCGCCCCCGTCCAGCTGGCGGCCCCGGCCGCTCCCGCGACCGGTTCGGGGACCTCGCGCCACCAGCGGATCTCGTCGCTGGGTACGGCGAGGGAGACCAGGACTTCGCGGGCGGAGGGGGCGGCGCTGCGGGCGAGCGCGGTCAGCGCCTCGCCGAGGAGGTCCTCGCTGTCGGGGAAGGCGGTGGTGTCGGGGACGAGGAGGCTCGTACCGCCTCCCGGCGGGGCCGGTGGTCCCGGCGGTGTCCAGCGGCTGTAGCGTCCCGCCGCACCGCCGCGGCGGTGCCAGCCGTGCCGGTCGAGCAGGGCGCCGAGGACCGCGGGGTCAATACGGGCGGGATCGGGGATGCTTCCGAGCTGCTCGGGAGCGATGGGCCACGGCCCTGCGGATTCACTGGGGTGCGGGCGTGTCGCTGACGGGATCGCTTCGTTGACGGACTCGTCCATCGGCCGGTGCATCAGGGTCTCCCTCCCGCCCCTACGCGGGTCATGATCTCGCAGAGCGCCCGGTCGTCGAATATGCGCGAGGTCGGGATCCGCACGGTGGTCCTGTGCCGGCCCGTCACCGCGTGGCCGGCCAGGTTGGTCCAGTAGCAGCAGTGCCGCAGGTCGAGCCGGTCGTGTCCGGCGCGCAGCCAGTCGTCCTGACTGCGCGGCACGATCATCACGACCAGGATCTTGTGCACCGACACGGGGGTCCGGGCGAGCTTCACGAGGTGTGCGTTGTCGAGCGTGAAGGAGAACGTCGGTCCGGGCGGGTGCGGCGGGATCTGGTAGGTGCATTTGAGCTGCACTTTTATGGTCACTTCGTCGTCCACGGTGTGACCCGGGGCGCCGTGGCTGACGTGCCAGTCGATGCCGTTGTCGGGGAAGGGCTGTGACAGGGAGCACCCCGCCGCGGCCGCGACGGCGTGCAAGTAGCCCACCTGGAGGGTCTCCATGCAGGCGGTGGTGGCGAGTGTGCCGCGCAGCGGTGCGATCCGCTGGGGCAGCAGCCCGCTCGGTTCGGGCTGCGCGAGCGCCATGGCTGCGTGTGCCTTCCGGGCTGTGCCGATCGGTTCTTCGTTGCAGGGGTGACGGACAACTTCCGTTCCCGTCACCTGTGTTGTCACCGCACAGGGCGGCCCGCAAACGGCGTATCAGGCAAAGGGTGCGGGTATCACCGAACCGGGCAGGGGAATCACGCCATCTGCCGTTCGGGCACGAGGAGTTCGGGGATGACTCACTGGTACGAGGGGCCGCTGGCCGCTTTTGACACCGAGACAACGGGAGTGGACGTCGAGGAGGACCGGATCGTTTCGGCCGCCCTGGTCGTCCAGGACACGACAGGCGGGCGGGTGCGTGTCACTCGCTGGCTGGTGAATCCAGGGGTGCCGGTGCCCGCCGGGGCGACCGAGATCCATGGTCTGACCGACGATCATCTTCAGCGCAACGGCCGCTGGCCGGCGCCCGTGGTGGAGGAGATAGCCCGGGCGCTGGCCGAGCAGTGTGCGGCCGGCCGTCCGCTCGTCGTGATGAACGCGCCGTTCGATCTGACGCTGCTGGACCGGGAGCTGAGGCGTCATCGCGCGTCGTCACTCGCCGGCTATCTGCGGAACGCACCGCTGTGTGTGCTGGATCCGCGCGTACTCGACAAGCATCTGGACCGTTACCGCAAGGGCCGGCGGACCCTCACCGATCTCTGCGAGCTGTACGGGGTGGTGCTGGACGGTGCGCATGACGCGGCGGCCGATGCGGCGGCCTCGCTGGAGCTGGTACGGGCGGTGGCGCGGCGGTTCTCGTCCCGTCTGGAGCGGCTGACGCCGGCGGAGCTGCACACCTTGCAGGCCGTGTGGCACGCGGCACAGGCGCGCGGCCTGCAGGCGTGGTTCGCGAAGAACGGGACGGCGGAGGCGGTGGATCCTGCGTGGCCGCTGCGCCCGGAGCTTCCTGCTGCGGCGTGATCGGTCACGGCCCGGAGCCTCTTCCCGGACACGCAGAGGCCGGTCCGTCGATTCTGCTGACGGACCGGCCTCTTCCGGGTGGGCGATACTGGGTTCGAACCAGTGACCTCTTCGGTGTGAACGAAGCGCTCTCCCACTGAGCTAATCGCCCGGGAACGGGTTGAACCATACAGGGCCCGGCGGGTCTGGTTCAAACTCGATCCAGCCGGGCCGTGAGGCCCCGCCGTCCGGCACGCATCATCAGGGCGTGGTTGGCCCGGAACACTGCGCGTCCGGGCACCGCGAGGAGCCGCATCAGCCGCCTGCGCACCTCGACCTCCTGCTCGTAGGTGGCACGGCTGCCGGTGCCGTGCGCGGTGACCGTCCACCGGGCCCAGCCGTCGAGGTCGCCGCTGAGGGTCGCTTCGAGGACCCTGGCCCGGGGGTCGCGGCGGCGTTCGCGGACGGTCATGACGAGGTCGTACGGGAGGAAGGAGCGGATGCGGGTGGTCACGGTGGTGCCGTCGACCGAGGTGACCTCGCGGATCTGTGGCCACCATCGCGGGTAGCAATCCGCGCGTCCGAGGATCTCGTACACGGCATCGGGTGAGCCTGGCAGGTCCCAGATACTCACAAATCGGTAGTGACTCCAGTCCATGGTCCCAGTCTGCGCGTACTCAGCCGGACAACTGAGTACCCGAGCGCATGTCCGAACCTGTGGCTCGCGCCACACTCCCGTTCATGGAACATGTGCCGCCGCCCGCCGAGGAATTGGCGCTCCTCGATCGCGAGCTGGCCCGGCTGGATGCCCGCCGGTCCCAGTTGCTGGTTCGTCGTACCTGGCTGCTGAGTGTGCTGACGCCGCCCGTCGCGCGCCCTGCCGCCCCGCCCGCACCGCCGTTCGCGGCTCCGTTCGGGCCTCCTGCCGCACCTGTCGGGCCGCGCGGTGCACAGAATGTGCTGCTCACCCTGGGCGGTCTGCTGCTGACGATCGCGGCGATCGCGTTCACTCTGGTCAGCTGGGGGCACATGGGCATCGGTGGCCGCTCGGCGGTGCTCGGGGTGGTGACGGTCGCCGCGCTTTCCGCTCCTGCCGTGCTGCTGCGTCGTGGGCTGCCCGCGACAGCCGAGTCGCTCGCCGCCCTGGCTTCGGCGCTGATGGTGCTGGACGCGTTTGCGCTGCACCGGGTGGCGGTGCCGGAGGCCGACGGACGAGGTTTCGCCGCGGTCGTCGCGGCAGTGCTGGCCGTGCTCTGGGGCGCGTACGGGCTGCTGCTCGACCGGCTGCGACTGCCGCTGCCCCTGGCGGTGGTGAGTGCGCAGCCGCCGCTGCTGCTGTGGGCGTGGGCGGCGGGTGCAGGAGCCACGGTGTTCGGTTGGGCGTTGCTGGTGACGGCGGCGTTGGACTGCGTGATCGCGTTGTGGGGCAGGGGTGTTGCGGTACGGGTGACGGCCTGCGTCTGCTGCTGGGCTACGGGTCTGCTGGGGCTACTGGTGGCCCTGGCGCAGTCGGTGTCCGCCGATGCGGCGTCGGCCGCGCTGGCGCCGGGTGTGCTGTTGCTCGTGGGAGCGCTGATCGCGGTGTCCGGGGCGTGGCGTGCACCGGCGGGGCTTGCGGTGGCCGGTGGTGTGGTGGCCGGGTTGTGCGGGGTGGCCGCCATGGGTGGTGTGCTGCGTGCCGGGGTGGCCTGGGGCTGGTCGGTGCCGGTGTATCTGCTGTGCGGTGTGGTGCTGTTGGTGGCGGTGCGCGCTCCGCTGCCGCGTCCGGTCGGGCAGGGGCTGGTGTGGGCTTCGTCGACGGTGACCGTCGGAGCGGTGCTGGCCGCGGCGCCGCCGGTCGGCCTGTCGCTGATGGGTGCGGTGTCGCAGCTGGCCCGGGTGTGGTCCGGGACACCGGACGGTGGTGTCCGCGGCGCGCTGGGCATGGAGGGTCCGGCGTGGTCCCAGATGGCTGCGGTGCCGGTGGTGCTGCTGGTGGTGGCCGTCCTGCTGGCGGCGGTGTACCGGTCGTGGGCGTGGCTGGTGCGGGTGGCCGGGCCGGTGCTGTCGCCGGGTGCGGCGTGGCGGGGTGCGGCGGGGGCGGGTGCGGTGGCGCTCGGCTGGGCGGGGCTCACCGCGCTGCCCGCAGTGCTGGGGATGTCGTACGCGGCCGCTGTGTCGGTGCAATTGGCTCTGGTCGCCGGGGTGTTCGGGGTGGCGGTACGAGGTCTGCGCCGCAGGATGGATGGTGTGGGGCTGACGGCGCTGGTGTGCGGTCTGGCCGGCGCGGTGAGTGCGGGAATGCTGTCGCTCGCGACGGAGGCTGCCACGTACGCGGTGTTCGCGGTGCTGCTGGTGGTGTTCGGCGGGGCCGCGGTGATGCTCGGCGGCGCTGCGGTGCCGGCGGCGCGGACATTGCCGCCGCTGCCGTCCGTTCAAGCGGCGCGGTCCGTAAGGACGTTGCAGATCGTGCAGGCGGTACCGGCGTGCGCTGCGGTGGTGTGCGGGATGGTGCTCGCCCGTGCGGTCGGGGCGTCGCTGGGGCTTGCCGCGCATCAGGCGGCGCCGGTCATGCTGGTCGTCCCTGCGGTGACGGTGTTGCTCGGAGCTCGGCTGCGGGGTCTCTCGCCGGCTCTGCCCGTCGAGCTGACCGGGGCCGTGGCGGGTGTGGTGGCGGTGGGCACGGCAGTGACGGACCGCCCGTTCCTGGCGTTGGTGCTGGCGCTGTGCGGGGTACTGGCGGCGGGTACGGCCGTACGGGCCGAACGGCGGCCGGCGGCCGGGTATCTGGCGATGACGCTGTTCATCCTGGCGGCCTGGCTGCGGCTGTCGGCTTCGGGGGTGTCGGCCCCGGAGGCGTACACCCTTCCGGTGACGGTGCCCGCTCTGGCAGTCGGTGCGCTGCGCCGGCGCCGTGATCCGGAGGCGTCGTCGTGGACGGCGTACGGTGCGGGCCTCGCGGCGACGCTGGTACCGAGCCTCTTCACGGCATGGGCCGATCCGCACTGGGTGCGGCCATTGCTGCTCGGTGCGGCGGCACTGGTGATCACCCTGTCGGGCGCGCGGCTGCGGCTGCAGGCGCTGCTGCTGCTCGGTGGTGCGGTGCTGGCTCTGGACGCCCTGCACGAACTCGCGCCGTACGTGGTCCAGGTCGTCGGCGCCCTGCCGCGCTGGCTGCCGCCCGCGCTGGCCGGGGTGCTGCTGCTGGTGGTCGGGGCGACGTACGAGCAACGGCTGCGCGACGCCCGGCGGCTGAAGGAGGCTCTGGGCCGGATGCGTTGACGGTGTGGCCACATGGCCGGCCCGGGTCTGCCTCATGGGCCTCGGGCCGGCCTGTGGCCATCGGGCCGTCGTCGGAGGCGTACCGGACAAGGAAGTTGTCGCAGCCGAACTGCCCCTCGGAGTCGCGCAGTACGCGTTTCTCGTTGTACTCGCACAGAAATACGACAGAGTTCCGGAAGGCATCAGGAGATGCATTTGCCCACGGGGGCGCGGGCGTTGAACTCATTCCAGAAATTCTCGTGGTCCTGGAGGGCGGCTTTGGCAGCCCGTCCCGACCCTGATATCCGGATGCTTCTTCCCGAAGAACGAATCCTGGCGTCACCCGCTGCCACGATCGATTGAATCGTTCACGAAGACGTCGCAACGAGTGGGCGCGGGAACGCAGAGGGCCCGTGAGACTCTGCGGTCTCACGGGCCCTCTGTCCGGGGTGGGCGATACTGGGTTCGAACCAGTGACCTCTTCGGTGTGAACGAAGCGCTCTCCCACTGAGCTAATCGCCCGGGCGCAGGCCAAACATTACCGCATGTCAGCGGCGCCCCATGACCATCCCCGGCTCACTCGTGGATCTTCCACGGCATGGTGATGCCGAACTTCCAGACGTAGATCCCCACCAGCACCGCGATGATCACCAGACCGATCACGGTGAGGATGATGTTGCGACGCCGGACCTTGGGGTCGAGCGCCCGCTGAGCGGCCTCGGTGACCTTCCGCCGCGTCCAGCGCAGCACCAGCTGCGCCCAGACGAACTCGGTCGCCCAGATCGCCATGCCACCGAAGATCACCAGCCAGCCGGGGCCGGGGAGCGGCAGCATGATGATGCCCGCCACGACCACCGCGAAGCCGACCACGAAGACGGCGACCTGCCAGCTCATGTGCAGCGCCCTGGACGCCTTGATGAACCCGGGCGCCCTGGAGCCGAGCTCCCGGTCCTCCTTCGTCACACCCTCCGTGACATCTCCTGTCACGCTTTCCGTCACATCCCCCGTGGCGGACACCGGTGTCGCCGGTACGGCGACCCCGCTCCGCTCGTCACTCTCCGCGTTCATGGGAGCCAACCTACCGGAACGGCCTTCGTCACCGGAATGGCCGCATAACCCAAAGTTACACACCGCCGTACGAGCTACCTGAAGGAACACAAAAAGGGCAGAGGGGTTTACAACGCCACCGTAGGTGGCATGTCGATTTCGCCGACGTGCGAATCCCCGAGCGCACACTGAGCGAAAGGCCCTGGCGCTTATGAACACCACGGTCAGCTGCGAGCTGCACCTGCGCCTCGTTGTGTCGAGCGAGTCCTCACTGCCTGTACCTGCGGGCCTGCGGTATGACACGGCCGATCCTTATGCCGTGCACGCCACCTTCCACACCGGAGCGGAGGAAACGGTCGAGTGGGTTTTCGCCCGCGACCTCCTTGCCGAGGGGCTTCATCGGCCCACCGGCACCGGAGACGTCCGCGTCTGGCCATCCCGTAGCCACGGCCAGGGCGTCGTCTGCATCGCACTGAGCTCCCCGGAGGGCGAAGCCCTGCTCGAAGCCCCGGCGAGGGCCCTGGAGTCGTTCCTGAAAAGGACCGACGCCGCGGTTCCGCCAGGCACCGAGCATCGTCACTTCGACCTCGATACGGAGCTCTCACACATCCTGGCCGAGAGCTGAGCCAGGCCGAGAGCTGCACGGCGCCGTCCGACTCGGGGAGGCGGCGCCGCGCGGAAAACCTCATAGGGCTGACATCGACGCCGTCATCACGGAATCCACCGTGGTGACGGCGTCGGCGCGTTCCCCCGCAGCCGTGCCCGCACACCCCACGCGCCGACACGCGCCCCGAGGCCCCGGGGCGCCCGCACACGGCCCGGACAGGCAGCCTCCGGCATTGGAGCCCATGGGTGGACGGTAAGCGCTCCCCGTGCCCCTCATGGGCTCTCTCGGGCCTCTGTGCGCCCACGCCGAGCCAGTAGAGTCAGCCGGCATCGGCGGGCGCCCGCCCGCCGGAGGCCAGGGAGCGAAAGCGTGCTGATCCCCCACGACACCCGGATCGCCCTCGACACGGTGGTCGATCTGCTGAACACCGCACCGGAGAGCGAGCCCCCGGGAAGCGGCCGGCCGGAAGGCGAGCCGATCGACGGTCTCGCCGACATCGCAGCGCTGTACGCCTTCGCGCAGCGCCATCGCATCAGCGGCGTGGACGAGCTCCACGAGAGGGACCTGCGCGCCGTACAGGACGTGCGGACGCGCTTCGCCGCGATCTTCGCGACGGACGACGCGCAGATCGCCGCCCCGCTCGTCAACGCCCTCATCGCCGCCGCCGGCACCACACCGCAGCTCAGCAATCACGACGGCTACGACTGGCATGTCCACTACTTCGCACCGGGCGCCTCGATCGCCGACCACCTCGCGGCCGACTGCGGCATGGCACTGGCCTTCATCGTGGTGGCGGGCGAGCAGGAACGGCTGCGGCGATGCGAGGCGCCGGACTGCCGGCACGCCTTCGTCGATCTCTCCCGCAACCGCTCCCGCCGCTACTGTTCCAGCCGCACCTGCGGCAACCGTCTGCATGTGGCCGCGTACCGGGCACGCCGCAAGGAAGCGGCCGGCTGACCGCTCACAGCATGAAGAGATCATGCAGCGCGGCCATCAGCAGCAGGCTGCCGACCACCGCGAGGAAGATCATCAAAGGGGGCTGGGAAAGCGCGAAGAGGCAGCCGCGCGGCTCTTCGGCAGGGCTTGCGGGGGCATCGCCCCGGGAGGTGTCCACCATCTCGCGACGATCATGACTCAGTCCGGGCCCGGTTGGCGATCAACACGCTTTCTTGCACGGGGAGTTCACCCATCCCGTGGCCGGTCACGATTCGCTCCGGCGTCCGATCGTCCGTCACATTTTCGGTACGACGGCCGGTGCGCTCCTCCATCGCACGCGCACCGTGGACGTCGACATTGCTCAACACCGCGTTGCCCACGCCGACTTCGAGGCCCGGCGGGTAAGCCGCCGGCCGGTCGCGGACGCGCCGTCAGAAGACATCGAAGTCCTCAGGCTCACCGGACTCGGTTCGGCAGTCGCCGAGTTGGGCCAGGAACGGCATGGAAGCCGGGCGGTGGGGCCGCGGCCTCAGCGCGGCGTCGCGCTGGAGGCGCGCACCACGAGTTCCGGCTGGAGCACCACGCTGCGGTGCTCGTGCGTGCCGCCCTCGTCGTCCGCCTCCTCCAGCAGGAGCTCCGCTGCCATCCTGCCCATGACGACCGCGGGTTGGCGGACCGAGGTGAGCGGTACGGCAGCGGCGGCGGCGAATTCGATGTCGTCGTAGCCGACGATGGCGATGTCGTGCGGCACCCGCACGCCCGCCGCGTACAGTGCCTGAAGCACACCGAGGGCAAGCAGGTCGTTGGCGCAGAACACCGCGGTCGGCCGCGGCACAAGACCGAGCAGCCGGGCCCCGGCATCGCGGCCCGCCGCCACGTCCAGGCGGTCGGAGGGGATCTCGACGAGCGCCTCGGGCGGCAGTCCGGCGTCGGCGAGAGCCGACAGGGCACCTTCGCGCCTGTCCCTGATCTGATGCAGGTCGCCGGGGCCGCTGACATACGCCACCGAGCGGTGCCCGGCCGAGACCAGGTGACCGACGGCGAGAGCGCCGCCGCGGACGTCGTCGACGGAGACCGCACAGGTCCCCGTGCCGGACGCCACCCGGTCCACCAGCACGAAGGGAATCCGGTGACGGCTGAACGCCTCCAGGTTCCGGCCGGTCGCGTCGGCCGGGGTGACCAGGACGCCGCACACCCGCTGCTCGGCGAAGAGCCCGAGGTACTCGGCCTCCTCCGTCGGGCTCTGGCCGCTGTTGCAGACCATGACACCGAGGCCGGCCGCACGGGCGGCGCGCTCGGCACCACGGGCCACGTCGACGAAGAACGGGTTGCCCATGTCGAGGACGAGCAGTGCCATGATCCGGCTGCGGCCCGCCCTGAGCTGGCGGGCCGATTCACTGCGCACGTACCCGAGCTCCTCGATGGCGGCCAGCACCCTGGCGCGGGTCTCCGGCAGCACCGCCTCGGGCCGGTTGATCACGTTGGACACGGTGCCCACGGAGACTCCGGCCTGCCGGGCAACATCCTTGATCCCTGCCACACGCGCCACTTGCCCTGCCCCACTGATGCCCTCGGCCGCACAGGCCGGCGGCCCCACCCCATCGTACGGACGCCGTCATGAGGCACTCCGTCGCCCCGGGCCGGTTTACCGGGGGGATCACCTGCAGCGGAATGAATTGTTTCACTCCGATCGGGACGCTAGCTCCATCAGCTCCACCCCCGGCTGCATCCCCTTGCACGGCCAAGGCTGCGATGAATCGATTCATTCATCCAGGACGCACCCGCCCCCGCCGGAAGAGGGAGGGCGCGGGTCAGATTCCGTGCTTCTTCAGGATGGCCTCGATGTCGCTGAAGTCCTCGCCCGACGAGGCGGACTGCTGCTTCGGCTTCGCCTTCGGACGCGCCTGCGTCTGCGTCGCCGGGAGCCGGGACCCGGGGGAGGGCGCCGAAGCCGCGGGAGCGATGGCCTCGCTCTGCGCCGCCCGGGCGGCGGCCCTGCGCTCCTTGCGGCTACCGACGCCGCGGCGCTCGATCGCACGAGTGGTCACGAACAGCAGCCAGGCCACGGCGAGCAGCCCGAAGCCGATCCAGACGCTCGGCTTGAAGGCGATTCCGGCGACCCAGTCCACGACTCCGGTCAGCACCAGGCCGATCGGCACCAGGGAGTAGGCGGCGATCCGGGCCGCGGCGAGGAAGCGCTTGCGGTACGCGGTGACGGCGGCGATGCCCAGGCCCGCCGCGGACGCCGCGGAACAGATGGTCTCGGCAAGCATCGGGGCCTCCAGGCGCAAGGGGAAACGTCCCTTCCATCCTGCACCGGTCACCGCCCGGGCGGCCACGATCCGGGACCACATCAGGGACATTTCAGGGCCGGCATCCTCCCCAGGTGCCGATCGGAAGCGATCCGGTCGTACGGAGCCGGAGTGGATCGGCTGCCGATTGGGACGCTCGCGCGGGCCCTGGGAGACTGGCCGCATGAGCGATTCCACCCCCGCAGCGCCCGTCGTCCTCGACGTCTGGTGCGAGCTCCAGTGCCCCGACTGTCACCAGGCCCTCACCGATGTGCACGCCCTGCGGGCCAAGTACGGCGACCGCCTCGAGGTCCGGCTGCGGCACTTCCCGCTGGAGAAGCACAAGCACGCCTACGCCGCCGCGCAGGCTGCCGAGGAGGCGGCGGCCCAGGGCAAGGACTGGCCGTACATCGAGGCGGTTCTCGCCCGTTCCGACGACCTCGGCCGCACCGGCGAGCCGCTGCTGATCGAGGTGGCGCGGGAACTCGGTCTGGACGCCGAGGAGATGGACACCGCCCTGATCGACGGACGCCACATGCTGATCGTCGACGCCGACCAGGCCGAGGGCAAGGCGATCGGGATCACCGGCACGCCGACGTATGTGATCGGCGACGAGCGGCTGGACGGCGGCAAGAGCCAGGACGGGCTGCGCGAACGGATCGAGGAGATCGCAGACCGGCTGCTCGCCGAGCAGGGCTGAGCCGACGCGGCCCCTAGAGCGTCTTGGCCAGGTTGTACTGAGTCGTTCGGTAACCGAGCGACTCGTACAGCCGCAGGGCCGGCGTGTTGGCGGCGAAGACGTGCAGCCCGAGGCTGCGGGCGCCCGCGTCCAGGGTGATGTGCTCGGCCCGGCACATCAGGGCACGTCCGTAGCCACGGCCGCGGTGCTCCTCACTCACCTCGACATCGAAGACGAATCCGGTTGTTTCACCCGGGCGGTCTTCGCGTACCGACACCCATACATGGCCGACGACCGCGCCCTCGTCAACGAGGACGTGGAAACGCATGCCCGCGGTGTCGATGCCGTTCGGCAGGTTACGGGCGTGGTCGGACCGGGACTTCTGCATGGCCTGCTCGACCGGGACGCCCTGGTCGATCCAGGACTGCGCGTACGACTCGACGCTGGTGCGCTGCCAGTGCGCGAACTCCTCGGCGCTCATCGGCCGGGCGACGACACCGTCCGGGGGCGCCGGAGCCGTCCGGTCGAGGTCCTTGAGCATGTTCCGGCTGCGTTCGGTGTAGCCGAGTGCGGCCGCCAGCCGCTGGGCTCCCTCGTTGCCCGCAGGTGCTGTCAGGTGCACCTGGGTGCAGCCCCAGCCACGCAGCACCTCTTCGGCGGCGAGCGCGGCAATGGTGCCGCGTCCCCGCCGCCGGCTCGGCTCGGCGATGCTCAGGGAACGCAGCACACCGGCCGACGCACCGAACGCCGGATCCGTGCCGATCTCGACGGCGCCGACGGGCCGCCCGTTGTCGCACACGTCGTATGCACGGCTCTTCGCGCCGTCGGCGCCTTGCTGGATCGGCCCGGTCGGCCGGAGGGTCGTGGTCATCGGAGATGTTCTATCCACTGAGCCCCGGCCCGTCACCCTGTTTTACGGGTTCGAGGTACGGGTTCTACGGGTCGAGGTCGTTCCCGGCCCGCTCGTCGAAGATCCGCATGGCCTTGGCGGTCACCGGCCCCGGCCCGCCGGGCAGCTCCCGGCCGTCCACCCGGTGGACGGCCTGCACATCACGCAGTGTGGAGGTCAGGAAGATCTCCTCGGCCCGTTCCAGGGCATCGAACGGCAGGTCGGTCTCCTCGGCCCCCGCCCACTCCACGGCCAGTGCACGGGTGATCCCGGCGAGGCAGCCGGAGGCGACCGGCGGGGTGTACAGCTGCCCGTCGAGGACGACGAAGACATTGGATCCGGTGCCTTCGCAGAGTTGTCCGACCGTGTTGGCGAAGAGCGCCTCCGACGCGCCGTGCTCATGGGCGCGGGCGAGAGCGACGACGTTCTCGGCGTACGAGGTGGTCTTGAGCCCGGCGAGCGCACTGCGTTCGTTGCGCGTCCAGGGGACGGTGATCACGGCGGTGGTGTCGGGGCGGCGCCCCGCCTCCCCCAGGGCGACGACGAGACCGGGGCCGGCGTTGCCGCGGTCGGAGCCGAGCGGGGAGAGCCCTCCCGTGTAAGTGATGCGCAGCCGGCCGAGCGCCATCGGGTTGGCGTCGATGACGGCGGTGCAGGCGCGGCGCACCTCGTCGAGGTCGGGGTCGGGGAGGCCGAGGCCGCGGGCGGAGCGGGTCAGCCGGTCGAGGTGGCGGGTGAGGGCGAAGGGCCTGCCGCCGACGGTCTTGACCGTCTCGAAGATGCCGTCCCCCACGGTGAGTCCGTGGTCGAGCACGGACACCCGGGCGTCGTCGGCGTCCCGCAGTTCGCCGTTGACCCAAATCCTCATTACGCGGTCCTTCCAGTCGCTTCGTAAGCGCCCGACGCTACAGCGAGCAGCCGGGAGGCCTTGAGTTCGGTCTCGTCCCATTCGCGCTCCGGGTCGGAGCCCCAGGTGATGCCTGCCCCGGTGCCGAAGCGGAGTACCGGTGCGGTCCCGGTCCGGTCGATCCAGAAGGTCCGTATGCCGACAGCCAGGGAGGCGGTGCGGCGGTCGGCGTCGACCCAGCCGATGCCGCCGCAGTAGGGCCCGCGCGGTGCGGTCTCCAGTTCCTCGATGATCTCGAGGGCGCTGGACTTGGGTGCCCCGGTGACGGAGCCGGGCGGAAACGCCGCGTCGAGGAGTTCGGGCCAGCCGGCGCCCTCGGCGAGCTCTCCGCGCACGGTGGAGACGAGGTGGACGAGGCCCGGGTGCTTCTCCACCACGCAGAGGTCGGGGACGGTGACCGATCCGGTGGCGCAGACCCGGCCGAGGTCGTTGCGGACCAGGTCGACGATCATCACGTTCTCGGCGTGGTCCTTCTCCAGCAGATCGTCCTCGGTCCGTCCGGTGCCCTTGATCGGTCCCGACTCGACGATCCGGCCGTCGCGCCTCAGGAAGAGTTCGGGAGAGGCTGTGGCGATCTCCACGCCGTGCGCAGGCAGCCGAATCGTTCCTGCATACGGGGCGGGGTTGCCGCGTGCCAGCAGCGCGGTCAGCGCGTCCACGTCCGCGGCGGCCGGGTCGGGCAGTGGCGCGGTCATCACCCGGCAGAGGTTGGCCTGGTAGACCTCGCCCGCCGCGATGTACTCGCGGATCCGCCGTACGCCCGCGGTGTACGCAGCACGGTCCAGGGACGAGTTCCAGTCACCGGCCGCGGGGCCACGCCAGGCGCCGCGTACCGGGGCGGGCACCGCCCCGGTACGTACGGCGGCGAAGCGCGCGCAGACGAGGCGGCCCTCGAAATCGGCGGATACGGCCCAGAAGCCGGACGAGTCGAGGGCTGCGGGATCATTGGTCACGTCCTGCAGATCGGACGCGACGAGGCCGCCGAAGCGGGCCATCGGAGCGAGGTCGTGCACGCCGTTGAGTCTAGGACGGCGCGTGCTGACCTGCGCCGGGGCGAACGCACCTCAGCACGCTGCACAAACGCGTTTTTGTACTGGCCCGGGAATCCGCTAGAGTTCAACACGTCGCCGGGACGCGCAAGCGGACCGGGAAAGACAAGCGGACGTAGCTCAGTTGGTAGAGCGCAACCTTGCCAAGGTTGAGGTCGCCAGTTCGAACCTGGTCGTCCGCTCGCAGAAAGTGGGGGATCTTCCCGAACCCTCACTCCTGGTGGAGTGGCCGAGAGGCGAGGCAACGGCCTGCAAAGCCGTCTACACGGGTTCAAATCCCGTCTCCACCTCCAAGGACGATTAGCTCAGCGGGAGAGCGCTTCCCTGACACGGAAGAGGTCACTGGTTCAATCCCAGTATCGTCCACTGATCCCCGAGGATCCCCGCGCGATTAGCTCAGCGGGAGAGCGCTTCCCTGACACGGAAGAGGTCACTGGTTCAATCCCAGTATCGCGCACGCAGTACACGCAGGTTCACCCTGCGCGATTAGCTCAGCGGGAGAGCGCTTCCCTGACACGGAAGAGGTCACTGGTTCAATCCCAGTATCGCGCACCAGCAAAAGCCCCGGTCGTCTCGGCGACCGGGGCTTTGTCGTTTCCGCGATCAGCAGCGGTGGGTACCGGTGAGCGGCCGGACGGCGGAACGCACCGCGGGCCCGGACGGAAGGCGTCCGGGCCCGTGGTCAGGCGCTCACCGGTGTCGGCCCGCTCATGACGAGAAGAGCATGTGGCCGAAGCTCTTGTGCCGGTAGTGACCGCCGTGGTGGCCGCCGTGGTGCTGCGGGGCGCCCCAGGCGGGCGCCGGGGCGGCCGGGTAGGCCTGCGGGGCGGGCGGCACGGGCGGGGCCTGCTGCGTCCACTGCGCCTCGATGCGGGTCAGGGACTCCAGCTCGCCGTAGTCGAGGAAGATCCCCCGGCAGCCGCTGCACTGCTCGATCTGTATGCCATTGCGGTTGTACGTCTGCATCTGTGCGTGGCACTTGGGACACTGCATGGTTCGGCTCACTCCTCGCCGTCGGGTCGCCGTCGCCGGAATACCTGCCCGCCGACGGTCGGTTCAGCCTACGACGAGGGATCGGCGGCCAACTCGGGCGGGAGGGAGGCAATTCGGGCACAGGCGTCGATCATCGTCTGTTCCACCTCATCCGGAGTTCGACCCTCCGCCGCAGACTTGGCGAATGCCAGCGCCGCGGTCTGAACGGTCAGGGCCCGGGCCGGGACGTCCAGTTCGGGCCAGGGGTCGCCCTCGGCGCGTACGGCAGGTCCGCCGGCTGCCCGGTAGGCGTCCAGGAAACGGAGCCAGACCTCGGGCGGCAGCAGCCCGGCTGCGTACCAGGCGGCGGGACGGGCGAGATCCCATGCGGGGTCGCCGAGGCCGGCGTCGTCGACATCGATGAGCAGCCAGGGGCCGTGCGGGGCGGGGTGGCGGACGAGTTGCCCGAGGTGCAGATCGCCGTGGCACAGGAAGCGGGAGCGGTGCGGGGGCGCGGCGGCTTCGTCGCGGGCCCAGGCGGGCAGGCGGTGCCACGCATCGCGTACGGGGGTGGTGGCCGGGTCATCGGGCCGGGCGGCGCGCATCCGGGCAACGGCGAGCGAGGCCTTGGCGGGGCCCCGCATGGGCGGGAGCTCCAGGGAGGGCGGGGGCGGGGTCAGGTGCAGCCCGGCCAGCAGGACGGCGGCCTCTTCCCAGGGGGCGGCGTCGGGGTCGCCGGGGTCGACGGGGTTGCCGTGCGGCCACAGAGTGACCGGGCGGCCCTGGAAGGTGGTGGAGGGTACGGGGGGCCGGGGCTGCAGGGGGGCGAGGAGGATGCCGGCCAGGCGGGGGTCGTTCGCGAGGGTCAGCCGGGTCAGCAGGTCGGGGGTGTCCGTGCCGGGGGCGTGCGCCTTTGCGACGACGGGCCCGCTGCGGACCACCGTGCCGTCCGCACGGTCGGCGAGCACTGCTGGTGGCGGGCAGGCACAGATGTCCTCGGGACGGGTGTGGGCGGCCCGGTGGGCGAGGGCGCCCAGCGCGCGTACGACTGCGGTGGTCACGGTCTCCCCGGTGGCGAACAGGTGCGGGCGGCCCGATACGCGCCGGGCCCGCCGATGAGCGTACGCGCGTCGCGAAGCGAGCCCGGACAGCGCGATGTCCGGTCAGCTCCCCAGCTGACCGGACAAACGCTGCCGTCCGCCGCACCCCCGTCCCCACGGGGTTGTTGGCCGGATGTCCCGGTCCGGACCGCTCTTCCGGACCCGGGGCGCCGCTCAGCGCCCCAGCATCACGCCCACGGACGACGCCTGTGTGACCACTGCGTCCCAGCCGCCGAAGACGACTACGAGCAGGGCCGCCAGAGGAAGAACCATCGCCGTCGCCACCAGCGGGTGGCGCGTACCGGACGACGGGCGGCTGCCGAACGAGGCATGAACCCTGCGTCCCCGCGTGCGGATCATGGTCCTCGCTGCCGTGTCCGCCATGGTTCCTCTCCTGACTGAATGTGGAGCGGCGGGCGCGTGACCTCGGGGGACGAGTGCTGCGCCCGCCGCTTGACTTCAACATTAGGGACGCGGAAGGCGTACGACGTCATGCCCGCGTACCGAATTCCGGGCCTCCCGGAGGATGAGCCCCGGGTAGTCGATGTACTCCCCTGGGTGGAGATCGGGCGTCTGATCCCGGGGTCATCCCGGAGGGGTGCCCGGAATGTTGTGGATGCAGGTGGGCGGACGGATGCGGCGGCAGGTGGGACGGCGACCGTGACTTCACTCACTCGCCCGCGCCCGCGGCTCCCGGCCGTGGGCCGTGGGTACGTCGCCCCAGTCGCCGCGGCCCCCTCCCCGCGGGGTCCGTGTCGCGCCCCCACTCGTCGGGTCCGCAGCCCTCACAGCTCCAACCCCACTTCACCACAACCACTTTGATGACCTGGCACCGTTCGATGCGGGACCGGCTGCGGCCCCACTCCCCGTCATGGACAGTGCCGCGCACTGACAATCGATCGGCGGGCGAGGGCGCGGCCTCTGAGCGCCCCGGGCGCCGGGTACGTAAGCTGTGCCTCGTCAGGCGTACCAGGCAGCGGGGATGGGCAGACATGGCGATGATGCGGCTCCGGCGCGAGGACCCGCGTGTCGTCGGCTCGTTCAGGCTGCACCGGCGGCTCGGAGCGGGCGGCATGGGTGTCGTCTACCTCGGTTCGGACCGGCGGGGCCAGCGGGTGGCGTTGAAGGTGATCCGTCCGGATCTGGCGGAGGACCAGGAGTTCCGCTCGCGCTTCGCGCGCGAGGTGTCCGCCGCGCGGCGGATCCGCGGTGGCTGTACGGCGCGTCTGGTGGCCGCCGATCTGGAGGCGGACCGCCCGTGGTTCGCCACGCAGTACGTCCCGGGGCCCTCGCTGCACGACAAGGTGGCCGAGGAGGGTCCGCTGTCGGCGGCCGAGGTGGCCTCGATCGGGGCGGCGCTCTCCGAGGGCCTGGTGGCGGTGCACGAGGCCGGTGTCGTCCACCGTGACCTGAAGCCCTCGAACATCCTTCTCTCCCCCAAGGGCCCCCGGATCATCGACTTCGGGATCGCCTGGGCGACCGGGGCGAGCACGCTCACCCATGTCGGTACGGCGGTGGGCTCGCCGGGATTCCTGGCGCCCGAGCAGGTGCGCGGCGCGGCCGTGACGCCCGCGACGGACGTGTTCTCGCTCGGTGCCACACTGGCGTATGCGGCGACGGCCGACTCGCCTTTCGGGCACGGCAGTTCCGAGGTGATGCTGTACCGCGTGGTGCACGAGGAACCGCAGTTGTACGACGTGCACGATGCGCTCGCGCCGCTGGTGAGCGCCTGTCTGGCGAAAGACCCCGAGGAGCGGCCGAGCACGCTTCAACTCTCCATGCGGCTCAAGGAGATCGCGGCGCGGGAGGCGCAGGGTCTGCACGAGAGCCGTCCGCCCGTTCAGCGCTCGGCACAGGAGCTGGACCGGCCGACCGGACGTCTCGACGGCCCGTACACCGAGCAGCAGACCCGGCGTACGGCTCCTCCGGCACCCCGTCAGCAGAAGCAACCTCGGAGCAGCCGGCAGGCCACGTCGTCGAGGGCCGGGGCGCCCCGCACCGGTGGTTCGCGCCCTCAGCAGCATCAGCCGCCGCGCAACACGACACGGTCCGGCAAGCGCCCGCAGGGCACGAACGGGACGAACGGCCGGCCTGGAACGCGGCCCGGGGCCCGTAAGACTTCGACGGGGCGGCGTCCCGCCAACCCGCGGCTGCTGCGGCAGCGGCTCGTCGTCTTCGTCGTGGTCACGCTGCTGGTCGCGCTGGGCATCGCGGCGGCGCAGGGCTGCCAGGGTCCGGCCCGCGGGCTGGGCGCGAGCGAGAGCCAGACGCAGCCCCAGAACCAGAATCAGGGCGAGGGCCAGGAACAGGGCCTGCAGCCTCGGTAGGCGGTCAGTTCTGCGGACGGCCTGATGCCACCGCGTAGAACGCGACCGCGGCGGCCGCTCCCACGTTCAGCGAGTCGACGCCGTGCGCCATCGGGATGCGCACCCATTCGTCGGCGGCCACCAGGGCCTGGGTGGACAGTCCGTCCCCCTCGGCGCCGAGCATCAGCGCCACCTTGTCCATCCGGTGCGGTGCCGCCTCGTCGATGCTGCTGGCCTTTTCGTCCGGGGTCAGCGCGAGAAGTTTGAAGCCCGCTTCCCGTACGGTCTCCAGGGCCTTGGGCCAGGTATCGAGACGGGCGTAGGGAACGGAGAAGACCGCGCCCATCGAGACCTTGACGGAGCGCCGGTAGAGCGGGTCGGCGCAGTCCGGGGAGAGAAGTACGGCGTCCATGCCGAGGGCGGCGGCGCTGCGGAAGATCGCCCCGATGTTGGTGTGGTCGTTGACGGCCTCCATGACGACCACCCGGCGGGTCGCCGCCAGCAGTTCGTCGGCCGTCGGCAGCGGTTTGCGCTGCATCGAGGCGAGGGCGCCGCGGTGGACGTGGTAACCGGTGACGCGCTCGGCGAGCTCGGGAGTGACCGCGTACACCGGGGCCGGGACCTCGTCGATGACGTCGCGCATCAGATCGATCCACTTCGCCGAGAGCAGCATCGACCGCATCTCGTACCCGGCGTGCCTGGCGCGTCTGATCACCTTCTCGCCCTCGGCGATGAAGAGGCCCTCGGCGGGCTCTCGCCTGCGCCGGAGTTCGACATCGGTCAGTCCGGTGTAGTCGCGCAGGCGGGGGTCGTCGGGGTCGTCGACGGTGATGAGATCAGCCACGGGTTTGATACTGCCTTGTCCGGTGTGTGGTGCCAACGGCTTGGGAGAAAATCCGTTACCGCTGGTTACTCGGCGGGGTGCGGGCGGCGCTCGCGCCGGCTATTCGGCGGGGAGCGATACGGAACTCGCGCCGACCGCCACGACGTCGCCGATGACGATGACGGCCGGGGGACGTACGTCTTCGGCGACTGCCCGTTCGGCGACGGTCGCGAGCGTTGCGTCGACCCGGCGCTGGGCTGCCGTTGTGCCCTCCTGGACCAGGGCGACCGGGGTCTCGGGGGCCTTGCCGTGGGCGATGAGGGTACGGGCGATCGCGCCGATCTTGTCGACGGCCATCAGGAGCACGAGCGTGCCGCGCAACTGGGCGAGGGCCGGCCAGTCGACCAGCGAGCGCTCGTCGTCGGGTGCGACATGGCCGCTCACGACGGTGAACTCATGGGCCACACCGCGGTGGGTGACGGGGATTCCGGCCGCGCCGGGCACGGAGATCGAGCTGGAGATGCCGGGGACGACGGTGCAGGCGATGCCTTCGGCGGCGAGCGCCTGGGCCTCCTCCATGCCGCGGCCGAAGACGAACGGGTCGCCGCCCTTGAGCCGCACGACGGCCTTGCCCGCCTTGGCGTGCTCGATGAGCGCCTGGTTGATCGCCTCCTGGGCCATGTAGCGGCCGTACGGGATCTTCGCGGCGTCGATCACCTCGACGTGCGGCGGGAGTTCGTCGAGCAGGTCGCGCGGGCCGAGGCGGTCCGCGATGACGACGTCCGCCTCGGCGAGGAGGCGGCGGCCGCGCACCGTGATCAGGTCCGGGTCGCCGGGGCCGCCGCCGACCAGGGCGACACCGGGGGTCCGGGTGCGGTGGTGGGGTGCGGCGAGGGTGCCGTCGCGCAGGCCCTCGACAATGGCGTCGCGGACGGCGGCGGAGTGGCGGGGGTCGCGGCCATGGGTGTCGGTGGTGAGGACGGCGACGGTCACGCCCTCGCTGCGGCCGGTGGCCGGGGTCCAGGCGGTGGCGGCGTCGGCGTTGTCGCTGCGGACGCACCAGGTGCGGGTGCGCTCGGCCTCGGCGGAGGCGGCGTCGTTCGCCGCGGTGTCGTCGGACGCGATGAGTGCGTACCAGGTGTCGGCCAGGTCCCCGTCGGCGTACGGGCGGCGCTCCCAGCGGATCTCGCCCGCGTCGGCCATCGCCTCGACGGACGGGGTCGCGGCCGGCGATACGAGGACGATGTCGGCCCCTGCCGCGATGAGCGCGGGGAGCCGGCGCTGGGCGACCTGGCCGCCGCCGACCACGACGACTCGGCGGCCGCTGAGACGCAGTCCGACGGGGTACGCAGGGTGATCGGCGTGATCTGCGTGCTCGGCCATGGCGGGGCGGCTCCTCGTAAGGTGCGGGGTGCGGGCCGCTGCGGCGGTGGAGCGGCTGTGACGTGCGGGTTTCTGGGACGGGGTCCACGATACGGGGTGGGGTGCGCGGGGCACCTGCGCCGGGCTTGTTCCCCTGCCCGCCCTTCCCGTAACCGGGGCTCCGCCCCGGACCCCCGCGCCTCGATCGCCGACGAGGCCGGAGAACAAGCCCTTCGGTGATTGAGAGCGCGGGTCCGGTGGAGGGGCTACTTCTCCGTGACGCCCGCCGAGTCGAACGTCGCCACCTCATGCATCGCCCGCGCCGCACTCTGCACGATCGGCAGCGCCAGCAGCGCGCCCGTGCCTTCGCCGAGGCGGAGGTCGAGGTCGACCAGCGGGCGCAGGCCCAGCTTGTTGAGCGCGGCGACATGGCCGGGCTCGGCGCTGCGGTGGCCGGCGATGCAGGCGGCGAGGGCCTCGGGGGCGATCGCCCGGGCGACCAGGGCCGCGGCGCCCGCGCTCACGCCGTCGAGGATGACGGGCGTACGGAGCGAGGCACCACCCAGCAGGAAGCCGGCCATCGCCGCGTGTTCGAGGCCGCCGACCGATGCCAGGACACCGATCGGGTCTGCCGGGTCGGGCTGGTGGAGTTCGAGGGCCCGGCGGACCACATCGACCTTGCGGGCGTGCATCTCGTCGTTGATGCCGGTACCGCGACCGGTCACCTCCGCCGGGTCCATGCCCGTGTACACACAGATCAGTGCGGCCGACGCGGTGGTGTTGGCGATGCCCATCTCACCGGTGAGCAGGCCCTTGTTGCCTGCCGCGACCAGATCACGGGCGGTCTCGATGCCGACCTCGATGGCCGCGAGGACCTCTTCACGGGTGAGGGCCGGCCCGGTCGTGAAGTCGGCCGTCCCGGCGCGCACCTTGCGCGGCAGCAGGCCGGGGGTCGCGGGCAGCTCCGTGGCGACGCCGACGTCGACGACGCACACCTCGGCGCCGACCTGGGCCGCGAACGCGTTGCAGACCGCGCCGCCGCCGAGGAAGTTGGCGACCATCTGGCCGGTGACCTCCTGCGGCCAGGCCGTGACGCCCTGGGCGTGCACTCCGTGGTCACCCGCGAAGATTGCGACGGCCGCGGGCTCAGGGATCGGCGGCGGGCACATCCGGGAGAGTCCCGAGAGCTGCGCGGAGATGATCTCCAGCATCCCGAGCGCACCAGCGGGCTTGGTCATCCGCTTCTGGCGTTCCCAGGCCTCGCCGAGCGCCTTGGCATCCAGCGGACGGATATTGGAGATGGTCTCCTGCAGCAGGTCGTGCGGCTCCTCGCCGGGCAGTGCACGACGGCCGTACGTCTCCTCGTGGACGACCCAGGACAGCGGGCGGCGCTTGGACCAGCCCGCCTGCATCAGCTCTGGCTCCTCGGGGAACTCGTCGACGTAACCGACACAGAGGTACGCGACGACTTCGAGGTGCTCGGGCAGGCCCAGGGCGCGGACCATCTCGCGCTCGTCGAAGAAGCTGACCCAGCCGACGCCGAGCCCTTCGGCGCGGGCGGCGAGCCACAGATTCTCGACGGCGAGCGCCGAGGAGTAGGGGGCCATCTGCGGCTGGGTGTGCCGGCCGAGGGTGTGGCGGCCGCCGCGGGTGGGGTCGGCGGTGACGACGATGTTGACCGGCGTGTCGAGGATGGCCTCGATCTTCAGCTCCTTGAACTGCTTGGCCCGGCCCTTGGGAAGCGACTTGGCGTAGGCGTCGCGTTGGCGCTGTGCCAGCTCGTGCATGGAACGACGGGTCTCCGCCGAGCGGATGACGACGAAGTCCCAGGGCTGCGAGTGGCCGACGCTGGGCGCCGTGTGCGCGGCTTCGAGGACGCGGAGCAGGACCTCGTGCGGAATCGGGTCGCTGCGGAAGCCGTTGCGGATGTCGCGGCGCTCGCGCATGACCCGCAGGACGGCCTCGCGCTCGGCATCGTCGTAGCCGGGGGCGGGCGCGGAGGCGGGAGTCCCGGTCTCTTCGGACTCGGATACCTCGGGAACCTCCGCTTCCTCGGCCCGGGGCTGGGCCTCGGGCTGTGCGGACTCCGCGGGCGCGGTCTCCGTGGCCTCTGCACTGTCCGTGGGGGGCGTGATGTCCGGGGTCTCGATGACCTCCGGGCCCGGTTCGGGCTCCGGCTCGGCCACCGTCGGAACCTCGGCCTCGGGGACGGGCGCGGGGATCGGCTCAGGAGCTTCGGCGGGCGCGACGTTCTCGACAGTCTCGACCACTTCCGCGGCCTCGGCGGCCTCGGGCTGAGCGGGCTGGACCGGCTCCATCGCGAACACCACGCGCTCGGGCTCGGGCTCGCTTTCCACGGCCTGCTCCACCACGGGGGTCGGGGCCAGGTGCGGGGCCGTCGGCACCGAACCTTCCACGGGCACGAACTGGCCCGTGGGAGCGGCTTCCGCGATGTCCTCCGATGCGACGACAGCGACTTCGGCAGCCACCTCGGGCACAGCCTCTGCTTGTGCCCCGGCCTGTGCCCCGGCAAAAACCTCCGCCGGAACCTCGACGGAAGTCTCGACAGTGGTCGGTACCGCATCGGCCTCGGGAGCGCTCACGGCCTCGGGCACCACTACCGGAGCGATCTGCACCGGCTGTGCCTGCTGTGCCGCCGCTACCGGCTCGGCGACCGGCTCCGGCACGACCGTTTCTGCCGCTACCGGGGGAACGGCCGGCTGCGGCGCCTCGGCCGGCCAAGGGCTTCCGCTCTGCGGCAGGATCTCACCGAGCTGCGGGCCCTGCAGTGCGGCCGCCTCGTCAACCGGCGTCTCGAAGTACTCGGGCCCGGTGGTCGGCGGTCCGGCGTGCCGTGCGGGGGCCTGGGCCTGGGTCTGGGCCTGCGCCTGGGGCGCGCCCGCCGGTCCGCGGTCGGCGAGCGAGCGGACCACACCGCCGCTCGGCGTTCCGCCGTAGGACGGCCCGCCGTCTGCCGCGACCGGGCCGCGATGCAGCGGCCGGCGCACCGGGGCCTGGGTCTGCGCTGCCGTGGCCGGGGCGGGAGCCGGGGTGGGCGACGGGATGCGTACGCCCCTCAGGTCGACCGAACCGGAGTCGCGGCCACCGGTCTCGTGCGTCCCCTGGCCGGTCCCGGGCAGGGGTTCGGCCACCGGCTGCTGTGCGGCGTATGCGTCCGCGACCTGCGTCTGGACCGGTTCCTGCACCTGCACGGGCCCCTGGGGCTGCGCGGGAGCCTCGCCGACCGGCTGGGAGTGGACCGCGTGCGCCGAGGGCTGGGCCTGGTAGGCGCCCTGTTCGGGCAGCAGTGCCTGCGCGGCGACGCCCTCGGGGTACTGACCGGGGGCCGGCACCGCCTGCGGGTCGCCCCAGGCGCCCTGGGGGCTCGGCATCAGCAGGAGATCGTCGTCCTCGGACGCATGCTCGGAGGGAGCGAGGTAGGTGTAGGCATCCGGGGCGGCGATGCCCGGCTGCTCCACCATGCCTGCGTTCTCCGGCAGTCCCTCACCCGGGATCTGGCCGGTGTCACTCATGCGTACCCCTCGCCCATCGTCAGTGCTCCTTCGGCCCATCGCCCGGGACGCCCGACCACGGCACGCCGGCGCTCGTCAACAAGAACGAGCGGGCGCGCCGCGCGGCACGAAACGGTCGCGGACATCCTGCATTCTCGCGGCCGTTCGCCGCCGCGGCAGCTCATTTCGCCACGGCCCGCTGTGGACTGCGCCACGTCGCGCATCCCCCGGTTCTGCCGTACCACAACGGGGGCCAAAGCGATCCCCTTTTCCGGACATTGACGAACGAAGCGACGAACGTCCAGCCGCGGTGCAACGATCGGCCAGCCTACCTCGCGCTGTACGCCGACCGGGTCAGGGGGCGAGGTCCGAACGCTGCGCCGAGAGCAGGAACACGACCGAGCGTTCGCGCTCCGACCATGCGGCCGTGTCGAGTTCGACGGACTGGAGGAGCGAACACCGGACGGTGTACCCGTTCCCGGTGAGTGCCGCGCCGAGTGCCTCGGCCTCGTCGCGCGTCGACGCATGGGTCACGATGCGCTCGGGCCGGCGCTCGGTGACGGCGGTGACGACGGGGACTCCCCCGCCCCCGATCCGTACGACATCGGGCTCCGGCAGCCGTTCCAGCACGTGGGGTGCCCGGCCCTCGACGACCTGGAGCTGGACTCCGAAGGACCGGGCCGACGCCGCGGTGCGGGCGCAGGCCGCCGGGTCGCTGTCGACCGCCAGGACCGCCGCCCCGAAACGGGCGGCCTCCACCGCCAGGGCCCCGCTGCCGGAACCGATGTCCCACAGGAGGTCTCCGGTGCGGGGGCCCAGGTGGGCCAGTTGGGCGGCGCGCAGCCCCGGGGACTCGCCCTCGCCACTCTCGTCCCCGGCGTCCGTGGCGCCGCCCGGGTAGGCATGGGAGGGCAGTGCCCAGCCTCGTACGCCACGGGGGCAGGCGGGGTGACGGCCGGCGATCCAGGCGCCGGTGGCCTGCGGTTCGGGGCCGCCGCCGATGACGATCACCACGTTGGGATCGCGCCAGACGTGGTCGGCGGCCTTTTCGGATGTGACGACGCTGACCTGTTCGCGTGCGGTGCCGAGTTCCTCGCAGATGACGAAAGTGCGGTGGACGCCTTCGAGGAGCAGGGCGAGTTCGGCGGGGCCGGCGCCGGGCGAGGTGAGGACGGCGACCTTGTGGTGGGCGCGGCAGACGTTGACGGCGCGCCGCAGGGTGCGGGGGTGGGCGACGACGATCTGGGCGTCCTCCCACGGCATCCCGGCGCGGGCGAACGCGGTGGCGACGGAGGACACGGCCGGCACCACTTCGACTTCGAGGCCGTGCTCGGGTGCGCGGAGATTGCGTACGACCCCGAAGAAGCCGGGGTCTCCGTCGGCGAGGACCACGGCGCTGCCGCGGTGTCCGGCGATCCGGCGGGCGGCCAGGTCGATGGAGCCCAGGCGGATCCGTTCGGCGTTCGCCGGGACTTCGGGGAGTGCGAGGTGGTGGGCGGCTCCGGCGACGAGCGTGGCGGCCGAGAGGGCGGCCGTGGCCGCTCCGGTCAGTGGCGAGCCGTCCCAGCCGATCACGGTGACCCGATCGGCCATCTGTCGTCAGTCTCCTGGAGTTGTCGCAGGTGGGAATCCCCGCGAGGGGCGGGCAGGGTGAGAGTACCCGGTCCGTACCAGTACGGTGTCAGGACCCCTTCGAGGGGTCAGTTCCAGTCGTTGTAGGCGCCGTAGCCGCCCGCGTCGGCGAGCTGCTCGGCGACCCCTTCGAGGTCCTCGGGAAGCAGGCCCCAGACGATCAGGTCGGTCCTGATGTCGGTCCAGCCTCCGTCTGTGCCGTTCTCGGTCCGGGTGCGCGCTATGCGGGCGTTGCGCAGCACTCCCTCGCTGATGCAGCCGAGCTTCTGGGCGACCTGCTGGGAGGCGGTGTTGTCGGCGGCGGTGCGCAGTTCGATGCGCTCGAAGCCCTGGTCACGGAAGAGCCACTGGGCCAGCGCCAGCACGGACTCGGTGGCGTATCCCTCGCCGCGTGCCCAGGGGGCGGTGATGTACGCGGCCTCGGTGGCGAGGGTGCGCCAGTCGGTGTTGCGCAGGCGGACCGAACCGACGAGTCGCTGGGTGAGGAATTCGGTGACGGCGAAGACGATGCCGTCGCCCGTGGTGCGCTGTGCGGGTGCGATCCTGCGGACCCAGCGTTCGGCGTCGACCTGGGTGTAGGGGTGAGGAGCCTCGGTCCAGGCGGTGACGAGTTCATCGTTCATCATCTCGATGTACGCGGGGATGTCCGCCATGTCGAAGGGGCGCAGCACCAACCGATCCGTGCTGATGGAGATGTCCGGAAAGGTGGAAGTCATGCGCAGCTCCATGCCGAAGACCGTGTAAAGGCACAGCATGCAGCATCGGGCCGGCGTTGTGCATGGGCGGGTCCGTACGACGGAGCCCCGCGCCCCCCTTGGCGGGGTGTGCGGGGCTCGTCGGACAAATTACGTACGGATGTCAGGACTTGGCGGCGGTGCCGAAGGCCGGGACGACCGAGCCCTGGTAGGTGTCCTCGATGAACTTCTTGACCTCGTCGGAGTGGAGGAGCTTCACGAGCTTCTGGACGCGGGCGTCCTTCTCGTTGCCCTTCTTCACCGCGATGATGTTGGCGTACGGGTTGCCGTCGGCCTTCTCCAGCGCCAGGGCGTCCTTGGCAGGCTTGAGCTTGGCCTCGATGGCGTAGTTGCCGTTGATGACGGCGGCGTCCACATCGTTCAGGGCGCGGGGCACGGTTGCGGCCTCCAGCTCCTTGAACTCCAGGCCCTTCTTGTCGGTGATGTCGCTCAGCTTGGCGTCGGTGCCGACGCCGGACTTGAGGGTGATCAGACCGTTCTCGGCGAGCAGCTGGAGGGCGCGGCCCTCGTTCGTGGTGTCGTTGGGCACCGCGATGGTCTGGCCGGACTTGATGTCACCGATGGCCTTGACCTTCTTGGAGTAGAGGCCGAGGGGCTCCAGGTGGACGGTGCCGACGGAGACGAGGTGGGTGTTGTTCTTCTTGTTGAAGTCGTCGAGGTACGGCGCGTGCTGGAAGAAGTTGGCGTCGACCTGGCCGGTCTCGGTGGCGGTGTTCGGCAGGACGTAGTCCGTGAACTCCTTGACCTCCAGCTTGAGGCCGGCCTTGGCCGCCAGGTTCTTCTTGACGAAGTTCAGGATGTCGGCGTGCGGCGTCGGGGACGCGGCTACGACGAGCGCCTTGGAGGTGTCGGCCTTGGCGCCGGTCTCGCTCTTGGAGGCCGGGTCGGACGACGTGCCGCAGGCGGTGAGGCCGAAGGCCAGGGCGGCGGTGGCGGCGGCAGCTGCGGTGATCTTGATGTTCTTACGCACGAAAAGTGCCTCTTTCTGGTGGTGAGGGTGGTGCGCCCGGACAAGGAGTTCGGGCTTGAGCGGAGAGGAGGTCTCAGGTGGTGGTGCGGCCCCGGCGGGCCAGCAGGCGTACGGCTCCGTCGCCGATCAGCTGGATCACGGTCACGATGACGATCAGCAGCGCGACGGTGATGAGCATGAACTGGTTGTCGAAGCGCTGGAATCCGTAGGTCACGGCCTTGGAGCCGAGCCCCTCGCCGCCGACCGCGCCGGCCATCGCGGAGTAGCCGATCAGCACGATGACGGTGGTGGTGACGCCGGAGATGAGCGAGGGCAGGGCCTGTGGCAGCAGCACCTTGCGCACGATCGTCGGGATGGATCCGCCCATCGACTGGACGGCTTCGACGAGCCCGTGGTCGACCTCGCGGACGGCCGTCTCGACGAGCCGTGCGAAGAACGGGATGGCGCCGACGGCGAGCGGCACGATCATCGCGGTCGGGCCGATGAAGGTACCGACGACCCAGGTGGTGAAGGGGATCAGGGCGATCAGCAGGATGATGAACGGCAGCGAGCGGCCGATGTTCACGATCACGCCGATGACCTTGTTCACCGGGGTGTTCTGGAGCAGTCCGCCCTTGTCGGTGAGGACCAGCAGGACGCCGAGCGGCAGCCCCACGAGAGCAGTGACGACCGCGGACCAGAGCACCATGTAAAGGGTGTCGATGGTTCCCTGGGTGAGCAGCGGCTGCATTTCGGACCAGGTCACTTCGCCACCTCCTTGGTGAGCGGGGCGGGGGTCAGTATGGGGATGGCGGCGGCGTCGTGCTCCACGACCTCGGCCTGCAGGCCCTGCTCCCGCAGGAAACCGATCGGGACGACGTTCTCCTCGAAGCGGCCGGGCAGTTCGATGCGCATCCGGCCGATCTGGTTGCCGCCGACGGTGTCCATCGCGGCGCCCAGGATCGAGATGTCGATGTTGTACGTACGGGAGAGCTGGGAGATCACCGGCTGGGTGGCGGCCTCCCCGTGGAAGGTGACGTCGACGACCGTGCGATCGGGGCCGGAGGCCGTACCGCCGACGGGGAACAGCTCGTGGGCCAGTTCGGAGCCGGGGGTGGCGAGCAGTTCACCGACGGTGCCGGATTCGACGATGCGTCCCCGCTGCATCAGCGCGGCGGAGTCGCAGATCGTCTTGACGACGTCCATCTCGTGCGTGATGAGCAGGACCGTCAGGCCGAGCTGCTGGTTGAGGTCGCGCAGCAGCTGGAGGATGGAGCGGGTGGTCTCGGGGTCGAGGGCGGAGGTCGCCTCGTCGGAGAGCAGCACCTTGGGGTCTCCGGCGAGCGCGCGGGCGATGCCGACGCGCTGCTTCTGCCCGCCGGAGAGCTGGCCGGGATAGGCCTTGGCCTTGTCGGCGAGGCCGACCAGGTCGAGGAGTTCGAGGGCCTTGCGGGAGCGGTCCTTGCCAGAGACGCCGAGGATCTCCAGCGGGAGTTCGACGTTGTCCTGGACGTTGCGCGAGGCCAGCAGGTTGAAGTGCTGGAAGACCATGCCGATGCGGCTGCGCGCCTCGCGCAGCTCCTTGCCGGCCCGGCGGCCCCGGCCGGCGAGGGCGGTGAGGTCCTGGCCGGCCACGGTCACGGTGCCGGAGGTGGGGCGTTCCAGGAGATTGACGCAGCGGATGAGGGAGGATTTTCCGGCACCGCTCTGTCCGATGACGCCGTACACCTCGCCCTCGCGGACGTGCAGGTCGACGCCGTCCAGGGCGGTGACCTCGCGGCCGCGCGACTGGTAGACCTTCGTGAGGCCCGAAGTGGTGATCACAGGGGTTTCCGTCACTGTCGAGTGCGCGGCGCGGTGTCCGCCGGGCACGGGGCATTCGTCTGATGAGACTGTTTGGACGTTTCGATCGGACGTTCCAAGCGGGGGTCTCGGCACGGCCGGCTGCGGCGGGTGGCCGGAACAGCGGTGCTCGGGCAGGCTCGTTCCGCCGGGTGCGGACGGCTCTGGCTCGGTCTCGCTTCGGGGCGCGAGGCTCAGGCGGGGGCCCTCAGAAGGCGCGCATTCGACACATACAACGAGCACCGGGCGTCGTGATCGCCTCGGTCGCAAGGATGCGGTTGCTCGTCGTGGTCATGGCCCAAGTAAAACAGACGTAACGTTCCGCCCAGCCCGCCTGTCCGAATAGCGGACAGCCGTGGATGGCGGTGCGAGCCAGTTCAGCCGACCGTCGTGATTTCCACGCCCTGGGCTGTGACCTGCACCGATACGGCGGAGAGGTCATCGATGACAACATCCGCGTCCAGCTCGGATCGGTCGTGCGTTGTGGCCAAGGCCACGGTCTTCATGCCTGCCGCCCGTCCGGCCCGCAGTCCGGCGGGGGCGTCCTCGAAGACCACACAGCGGGCCGGGTCGACGCCGAGGCGCGCGGCGGCCAGGAGGTAGGGCTCGGGGTCGGGCTTGCCCCGGGTGACGTCCTCGGCGGCGATCATCACGGGGAAGTCGATCCCCACCTCGCGCAGCCGGGCCTCGCCGAGCGGCCGGGTGGCGGAGGTGACGACGGCCCAGCGGTGCGCGGGCAGCGCACCGAGCAGTTCCTTGGTGCCGGGCAGGATCACGACTCCGCCGGGGGCGTCCTCGACCTCCAGCTGTTCTATACGGGCCAGGGCCCCGTCGACCCGATCCGCGGGCAGCAGCTCGGCGATGATCTCGCCTGCCGTCCGGCCGTGCAGTTCGATGCCCTGGAAGTCCTGCGCCGTCATCCCGTACTCCTGGGCCCACCGGGTCCAGCAGCGGTACACCGACTCGATCGAGGAGAGCAGTGTTCCGTCGTTGTCGAACAGCAGGGCTTCGGCATGGATCTTCATGTGTATCGACACTAGGGCCTTGCCCTCGGGCCATGTCCTCCGGGTACGGGGGCGCACGCAGGGGGCCTTTTGGTCCGTAATACCCTCACCTCATGCTTGACGCCCTGACGGTCGCGGTCGCCGTGACCGCGCTCGCCCTCGCCGCCTGGTGCGGATTCGCTGCATACCGGGACCAGCCGACCAAGGACTGGCACTTCATCGGGATGGCAGTGGTCTCCCTGCTGGCGCTGGCCCAGCTGGTGGTGGGCATCGTGCAGCTGTCCCGGGGCGAACGGCCCGAGCAGGGCATGACGATCTTCATCGCGTATCTGATCGGGGCCTTCCTCGCCGTGCCCGCGGCCGGTTTCCTGTCGCTCACCGAGCGGACCCGGTGGGGTTCGGTGACAGTGGCGGCGGGCGCGGTCGTGCTGGCCGTCCTCGAAGTCCGGCTCTACGACATCTGGGGAAACTGACCGTGACCGAAACCGATCGCACCCCCGCAGCGGCCACCGGCGAGAAGCAGCCCTTCGACCTCGGCACCGGTCCCGGCCGGGTGCTGGTCTGGTTCTACGGGGTGTTCACCGTCGCGGCGGCCTCCCGCTCGATCGTCCAGATGATCCTGGACTTCGACAAGGCGCCGCTCGCCTACGCGCTGTCGGCCGTCGCCGCCCTCGTGTACGGATTCATCACGTACTCGCTGGTGCGCGGCGGCGAGAAGGCGCGCAGGTCGGCGCTGGTGTGCTGCGCCGCCGAGCTCCTGGGTGTGCTGGTCGTGGGGACCTGGACGATGGTGGAGCCCTCGGCGTTCGCGGACGCCACCGTCTGGTCCGACTTCGGTATGGGCTATCTGTTCATCCCGGTGATCCTGCCGATCACCGGGATGATGTGGCTGCGCCGGGCGAAAACCGCGTAGGCGGAGCGAGAACGCGTAACCGGCCCTACGCGCTGGCCACATAGGCGGGGGCGGTCGTGTCCTTCTCCAGCAGGATCATCCGGACACCGTCCCGACCGGTCTCGTTGCCCACGGGGGCGTAACCCGCCCGCTGGTAGAGCCGCAGATTGCCCTCGCTGCGATGGCCGGTGTGCAGCCGGAAGCGAGTGGCCGACCGCTCGTCGACGAGTCCCGACTCCGCGGCCCGCAGCAGCCGGGCGCCGAGACCGTGCCCCTGGAGCCGCGGGTGGACGCAGAGCCTCGCGATCTGACCGGTACCGTCCTGATCGGTGGATCCACGGACCGAGCCGACGACTTCGTCCCCCAGCCGCGCCACGAACACCAGATTCGTGGCGATCTCCGCGCGCACCGAATCGAGGGTCTGGACGAGCGGGTCGATCCGGTAGTTCCCGTACAGCTCCGCCTCGCTCTGGAAGCAGAGGTACTGAAGTTTCAAGATCTGTTCGGCGTCCTGTGCCGCCGCCGCCGAGATGATCACGCTCATGCCCATGTGCGCATGCCTCCGCCCACCTGATCCACCGGTTGTCTAACGCTCCTTTCCCCGCAGTTCAGGAGCTACAACCTCCGCCGCGAGCATTCTGCGCAGACATCCAAGGCATCGGGAACGGATCGGACCCAAACTCCCCTGTGACATACCCAACTTCCCTGCGATTTCCCGGTAGGTGGGATCACTGGGCGCGAGCATCGCCGCCAGCAGCCGGGCGCACCGGCCGGGTAGCCGTTCCACCGCGGCGCGCAGCGCCCGGCGTTCGTCGGCGCCGACGGCGATCCGCTCCGGGCAGCCGGCCGGATCCGCGGAGGTCTCGTCACGGTAGGGGCGTTCGCGCCGGGCGGTACGGCGGGCCCTGCGGGCCTCCGCCCGTACGGCGTCCCGCACCCAGCGCGCCGTGTCCGCCGGCGGCCCGTCCTGCGCGAGCCGCTCCAGCAGCCGTAGCCAGACGGCCTGTTCGAGATCGGCGGTTTCGATCGCCGCGCCCGTTGCCGAGGCTGCCGCCTCGGCCGCGGCCTCGGCACTCACCAGTGGATACAGGGAATGGACGACCGCCGCAGGGCCGGCGGCGGTCCCCACGGGGGCGAGATCGATAAGCGTCATGCCCCGGCCGACGCACCTGTGCCGACGGCCGGTTGCCGTAACCGGCGAGCACCACCCGACCGGGGCACGCCCCGGCCGGGTGCTGACGCAGGTGTCACCTCACGGCGAAGTCCGCCGCAGCGAGAAGAGCGGTGTCTGGATTGTCGGAGAAGATCCCGTCGATACCCGTCGCGAAGTACGCCTGGAACGCGCCGAATGCGTCACCGTACGCGTTGGGGTCCGTGCCGCGCCGGAAGTCGGCAGGAAGGAAGGAGTTCTCGTTCCGCATGGTGTACGGGTGGAGGACCAGGCCCTGGGCGTGCGCATCCTTCACCAGGGTGGTCGGTGCGGTGAGCCGGCCCGAGGCGTCCTTGGGAATGATCAGGTCCAGAGTGGGTCCGATGCCCTGCGCGAAGGACGCCATCCACTTCAGGCCCTCGGGCTTCACCAGGTCGGCGACGGTACGCGGATCTCCGGACGTCACGAAGTCCCAGGGCCGCTCGCCGGCGCCGGAGAGCAGTACGACCCGCGGGGTGGCGACGAGTCCGGCCAGCCGCTGGATGCTGCCGGGCTCGAAGGACTGGAGGATGAGCGGCGACTGCTTGCGGTGGCGGTTGTAGCGGCGCAGCAGCTTGGCGAGGGGCTCCTCGAGTCCGAGGCCGAGGCCGCGGAAGTACGTGGGGTGCTTGGTCTCGACGTACAGCCAGACCGGCTTGCCGCGCTTGCGGCCCTCGCGGTCGGCCCACTGGAGCACCTCTTCGAACGTGGGTACCTCCCAGCGGCCGTCGTAGAGCGTGTTCTTCTGACGGGTGCCGGGGATGCGCTCCTTGGCGCGGAGCGTCTTCAGCTCGGCGAGGGTGAAGTCCTCGGTGAACCAGCCGGTGAGGGAGACCCCGTCGACCTTCTTCGTGGTTTTGCGGCTCGCGAACTCGGGGTGGGCGGAGACATCGGTGGTGGCGGTGATGTCGTTCTCGTGACGGCAGACGAGGTGGCCGTCCTTGGTCGGCACCAGGTCCTGCTCGATGATGTGCGCGCCCATGTCGAGGGCCAGCTGGTAGGAGCCGAGGGTGTGCTCGGGCCGGTAGCCGCTGGTGCCGCGGTGTCCTATGACGGTGGGCACCGGCAGGTCGAGGCGGAAGCCGCTACCCCCGCCGTGGCCCCCGGACCGCTCGGAGGCGTTTCCGGCGGCGTTTTTGGCGGCGTTCTCGGCGGCGTCGGCCGGTCCGCCGGCCAGTCCGAGGGCGGCCGTGCCCAGTACGGCGGCCCCCGCTCCCAGCAGGGTTCTGCGGCCGGGACCTGCCTGCGCGCGCTCTGTCATGAATACTCCTCGCGTGTGATGTCTCGCACCTGTCGGGCGAGGCCCGAGCGTATGGAGTCGTACCGTCGTAGGAGCAGCTCCTGGACGAACTTGGCGGAAACACATGTCAACACTGCGTATCCGCTCGATGAACCCGATGTGCGAGGGGCGAGTACCCGCGAGTATCGTCCTCACCTGCATGGACCGTCACGATCCCGCGCCCCGGCCGGCCCGGCCACTACACCGGAGGAACCGTTGTCCCGACACGCACTCATCAAGGCAGTGCTCGGACCGATCTTGCGTCTGATGTTCCGCCCCCAGGTGGAGGGTGTGGAAAACATTCCCGGGGACGGTCCGGTGATCCTCGCGGGCAATCATCTGACATTCATCGACTCGATGATCATGCCGATCTGCTGCGACCGGCAGGTTTTCTACATCGGCAAGGACGAGTACGTGACGGGCAAGGGGCTCAAGGGCCGGGCAATGGCCTGGTTCTTCACGGGCTGCGGCATGATTCCGGTGGACCGGGACGGCGGCCGCGGCGGTGTCGCGGCGCTGATGACGGGCCGTCGGGTGCTGGAGGAGGGCAAGGCGTTCGCCATCTATCCGGAGGGCACCCGCTCCCCCGACGGCCGCCTCTACCGGGGCCGTACGGGCATCGCCCGGCTGACGCTGATGACGGGTGCGCCGGTGGTGCCGTTCGCGATGATCGGTACGGACAAGCTGCAGCCCGGTGGTACCGGTCTGCCCCGTCCCGGCAAGGTGACGGTCCGTTTCGGTGCTCCGATGGAGTTCTCCCGCTACGAGGGCATGGACCGCGACCGCTATGTGCTGCGGGCGGTGACCGACTCCGTGATGGCCGAGGTGATGCGGCTGTCGGGTCAGGAGTACGTCGACATGTATGCGACGAAGGCCAAGGCCGCGTGAGCTGACGCGCGGCGCAGGACATACGGAAGGGCCCGTACCCCGGTTGGTGGTACGGGCCCTTCCGTATGTCATCACACCTCGTACGGCCCAGGGCGCGGGCGGCTACTGGTGGACGATGCCGTCCTCCAGCTTCTGACCGCGCAACAGGAACCAGGCGGCGACGGCCGTCGCCAGCAGGACCGCCGCGCCGACCCCCGCCGCGAGCCGCAGTCCGTCGACGAACGACTCCTGTGCCGCGGAGACCAGCGCGCCCGCCTGCTGCGCCGGAAGGCCGTGGGCCGCTTCGACGGCGCCGCCCAGCGACTCATGGGCCGCTGCGGCGTTGGCGGACGGGACGCCCTTCGGGGTGGCGAAGTCCTGGTAGACGCCGGTGACGACGGAGCCGAGCAGGGCGATGCCGAGGGCCGCACCGAGTTCGTACGCCGTCTCGGAGACCGCGCCCGCGGAGCCTGCCTGCTCCTTCGGGACGCTGGAGAGAATCACATCGGAGGTGACGGTGAAGGCGAAGCCCGCACCGACGCCGACGACCAGCAGCACCGCGCCGATCAGCGGATAGGCGGTCTCCTTGTGAATCACGGTGACCGCGGCGAGCGCCAGGCCGATCGCCCCGAGACCGCCGGACACCACCGACCGCACCGAGTAGCGCCGGGCTGCCAGGCCGGCGATCAGACCCGCGGTGACCGCACCGACGGCTGCGGGCAGTTCGGCGAGGCCGGCCTCCAGCGGCCCGCGCCCCTGTACCAGTTGCAGGAACTGGGAGAGGAAGAAGACGAGCCCCGACAGGCCGAGGATGGTCAGCAGATCAGCGAGGACCGCACCCGAGAAGCCACGGTGGTGGAAGAGCCGCATGTCCAGCAGGGGTGCGGGGAGCGTGAGTTGCCTGCGTACGAACCAGCAGAGCGCGGCCATGCCGCCGATTCCCGCGACGGCGACCTCCCAGCCCGCGCCGTGCGCGGCCAGCTCCTTGATGGCGTATACGACTCCGATCATGCCGATGAAGGAGAGCGCCACGCTGACGAGGTCCCACGGGCCCGGTGCCGGATTCTTCGACTCGGGGATCATTTTGATGCCGACGACCACGAGAACGGCCATGACCGGCAGGTTGATCAGGAAGACCGAGCCCCACCAGAAGTGCTCCAGGAGGAAGCCGCCGACGACAGGGCCGACGGCCGCACCCGCGGAGGCCATGGCTCCCCAGATACCGATGGCGAGGCTGCGCTCGCGCGGATCGTGGAAGAGATTGCGGATCAGCGCGAGCGTGGACGGCATCAGGGTGGCACCGGCGACACCGAGCAGCGCCCGCGCCAGGATCATCATCTCGGGCGTGCTCGCGTACGCGTTGAGTACGGACACCGCGCCGAAGGCGACGGCACCGGTCAGCAGCAGCTTCTTGCGGCCGATGCGGTCACCGAGGCTGCCCATGGAGACGAGGAGTCCGGCGATGACGAAGGAGTAGACGTCGCCGATCCAGAGCAGCTGGGTGCCGGACGGCTTGAGGTCCTCGGTGAGGAAGGGGGTGGCGAGGCCGAGGACCGTAGCGTCCACGGCCACGAGCAGCACAGCGAGGACGAGGACGGCCAGGGCGATCCACCGCCCCGGACGGCGCAGCTCTTGGGAGGTTTCCGCGTGCTGTTCGAGACTGCTCATTGCTCCACGCTCCGGCGTGCACCGCCGAGCAGCAACTCGACGATCATGTACTGGAAGTCCTGCCCGGCGACCCGGCCCGCCTGGACGGCCCAGGCGCCGCTGGAGACCAGTCCGTAGAGGGCCTCGGTCAGCCAGGCGGGGGTGAGGTCGATGCGGAACTCGCCGCGCTCCTGGCCGCGCCGGAAGAGGGCGGAGACCTGGGCGTCGAGCCGGTTCCAGCCTTCGTTCACCTCGTCGCCCTCGAAGAGCTGGTTCTCGGTGACGAGGAAGGAGAGCAGTCCGGCGCTCGGCTCGACGGCCGCGACGAGTCGGCGCAGCGCCTCCTCGCAGCTCCCCTCGTCGAGCGCGGCGGCGTCCAGGGCCGCTTCGAACTCCTGGATTCCCAGGTTCTCCAACGCTTTGACCAGGGCGTCCCGTCCGGCGAAGTGCCGGTGCAGGGTGGCGCGTCCGATGCCTGCGGCTCTGGCGACCTCGTCCATGGTGGCGGTCGATTTACGGGTCAGCAGGGCGGCGGCGCTGCGCAGCACCTGCTCACGGTCGAGAGTCATGAGACAACAATAAACCATATGAGACAAGAATGTCTCATCGGAGGCTCTGCCTCCGCGGAAGGGAGAGAGGACGATGTCGGCATGAAGCCGCTGCTGCTGATCGACATCGACGGTCCGCTCAATCCGTACGCGGCACTGATGCGCCGCCGGATCCCGGACGGCTATGCGCTGCATCTGATGCGGCCGACCGGGTGGGACTACGGGACGCCGCTGCCCGTCCTGCTCAACCCGGAGCACGGCCAGGCGCTGCTGGCCCTCGCCGGCCGTTACGAACTGGTCTGGGCGACGACCTGGAAGGACGAGGCCAACGAGTGGATCGGGCCGCGACTCGGGCTGCCCCCGCTGCCGTACGTCGACTGGCCGTCGATGCTTGGCGGCGCACCGGACGGTACGTACTGGAAGACGCAGTACATCGTGGAGTACGCGGCCGGCCGGCCGTTCGCCTGGGTCGACGACGAGATCGCCGAGCAGGACCGGGAGTGGATCGCGGGACAGGGGGCGGCCGAGACGCTGCTGATGTGGATCGACCCGCGGATCGGACTGCTGCCGGCCGATTTCGAGAAGCTGGCCGAGTGGGCGGACGGCCGCCGGGGCGGCGGACCCTGAGCGCGCAGTACGGCCGCCCGCCCAGGGTCAGTCGTTGAGGACGGTCAGATCCAGGTCGGGGAGGCGGGCCGGGTCGTTGATGACGGACATCTCGACGACCTTCCCCCGCGAGATCGTGAAGATCATGACCGAGAACCGCCGGCCCTCGCGCGTGGAGATGACGGCCGGGTTCCCGCCGACCAGTGCCGGCTGCGACGACTGGGCGAACGGCGCGAACATCATCGCCTGACGGGCCACGGCCGCGGCGCCCCGCACCAGGGACGGCGCACCGACACCACCGGCGCCGATGTCGGAGCGCACCACCACGTCCGGGTCGAGCACGGCGACGAGAGCCTCGAAGTCACCGCCACGAGCGGCGGCCAGGAAGGCGTCGACGACCGCGCGCTTGCGGGTGAGATCGGGGTCCGCAACCGGGTCCACCCCCTGCACCCGGCGACGGGCCCGGCTGGCGAGCTGCCGGGCCGCGGCCGGGGTGCGGTCCACGATGCGGGCGATCTCGTCGAAGGGCACGGCGAACATGTCGTGCAGTACGAAGGCGAGCCGCTCGGCGGGGTCGAGCGTTTCGAGGACGACCAGCATCGCCAGACCGACCGAGTCGGCCATCAGGGCCTGCTGCTCGGGATCGGCATCCGGCTGAGCGCCGAGCACCTGTTCGGGGGCGTGCGCCTCGGGCGCCCGTGTGTCGAGGGGCTCCTCGCGGCGGGAGCGGCGTGAGCGGAGCATGTCCAGACACACTCGCCCGACGACCGTCGTCAGCCAGCCGCCCAGGTTCTCGATCGCCCGGCTGTCGGAGCGGCTGAGCCGGATCCAGGCTTCCTGGACCGCGTCCTCCGCCTCGCTCGCCGAGCCGAGCATCCGGTAGGCCACGGCCTTCAGCTGAGTCCGGTTCTCCTCGAAGCGTTCTGCCAGGAACTCGATTCCGTCCACTGTCACATTCCTCCGTAGTGTTCCGTCAATGCGATGACGAACCGGATCTCGTCGATGTGACAGGTGGATCAGCGCCGCTTCACCGGCGCCGGGCGCCCGCTCAGCTCCACGGCAGCCCGGCGCGATGACGCCAGTACGCCTCCGGCTCCTCCACGAGCGCATCGAGCCCGGCGCGCCGCTCCTCGTCGAGGTCGACAACGGCCGCGTTCAGGTTTCCGGCGAGCTGGTCGACGGTCGCCGCACCGGAGAGCACCACACCGGCCCACGGCTGCTGCAGTACGAGCGCCAGGGCGATCGCGTCACTGCCCAGGCCGGCCTCGGCGGCGATCTCCTGGACAACGGCGGGGGCTTCCGTTCCGGCGAGCCGGCCGTTGGCCATGGCTTCCTTGACGATCACGGTGAGCCCGGCGTCATGGGCCTCGGCGAGCGCCGCTCCGGCCGAGGTCTCCAGGGCGTTGTAGGTGGCCTGGACCGTACGGAAGAGCGGCGCACCGTCGACCGTGACGGCAAGAGCGGCCCGGATGGCGTCGGCCTGGGCGGGTCCGCTCGTGGACAGGCCGACGCTGACCCCCTCCGCGGCGAGTGCGGCGAGCCGTGCGTGCAGCTCCTTGTCGGTGAGGGCCGGGCTGTCGGCGGTCACCGAGTGGATCTGGTAGAGGTCGAGGCGGTCACCGAGCAGCGCGTCGGTCTCTGCGCGCTGGCGTTCGAACGTGGCGAGGCTGTGGTCCTTGACCTCGTGCACCTCGGCTTCGACGCTCCAGTCGGCGGTGTAGGTGTAGCCCCACTTGCTGCCGATGACGACATCGCGCACTTCCGGGCGCGCCGTCAGCCACTCGGCGAGGAACTCCTCCGAACGGCCGTAGGAGCGGGCCGCGTCGAAGTAGCGGACGCCCTGCGCGTAGGCGGCATCCAGCAGCTCGTGGGTGCGCTCGCGCAGCGCCTCGACGCTGCGGTCACCGGGCAGATCGCGGTCGCGGTGGAGGTTGATGTAGCCGGGCCTGCCGACCGCTGCCAGGCCGAGCCCGATGCGGGCGGTCGGAGTACTCGCTGTGGCCGATGGGGCCTCCCCTGGTCGAGCGAAGCCGAGAGCTCGGGGAAGGGCGAAAGGCATCGTGGGCTCCTCGTCGATCGGGTGCGCTCCCCGTCAACGTAACTCAGCCCGGGAAAACCGGAAGGCGGGGAACGTACGGCCGCTCCCCGCCTCGATTCGCCTTCGGCGCTGCCGGTTCTGCGCGTCAGTTCTTCGCGGTGGCCCACGCCTGCTGGACGACGAGGTCGGCCTTGACCTCGGTGAGCTGTACGGCCACGGCCGACGGGGCCGTACCGCCGCGGCCGCTGCGGGACGCGAGCGCACCGGCCACATTGAGGACCGTGCGGACCTCGGGTGTGAGGTGCTCGGAGATCTTCGCGAACTGCTCGTCGGTCAGCTCGTCGAGCTCGATGCCCTGCTGCTCGCACTCCTTGACGCACTCGCCCGCGACCTCGTGCGCGACGCGGAACGGCACGCCCTGCTTGACCAGCCACTCGGCGATGTCGGTGGCGAGCGAGAAGCCGGCCGGGGCCAGCTCCTCCATGCGCTCGCGGTTGACGGTGAGCGTGGCCATCATTCCGGTGAAGGCGGGCAGCAGGACTTCGAGCTGGTCGCAGGAGTCGAAGACCGGCTCCTTGTCCTCCTGGAGGTCGCGGTTGTACGCGAGCGGGAGCGCCTTCAGCGTGGCCATCAGGCCCGTCAGGTTGCCGATCAGCCGGCCGGACTTGCCGCGGGCCAGCTCGGCGATGTCCGGGTTCTTCTTCTGCGGCATGATCGAGGAGCCGGTGGAGAAGGCGTCGTGCAGGGTGACGAAGGAGAACTCCTTCGTGTTCCAGATGATGACCTCCTCCGCGATCCGGGAGAGGTTGACACCGATCATCGCGGTGATGAACGCGAACTCGGCGGCGAAGTCGCGGGAGGCCGTGCCGTCGATGGAGTTGCCGACGGAGCCGTGCTCGAAGCCGAGGTCGGCGGCGACCGCCTCCGGGTCGAGCCCGAGGGACGACCCGGCCAGCGCGCCGGAGCCGTACGGGGAGACGGCGGTCCGCTCGTCCCACTGACGCAGCCGCTCGGCGTCCCGGGACAGGGACTGCGCATGGGCCAGGACGTGATGGGCGAAGAGCACCGGCTGGGCGTGCTGCAGATGTGTACGACCGGGCATCGCGACGTCCGGATGCTCCTCGGCGAGGCCGACCAGGGCGCCCTGCAGCTCGGCGATCAGACCGCCGATGATCCGGGCGTGGTCGCGCAGGTACATCCGGAAGAGCGTGGCGATCTGGTCGTTCCGGGACCGGCCGGCCCGCAGCTTGCCGCCGAGGTCCGGGCCGAGGCGCTCAAGCAGGCCGCGTTCCAGCGCGGTGTGGACGTCCTCGTCGGCGACGGTGCCGGTGAACGAGCCGTCGGCGACATCGGCTTCGAGCTGGTCGAGGCCGGCGATCATGCGGCTCAGCTCGTCCTCGGTGAGCAGGCCCGCCTTGTTCAGCACTCGCGCGTGGGCGCGGGAGCCGGCGATGTCGTACGGCGCGAGCCGCCAGTCGAAGTGGACGGAGGCGGACAGTTTGGCCAGCGCCTCGGCCGGACCGTCGGCGAAGCGGGCGCCCCAGAGGCGTACGTCGCTGTTGCCGTTGCCGTTGCTCACTGCGTGCTCCTCGGAAGAACAAGGGGTGGATGTGCAACCGCCTCCCCGCACAGAGGGTCGGGGAGGCGGCGACGTGACTACTGGGGTCAGGCGAGGTCACGCTTCGCGGCGATCTTCGACGAGAGGCCGAAGATCTCGATGAAGCCCTGCGCCTTGGACTGGTCGAACGTGTCGCCCGAGTCGTAGGTGGCGAGGTTGAAATCGTAGAGCGACTGCTCGGACTTCCGGCCGGTGACGACGGCGCGGCCCGCGTGCATGGTCATCCGGATATCACCGGTGACGTTCTGGTTGGCCTCGTTGATGAAGCCGTCCAGGGCGCGCTTGAGCGGCGAGAACCACAGGCCGTCGTAGACCAGCTCGCCCCAGCGCTGCTCGACCTGCCGCTTGTAGCGGGCCAGCTCGCGCTCGACGGTGACATTCTCCAGCTCCTGGTGGGCGGTGATCAGTGCGATCGCGCCCGGGGCCTCGTACACCTCACGGGACTTGATGCCGACGAGACGGTCCTCGACCATGTCGATCCGGCCGATGCCCTGGGCGCCGGCCCGCTGGTTGAGCTGCTGGATCGCCTGGAGGACCGTGACGGGCCTGCCGTCGACGGCCACGGGCACGCCCTCCCTGAAGGAGATGACGACCTCGTCGGCCTCGCGCGGGGTGGCGGGGTTTTCGGTGTACTCGTAGATGTCCTCGATCGGCGCGTTCCAGATGTCCTCCAGGAAGCCCGTCTCGACGGCACGCCCGAAGACGTTCTGGTCGATGGAGTACGGGGACTTCTTGGTGGTCGCGATCGGGAGATTCTTCTCCTCGCAGAAGGCGATCGCCTTGTCCCGGGTCATCGCGTAGTCACGGACCGGGGCGATGCACTTCAGGTCGGGGCCGAGCGCGGAGATGCCGGCCTCGAAGCGGACCTGGTCGTTGCCCTTGCCGGTGCAGCCGTGGGCGACGATGCCCGCGTTGTGCTTGTTGGCGGCGGCGACGAGGTGCTTGACGATGGTCGGCCGGGACAGGGCCGAGACCAGCGGGTAGCGGTCCATGTAGAGGGCGTTGGCCTTGATCGCCGGGAGACAGTACTCCTCGGCGAACTCGTCCTTGGCGTCCGCGACCTCGGCCTCGACGGCACCGCAGGCGAGCGCGCGCTTACGGATGACGTCCAGGTCCTCGCCGCCCTGACCGACATCCACTGCAACGGCGATGACCTCAGCGCCCGTCTCCTCGGCGATCCAGCCGATGGCGACGGAGGTGTCCAGGCCGCCCGAATAGGCGAGTACGACGCGCTCGGTCACGGGTTTCTCCTTACGGTGCAATCACTGATAGGCATAACTATGCAATCCTCCGTATGATTTGTCAAAGGCGCAGGTGGGCGGCGTGTCGCAGGGCCCGTGCGCGGGCGAAAAATGCCGGACTCGAACGGTCCGCGGCCGTCTAGTGCCGTAGCAGGGAACGTTTGCCCTGTTGTGATGTGACGCGCCGTTCGGGTGCTGTGCCGGGCGGCGTGTGGCCGTCACTCTGTTGGGGTG
>NZ_JBIURV010000024.1:0-144553 GCF_044741025.1 Streptomyces sp. NPDC088246
CACCCCAACAGAGTGACGGCCACACGCCGCCCGGCACAGCACCCGAACGGCGCGTCACATCACAACAGGGCAAACGTTCCCTGCTACGGCACTAGCTCTCTTCGCGCTGGTGGAACGCCTTACGCGTGTGTTCCGTGTGCGCCCGCATGATCTCCGTGGCCCGCTGCTCATCGCGCGAGGAGATCGCCGCGATGAGCGAGCGGTGCTCGATCCAGGACTGGGTGCCGCGCCGGCGGGCCACCGGGGTGTAGTACCAGCGCACCCGGCGGTCCACCTGCCCGGCGAGCTCGGAGAGGACGACATTGCCCGCCAGCTCCATGACCTTGGCATGGAAAGCCGCGCTGGTGGCGACCGCCAGGTCCATGTCGTCGTCGGCGACGGCCTGCTCGCCCTTGGCACAGAGCTCCTCCAGGGCGGCGATCCCGGCAGTGCCGGAGTTGGCCGCGGCAAGACGGGCGGCCTCGGCCTCCAGGAGGGTGCGGACCGAGAGCAGCTGGTCCGCCTCGTCCTCGGTGGGCTCATGGACGAACGCGCCCTGGGCGGGCCGCAGATCGACCCAGCCCTCGGTGTTCAGCCGCTGCAGCGCCTCCCGCACCGGCTGCCTGGACACTCCGAGATGGCCGGCCAGCTCACTCTCGACCAGATGCCGGCCGGGACGGAGCGCACGCGTCGTTATGAGCTCGAGCAGCGCCTCGTACACGCGCTCGCGTAGCGGACCGGGCCGCTCCAGCTTCGGCACAGCCCCTTGCGGCAGTCCTGTGGACGACATCGCGGCCCCCCTCCGGGCGACGAGCAATTGCTTATCGTCTACAGTCTACCGAGCGCAACGCCCCTCAGGGACAGCGGATCACCTGACCCGCGTATGAGAGATTCCCGCCGAAGCCGAAGAGCAGCACCGGCCCGCCGCTGTGCACCTCGCCGCGCTCCACCAGCTTGGACAGGGCCATCGGGATGGATGCCGCGGACGTATTGCCGGAATCCACGACATCCCGGGCGATGACCGCGTTGACCGCACCGATCTTCCTGGCGACCGGTTCGATGATCCTCAGATTGGCCTGATGCAGTACCACCGCGGCCAGATCCTCGGGGGCGACACCGGCCTTTTCGCACACCCTGCGGGCGATGGGCGGCAGTTGCGTGGTGGCCCAGCGGTATACGGACTGCCCCTCCTGCGCGAACCGCGGGGGCGTCCCCTCGATCCGTACCGCGTTCCCCATCTCCGGCACCGAGCCCCACAGCACGGGGCCGATCCCGGGCCGGTCACCGCCGTCCGGGTCCGCGACGACGACCGCCGCACCGGCTCCGTCGCCGAGCAGGACACAGGTGCTGCGGTCGGTCCAGTCCGCGATGTCCGCCATCTTGTCGGCGCCGATGACGAGGACGCGCTCGGCCGCGCCCGCCCTGATCGCATGGTCGGCGGTGGCGAGGGCGTGCGTGAAGCCGGAGCAGACGACGTTGATGTCCATCACCGCGGGCGAGCCCATGCCGAGCCGGGCGGCGACCCGGGCCGACATGCTCGGTGAACGGTCGATCGCGGTGGAGGTCGCGACAAGAACCAGATCGACTTCGGCGGGCTGCAGCCCCGCCGCGGCGAGCGCCTTGGCCCCCGCGTGCGCGGCCATCTCGTCCACCGGCTCGTCAGGGCCTCCGACATGGCGGGTCTTGATGCCGACGCGACTGGTGATCCACTCGTCACTGGTGTCGACCATGGCCGCCAGATCATCGTTGGTGAGTACCTTGGCGGGCTGATAGTGGCCGAGCGCCACGACACGTGAGCCGGTCATGTACAAGATCCCCTCGCTACATAGGGCAGGAACCATCCAGTCTTGGTCGCTACTGCCCGGTACAGGGGCACGTGATCCCACAGGATTAGCACCCGGTCATTGGAGGCTTGGCAACAGCCTCGCCCACCTAGAAAGCATATTGTAGACAATATTCTGTCGACTTGGCATCGTCTCCTGTTCCCTCGCTCGCTCAACTCCTCGGTCCACTCCTCGGTCCACTCACCGAACGGAGAGCCCCGTGAAAGTCGCAGTTGCCGGCGCCGGCGCCTTGGCGCCTGTGCCGGGGCCGCGCTCCACTGCGCCGGCGCCGAGGTCCACCTCATCACCCGCGGCCCGCATCTGGCCGCGATGCGCCGTGACGGCGTCCGCGTCCTCAGCCCCCGCGGAGACTTCACCGCGCGCCCCTCGACCACCGACGACCCGTCGGAAGTGGGGCCCGTCGACCATGTGTTCCTCGGGCTCAAGACCAACTCCTATGCGGCATCGGGCCGGGCCCGGGTCGACGTTGTTGATGCGCCGTCCGGCGTGCGGCCCGGGTGTGCGTCGTCGAGGTGGAGGGGGCCCGCACCCTTGCCCCGGCGTGCTCGCGCCGGGCATGACGGTCCGGACGGACAGTGAGCGTGCCGGGCACAGCCACAAGGTCGTGCTGGAGCTGCTCGCCGCCCGTATCTCCACCGAGCACGACGCACCGCTCACCGATTCGGCCTGTGTCTGCTGCGGCAACTGCATCGAGGTGTGCCCCACCGGGGCGCTCTTCTTCAGGACCGAATTCGATATGCGCGCGGCCGGGACCTGGAACGAACGGGCCCAGACGGCGGCCACCACCATCTGCGCGTACTGCGGTGTCCGCTGCAATGTCACACTCCATGTGCAGGACAATGAGATCGCCAAGGTCACCTCTCCGCAAGCCAATCCGGTGACCCGCGGCACCCTCTGCATCAAGGGCCGGTCCGGCTTCCAACACGTACAGAATCGGGTTTAACCGCTATGGGACGGGTCACCGAGCGCCGCCGCACCATCCGTATCCGGGACGGGGCCGTCTCCACGCGCCCCGACACGCTCGTCGCCGAGGAGCCCCTGGAGATCCGGCTGAACGGCAAGCCGCTCGCCATCACGATGCGCACGCCGGGCGACGACTTCGCGCTGGCGGCGGGCTTCCTGGTGAGCGAGGGCGTGATCGGTGACGGCTCCGAGGTGCAGGCAATCGTCTACTGCGCCGGGGCCACGGCGGACGGCGTCAACACGTACAACGTCGTGGATGTGAAGCTCGCCCCCGGCGTCCCGGTCCCCGACATCACGCTCGAACGCAATGTGTACACCACGTCGTCCTGCGGGCTGTGCGGCAAGGCGAGCCTCGACGCGGTGCGCACCACCACCCGGCATCCCGTCGCCGACGCTCCCCCGGTCCGGGTCGAGCCCGCCCTGCTCTTTGCCCTCCCCGACCGGCTGCGCGCCGCGCAGCGGGTCTTCGACCGGACCGGGGGTCTGCACGCGGCGGCGCTGTTCTCCGAGACGGGTGAGCTGCTCGACGTCCGGGAGGACGTCGGCCGGCACAACGCGGTCGACAAGCTGGTCGGCCGGGCTCTGACCGACCACCGGCTGCCGCTGTCCCGGGCGATTCTTCTGGTGTCGGGGCGGGCCTCGTTCGAGCTGGCCCAGAAGGCGGTGATGGCCGGGATCCCGATGCTCGCGGCGGTCTCGGCACCGTCGTCCCTCGCCGTCGATCTGGCGGCCGAGACCGGACTGACCCTGGTCGGCTTTCTGCGGGGTCCTTCCATGAACGTGTACGCGGGTGAGCACCGCATTGCCCTGGAGGCGACGGTCGGCCAGGGCTGAGGCGCCCCGCCCGTCTGCACGGGACAGGGATCCGGCCGGGCGGGGAGCGCCCCTGCGCCGGCCGGTCCCACCCGCGGGCGGGGCTCCGGGCGCACCCTCAGCTCACCGTGACGGGCTCCCGTGACACCGCACTGTTCTCCCGGTTCTCCTCCTGCGGATCGCGCGAGCGGCGCTTGGCGATCACCGCGCACACCATCAGCTGCATCTGGTGGAAGAGCATCAGCGGCAGTACGGCGAGGGATGCCTGCGCCCCGAACAGGACGCTCGCCATCGGCAGCCCGGAGGCCAGGCTCTTCTTCGAGCCGGCGAACTGGATGGCGATCCGGTCCCCACGGTCGAAGCCGAGCCGCTTCGCCCCGTACCAGCTCAGCGCGAGCAGCAGCGCGAGCAGCACCACCTCGGCGCCGAGCAGCGCTCCGAGCCTGGCCGGGGTGACCTGGTGCCAGATGCCCGCGACCATGCCCTCGCTGAATGCCGTGTAGACGACGAGCAGGATCGAGCCGCGGTCGACATGGCCGAGGACCTTCTTGTGGCGGGTGATGAAGCCACCGATCCAGCGGCGCAGAAGCTGCCCGGCGACGAACGGCAGCAGCAGCTGGACCGCGATCTTCAGCAGCGCATCGGCCGAGAATCCACCGCCGCTGTTGCCCAGCAGCGCGGCGGCGAGCAGCGGCGTGAGGAAGATTCCGGCGATCGAGGAGAAGGAGCCCGCACAGATCGCCGCGGGCACATTGCCGCGGGCGATCGAGGTGAAGGCGATCGACGACTGGATCGTCGAGGGGACGAGGCACAGGAAGAGGAAGCCGCTGTAGAGCTGCGGCGTCAGGACGTACGGCACCAGTCCCTTGCCCGCGAGACCGAGCAGCGGGAACGCCACGAAGGTGCAGACGAGGACGGTGAGGTGGAGCCGCCAGTGCTTGAGGCCGTCGAGTGCCTCGGCGGTGGAGAGGCGGGCGCCGTACAGGAAGAAGAGAAGGGCGACGGCTCCGGTCGAAGCGCCGCCCGCCACATCGGCGGCGGTCCCCGATGCGGGCAGTAGCGCCGCCAGCACGACCGTGCCGATCAGCGCCAGGATGTACGGGTCGATCGGCAGCCAGGACGGCAGTTTCAGGGTGCGGCGGCTCATGTGCTCCACATGTTCTCTTGGTTCTGGTCGTGCCTTCTCCATCCTGCTCTTGACCATGGCGATCGGGAATCCGGCATACCACTCTCACTGTCATCATGGTCCGCGATAGCCTGGGGGCTATGTACGACCCCGCGCAGTTGCGTACCTTTCTCGCCGTCGCCCAGACACTGAGCTTCACCCAGGCGGCCCGCCGGCTGGGTGTGCGGCAGTCCACGGTGAGCCAGCATGTGCGGCGCCTGGAGGATGCGACGGGGCGGCAGCTGTTCACCCGGGACACGCACCGGGTCGACCTCACCGTGGACGGCGAGGCGATGCTCGGTTTCGCCCGCACGATACTTGAGGCCCATGAGCGGGCCGCGGCCTTCTTCACCGGCACCCGGCTGCGTGGGCGGCTGCGGTTCGGGGCCTCCGAGGACTTCGTGCTGACGCGGCTGCCGGAGATCCTGGAGTCGTTCCGCCGTGACCACCCGGAGGTCGAGCTGGAGCTGACGGTGGAGCTCTCCGGGACACTGCACCAGCGGCTGGCCGCGGGCCGGCTGGATCTGGTACTCGCCAAGCGGCGCGCCGGCGACACGCACGGCGAGCTGGTCTGGCAGGACGCGCTGACCTGGATCGGTGCACCGCAGCTGCGGATAGACCCCGACCGTCCGGTTCCGCTGATCCTCTTCCCGCCGCCGGGCATCACCCGGGCCCGCGCTCTGGAGGTCCTGGAGGAGCACGGCCGGTCCTGGCGGGTCGCCTGTACGAGCACCAGCCTCAGCGGACTGATCGCCGCGGCCCATGCGGGCCTGGGCGTGATGGCTCACAGTCGGGGGCTGATCCCGCCGGGTCTGGCGCCGGTGCCGGCCAGAGCGGGCCTGCCGGAGCTGGGCGATGTGGATTTCGTCCTGCTGCACGGCCGCCGCCAGGACGGGGCGCAGGAGGCCGCGGACGCCCTGGCGGCGGCGATCCTGGCGGGCGGCGACCGGCTGACCCGCAGTGTCGGCACAATCGGTTCGGTCAGTGGCCGGGACGGCGCATGACCGCACGCCTGGACGGGGAGAACCGCACACCTGGACGGGGAGAATGGACGGCAGCCTCAGTTCCGCGCCCGACCCGGCCGGGTCGGGCATGTGCGGGCTCGTCCGCGGACCAATACCCTCGCACCCGCTCGAAACGGAAGTGACAGCGGCGTACAGATTCGGTGGAGATTCCGGCGCCGCCCTCTTACTCCGCGGTCCCAGCCGCGCCCGAGCCTTGCCTATCTGGCCGGATTTCGGTGGCTGACCTGTGCATATGCCACGTTGTCCGCCGTTACGGGGCCCTCCCGCCGCGCCGCCCGGTGGGGTAGCGTCACGGCGCTGTGCGGAGCGCCACAAGGAGCAGGTCATTGCGCGAGTTCACTCTCCCACCCATGGCGGCCGCGCCCCTCGTAGGCGGGCTGGCCGATGTGGTGTTCGACTACGCCGAGGAAGATCCGCACCGGGTCGCGCTCGGCCGAAAAGACCCGAGCGGACACTGGCAGGATGTCACTGCGGCAACGTTCCGCGACGAGGTGCTGGCGCTCGCCAAGGGGCTGATCGCGCACGGCGTCAGATTCGGCGACCGGGTGGCCCTGATGTCGCGTACGCGTTACGAGTGGACGCTCCTCGACTTCGCGCTGTGGACGGTCGGCGCCCAGTCCGTACCGGTCTATCCGACGTCCTCGGCCGAACAGGTCTTCTGGATGCTGCACGACGCCGATGTGTCCGCCATCGTGGTCGAGCACGAGGACCATGCGATGACGGTCGCGTCGGTGATCGACCGGCTGCCACAGCTCAAGCGGCTCTGGCAGTTGGACGCCGACGCGGTGACCGAGCTCGTCGACGCGGGCGCCCGTGTCGAGGACGAGGTGGTGCACCGCCACCGGCGCGCGGTGACGCCCGAGTCGGTGGCGACCCTCATCTACACCTCGGGCACGACGGGACGCCCCAAGGGCTGCGTGATCACGCATGCCAACTTCATGTTCGAGACGGACACCATGGCCGCCCGCTGGGAGTCGGTCTTCCGCTCCAAGCCGGGCGACGAGGCGGCGACCCTGCTCTTCCTCCCCCTGGCGCATGTCTTCGGCCGCATGGTCGAGATCGCGGCGGTCCGCGGCCGGGTGAAGCTGGGCCATCAGCCGGAGCTGTCGGCGAAGGCCCTGATGCCGGACCTGGTGTCGTTCCGGCCGACGTTCATCCTGGCGGTGCCCTACATCTTCGAGAAGGTCTTCAACGCCGCCCGGCGCAAGGCCGAGGCGGAGGGCCGGGTCGGGCCCTTCGACAAGGCCGTGGACATCGCGGTGAGGTACGCCGAGGCGTCGGAGGCGCGGGCGTTCGGGACCGGCCCCGGGCCGTCCGCCGGGCTGCGGATGCAGCACCAGTTCTTCGACAAGGTCGTGTACAAGAAGGTGCGCGAGGCGATGGGCGGCCGGATCCGGCACGCCATGTCAGGCGGTTCGGGGATGGAACGGCAGCTCGGACTGTTCTTCGAAGGCGCCGGCGTCACGGTGTACGAGGGGTACGGGCTGACCGAGTCGACCGCGGCGGCCACCGCCAATCCGCCGGAGCGCACCCGGTACGGCACGGTCGGGCAGCCGATCCCCGGCACCACCGTGCACATCGCCGAGGACGGCGAGGTGTGGGTGCACGGCGGCAATGTGTTCGCGGGCTACCTCGGCGACCCGAAGGCCACCGACGCGGTACTGCGCGACGGCTGGCTGGCCACCGGGGATCTGGGGGCGCTCGACGAGGACGGCTATCTGACGATCACCGGGCGGAAGAAGGAGATCCTGGTGACGTCCGGCGGCAAGAGTGTCTCGCCGGCCGGTCTGGAGGAGCGGGTGCGGGCGCATCCGCTGGTCGCGCAGTGCATCGTGGTCGGCAACGACCGGCCGTACATCGCGGCCCTGGTCACGGTCGACCAGGAGTCGGTGGACCACTGGCTCTCCATGCAGGGGCGGCCGCCCATGAAGCCGGGGGATCTGGTACGGGATCCGGACCTGGAGATGGAGGTCCGGCGCGCGGTGGTGGCCGCCAACACAGCAGTGTCGCAGGCCGAGTCGATCCGTACGTTCCGGATTCTGGCGCATCCGTTCAGCGAGGAGCACGGTCTGCTCACGCCGTCTCTGAAGCTGAAGCGCAAGGCGATCGAGACGGCGTACGCGGCGGAGGTCGACGCGCTGTACCGCTGAGGCACGGCCGTGCCTCAGCGGTCGAGCGCGTGCTAGGTGATCGAGATGCGGAACAGCTTGTCCGCGCCGTCCGGTTCGCCTCCGTTGTTGTCACAGTTGGTGGTGGAGAGCCAGAGCTGGTCCTGGCCGGGCACCTTGGTGACCGTGCGCAGCCGCCCGTACGTACCGACGTAGTACGCGGTCGGCGTGCCGAGGTTCTCGGTGTCACCGGTGATCGGCACCCGCCACAGCCTCTCGCCCTTCAGCGCTGCCATGTAGATGACATTGCGCACGATGGCGATTCCGCTGGGCGAGGCCTCGGAGACGTTCCAGGTCTTCTTGGGGTTGGTCATGCCGGCGGTGGAACAGCTGCCCTCGCAGACGGGCCAGCCGTAGTTGTTGCCCGGCTTGATGAGATTGAGCTCATCCTTCTTGCTGTCGCCGAACTCCGCCTCCCACAGGCGTCCTCTGTCGTCGAAGGCGAGGCCCTGCGGGTTGCGGTGGCCGTAGCTGTAGACGTAGTTGCCGAACGGGTTGCCGGGGGCGGCCTTGCCGTCCGTGGTCATCCGGAGGATCTTGCCGTTGAGCGAGTTCTTGTCCTGCGCGAGGTCGGGTGTCTGGGCCTCGCCGGTCGACGCGTACAGGTAGCCGTCGGGGCCGAAGGCGAGCCGTCCGCCGTTGTGGTACCTGCTCTTCTTGATCCCCTGGAGCAGGACCGTGTATCCGCCGAGCGAGCTCCCGTCGTATGTCATGCGGGCGACGCGGTTGCCCTCGGACGCGGTGTGCATGAAGTACACGTAGTGGTTGGTGGACCACTTGGGATCGACGGCGACACCGAGCAGGCCGCCCTCACCGTTGGTCGTGACGGCGCCCGGCACGGCACCGACCTGGGTCCTGGCGCCGCCAGGGGTGACCTTGAAGACCTTGAAGCTGTCCCGCTCGGTCACCAGCGCGGTCTTGCCGTCGGGCATCCAGTAGGTGCCCCAGGGGATGGACCAGCCGGTGGAGACGGTGGCGATGTCCGACGGTACGCCGCCGTCGGTGGCGCAGGCCGGGGTGTTGAAGGTGACCGTGTTGCTCGCAGGCGAGACATTGCCCGCCGCGTCCTTGGCAACGACGTCCAGGGTGTACGGGCTGGCGCAGGCGAGCCCGGTGAGGGTGGTCGTGGTGGCCGGCGGCGCGCCGGTCACGGCCTTGTAGACGGTGCTGCCGCTGCGCACCTCGTAGGCGGTGACGGCCTTGTCGTCCGTCGACGCTCCCCAGTTCAGGACAACGCTGTTCGCGGTGAGGCCCGAGGTGGACAGGGTGCCGGGTGCCGAGGGCGCGGTGGTGTCGGAGCTGGGCAGGGTGGTGCAGTCCACGATCGGGCTGACCGACGACACATTGCCGGCCGCGTCACGCGCGAACAATGTGATGTTGTACGTGGTATTGGGGGTGAGCCCGGTCAGGTTCTTCGTCGTGGCGGTGCCCGCCGCCTCCGCGAACTTGTTGCCGTGTTCGTAGATGTCGTACGCGGCGACGCCCACGTCGTCGGTGGCGGCGTCCCAGTTCAGCGTGAGGCTGTCCTCGGTAATCGCCGAGCAGCTGGGCCGGCCGGGTGGGGTGGGTGCTTGTGTGTCCGATGAGGTGACCGTGAAGTCGATGTAGTCGAGGTTGGGCAGCCCGTTGGCCGTCGTGGACGTCAGCCGGATCTTGTTGCTGCCTGCCTTGACCGGGGTGGTCAGGGTGGAGGTGGCCCAGGTGTTCCAGTCGGTGGTGGCGTCGAAGGCGCGGGCGGCCGAGACGACCGTGCCGCCCACGGCGACATCCGCGGGCCGGCCGGCCGTCGTGCCGTTGGAGTACCGGATGGCGATCTGTCCGGTCCCGGCAGAGGCCGCGGTGACCGTGAACTCCACATAGCTGCCGACGACATTGTCGCCGTTGACGAAGCCTGTCCCGGAGTAGCCGGAGTGGTTGGACTCGGCGGCGCCCTGGACGATCGTCGCGGACTCCGCCTCGTACCGGGTGGCCGCCGCGGAGGCGGACTGCGGCACCGCCTGCACCAGACCGGTACAGAGCAGCATGACCGCGAGCGCGGCCACTCTTCCTCGTAACGTGGTGAGTGTGCTGGCCTTCATCTGAACCTCCTTCAGGGAACCCAGTAGTTGCCGGACGCGACGATCATCGACTGCAGCTGGACGCTCCCGCCGTAGTAGAGCTGTGGGTCGACCGGCGTGGCGGCGAGCTTGCTCCAGAGCGCGTCGAGCCAGGCCTGGGAGCCGGGGTCGGTCAACGCGGTCACGACGTACGGGGCGGTGAATGCCATGTCGTCGCCGCTGTCGAACGCCGTGCCGTTCAGGTGGTAGCCGGTGACGATCCGGTCCGGGTCGCCACCGGTCCTGGACTTGATCCAGGAGTTGAGCTTGCGCGCCGAGGCGAGCGAGGCCGCGTCCCCGCTGGTGACGGCGTCCGCGCCGATGCGCCACGGGTCGCGGCAGGCGTTCCAGGAGTAGTCGCCGTCGTTGGGGCCTTCGAGCACCTCACCCGCGGCGGGCTTGGGCGTGGTGTTCGTGTTGACCACGAAGTCCGCCAACAGGCCGGTATCAGAAGCGTACTTGGACTGCTGAGTGGTGATCAGATTCTGATGGGCAGTGCGCACGGTGTCCCAGGTGCTGTCGCCCGTGGCCGTCTTGAAGGCGCGGAAGTGGTCGATCAGCCAGTCCGAGGAACGGGTCATCCAGTAATGGGACTCACCGGAGTCCGACCAGTCACCGAGCAGCATGAGGTGGGTGGTCGGGTTGACCTCGCTCTTCTTGATGGCGTTGATGTGCTTGACCGCGAGATCCTTGTAGTTGTACGTGCCCGTGGATCCCCACTGCTTGTCGGCGAGGAGCAGCCCGTAGGCGACGTCGAGGTCCCCGTCCGTCGCCGAGTCGGAGCCGTCGACGCTCTTGCAGGAGGTGTCCTGCTCGGCGGCGAGAAGGTTGGCGTTGTTGGCCGAGGGGTGCGCAAGCATGTACTTCACCATGCCGTCGAAGACAGTCCTCGCCTCCGGGTCGGCTCCTGCCATCGTCGCGGTGACTACCATGCCGTAGCCCTGGGCCTCGGCGACGTAGGGGTGGTCGGCGTCCGGCGAGATGACCTCGTACCAGCCGTTGCCGCAGTTCTTCCTGACGAACGCGGACTTCCAGGCGTTGTATGTCTTGATCACGGCCTGGTCGAGCACGGACTGTGAGCCGGTCGGCTTCAGCGTTCCTGCGGCGTACGGGAACCGGTGGCTGCCGAAGGGCACTGCGGGACCACCGGCGGCGGGGTCTTGGCTGTCCAGGGAGTCGATGTTGGGGCCGCCGTTCGCCGTGGTGGCCGTGGCCCGGACGGTGTTGGCACCCGCCTTCAGCGTGACGGCGACCGGGGCGGTGGCCCAGCTGTCCCAGGACCCGGTGCTGTTGAACGCCTTGCCCGCGGCAACGGTGACGCCGTTCACGGAGATGTCCAGCGGGCGGTTGGTGGTGGTGCCGTTGGCGTAGCGCAGGCCGAGCGTGGTGGAGCCGGCGGTGTCGGCGTCAACGGTCCACTCGATGTAGCCGCCGGCGACATTGGTGTAGTCGACGAAGCCGGTGCCGGTGAATCCGGTGTGGTTCGTCGCCACGGCCGCCCGGTACAGGCTCGCGTTCTCGGCCTCGTACGCGGTCGTGGCGGCTGAGGCCTTCGGCAGCTGGGCGAGCAGGGGCAGAAGCAGACAGCTGAGTCCGGCGAAGACGGCCACGATGCGGCGTGGGGGCGCGGCAGGGTGCACGGTGATCCCTTCCGGTTCGGCGTTAGGAAAGGTTCCTAACCAACACTGCATGGGATTCCCTGGGGCTCGTTCTGTCAATGCCCCGCGCGGGCCCAAATCCCATAGGTTTCTGGCTGGTTGGGCGGACGCGGGCAGCCCGGAGGGGGCGACGGGATCACCCCGCCGCCCCGTGTCCGAGAGGGCGTTCCACCTCGTGTCGAGGTGGTCGGGGCCGGGCACGGTGACCCTTCCGGTGCCGGACGCCGATGTCGCGTTGCGGTTGTCGATGGATCAGCTCCTCAGGCCAGTTGGTAGCCGCGCATGCCGGTGAGCAGAAGATGGGTGTCCTGCAGCGATCCCGAGGTGTCGCCGAGCGACCGGTAGATGCCCCACTTGGGCCGTACGCGGTCGGCGAGGAAGGTGTCGGCACCGGACTTCGACTTGTCGATGACGGTGGTCGAACCGTCCTTCAGAATCCAGCGGACCGAGCCCGCCGTACCGTCGCCGACCGTGATCCGGAAGTCGACGTCGATCCACTTGTTCTGCAGCGGTACGAGGTCGGTGCGGCCGACGAGAATGTCGGCGGCGGCAAGCTTGAGCTCGATGGTCTGTACGCCGTTCACCCGGCGCAGCGACTGCACGACGATCGGCGAGGTGCCGTTGCCCGGCTGCTTCATCTGCATGATGTGCGTGAAAGTGGTGGTCGCCTTCAGCGAGCCGGGGATGTACATCCGGTACGTGACCCGCCAGGTCTCTCCGGGCAGCCACTCGAGGTAGGAACTGCCGCTGGTGCGCAGTCCGGTCACCTCCTGGCGCTGACGGTCCGTCGAGGTGTCCCGGTCGACGGTGTGCATGTTGAACCGGAAGTTGTCGCCCTCGGTGAGGATGTGCGGCTGCCCCGCCGGGTGGGAGTCGGCCCGGTCGTCCTCGACGGTCTCGAAGGCGCCGAGCCCGCCGCTGCTCGCCGAGGGCGACCAGCGCAGTCGCCAGCTCGCCGCGTGCGCGGTGGCCAAGGGCCCGGCGGTGGCCGCCACGGCGCCGCCGATTGCCGCACCGAGTAACGCCCGCCTGGAGGGATTCATCACTTCGACCTCGCTCGGAGTTGTTCGTTCATGATGAGAAAGGCGCCCAGGCCATGGAAGTCGTTCGTGGCCCTGGTGCGGTTGATGCAGTAGCTGTAGTCACCGACGTTGGTGCCGACAGTGATGTCGGTGAGATCGCTCAGGCCGTCCGCGCCGATGGATATCCTGTCCCGCGCGTTGTGCGTACGCCGACAGGTGAGGTACTCGCCGTACAGATACGGACCGACGGGGTACGACCAACCGCCGATCGTCGTCGGTGAGTAGCGCGCCGCCGTCGACTCGTCAGCGCGGTCGACCAGTCGGTGGTCCGGGGCGCGTCGGCGCCGGCGTCCCCAAGGCCGTCGAGGCGGCGTCCGGGGCGCCGTCCGGCGGGGCAGCGGTGGCCACCGGCGCGGTGAGCCCGGCGCCGACAACGAGTACGGCGCAGGCTGCGGTGATCAGTCTCCTGAACGGGTGGTGCTCCGATGTCTTCTTGCGATCAGACATAAGCCGTACCGACCTTCCTGAGGTGGGGGTTCAGGATTGAGTGGGGTGTGGCCGTTTTCACCGCAGCCACCAACCGCTGCGTTCACAAGAGCGTCCCTTGTTCAGTGATGTGCTCCAGGGTTACGCCTTGACGAGGCTCGGTCAATGACCCGGACCGGATGAGGTCGGAGCAATATCGAGCCGGTGTCGCGTCGATCCCGGGCGGGGCAGTAAGGCGTTGCCGAACGTCCGGTCGGCAGGGAATGCATCGCGCCCCGTGATCGTTGAGCATGAGAATCCCAACCGCCGACGTAAGGATCGACCGCTCGTGAGCAAGGTCCCCTCCATCACCCTCAACAACGGCGTCGAGATGCCGCAGCTCGGTTTCGGTGTCTGGCAGGTGCCGGACGACGAGGCCGCGAAGGCGGTCGCGACAGCCATCGAGTCCGGGTACCGGAGCATCGACACCGCCGCGATCTACGAGAACGAAGAGGGCACGGGCAGGGCCGTCGCAGCCTCCGGTGTCGCCCGCGAGGAGCTCTTCGTCACGACGAAGCTGTGGAACGCCGAACAGGGCTACGACTCCACCCTGCGCGCCTTCGACACCTCGCTCGACAAGCTGGGTCTGGACTACGTCGATCTGTATCTGATCCACTGGCCGGTGCCGGCCAAGGACGCGTACATCGACACGTACAAGGCCTTCGAGAAGATCTACTCCGAGGGCCGCGCGAAGGCCATCGGTGTCTCGAACTTCCTGCCCGAGCACCTGGAGCGCCTGCTCGGCGAGACCTCCGTGGTTCCGGTGATCAACCAGATCGAGCTCCACCCGCAGCTCCAGCAGGCCGAGTCGCGCGCCTTGCACGCCAAGCACGGCATCGCGACCGAGGCCTGGTCGCCGCTGGGCCAGGGCAAGGGCCTCCTGGACGTCCCGACAGTCGTCGCGATCGCCCAGAAGCATGGCCGCACACCGGCCCAGGTGGTGCTCCGCTGGCACATCCAGACCGGCAATGTGGTGATCCCGAAGTCCGTGACGCCGTCCCGGATCGTGGAGAATCTCGATGTGTTCGGCTTCGAGCTGGACTCCGACGACCTGGCCGCATTCGCCGCACTGGACGAGGGCAAGCGTCTCGGCCCGAACCCGGGCGAGTTCAACCTCGGCGCCTGAGCCGTGCCGCTGCACCGTTGAAGTACACAGACCGCCGCCCGGCTGCCGAGCCGGGCGGCGGTCTGCTGCCCAGGAAGGAACCGGAACATGAACGGGGACACCGCGCCCGTCGTCGCGGCGGGCCGCTACCGGCTGCGCAATGTGGGCAGCGGGCTGCTGCTGGAGGTGTACGGCTCCGCCAAGGGCGCAGGCGCCCCGGTGCAGCAGGGCGAGGAGAGCGGTTCGGCGGCCCAGCACTGGGAGCTGTCGCCCGTGCACGAGGGTGCCGCGCTGTACCACCTGGTCAATGTCCACAGCGGCAAGCGGCTGGACGTCGCCAATGCCTCCACCGAGAACGGCGCCGTGGTCCAGCAGTGGCGGGCCAACAACTACGGCGCCCAGGAATGGCTGATCGAGCAGCACCTGGAGGCGCCGGGGGTGGTGACCCTGGTCAGTTTCATCAGCGGGCTCGTCCTCGAAGTGGCCGATGGCAGCACGGTGGACGGTGCCCGCGTCCAGCAATGGGAGGACACCGACTCCCCCGGCCAGTGGTGGCAGTTGGAGCCGGTGTCGGACACCCCCATGGTCTAAAGACCGACCGGCACATGGGGGGCGGCGTCGCGGGGCTGGACACGCACTCCCCCAAGGCCTTAAGGGCCAGGGGGACCCCCTCCGGCGTTGTCGTCGGTCAATAACTCCCCCATAGCCCGAAAGGCATGGGGGGACCCCCTTCGCGTTGCTTCCCTCCTCCGCCTTGCAGCTGCACACACCCAGCCCCGATCCTTCTCCCCCCCATTTGCCGGTCGGTCCAAGCCGTTTCGTTCGGATTCGATCGCAGGCCCGGTAAAGCCATCAGGAATCCGGCCCCATGCCTGGCCAGGCTCCCGGCGGCCGGGACGTGGGCGGCGTCTGCCGCGCCGGCGCCACGTTCTGCCGCCCCGGTCGCCGGGTCCTGCCAAAGGCTCGAAGGCCACGTACGGCACGGCTGTCCAGCCGGGCTGGCAGCGCCTCGCCGTCCGGCTCTAGTATGGCGTGGCAGAAGTATCCAGACTGGAACCCCGGCCCGATTCCGGCGGGCCGGGGTTCTATGTCAGGCAGGTGAATCGACCACCGGCCTTGTTAGTGGTGCTCGGTTACCGGCCACCGTGAGGGTGCTCGATCACCGCTCTCAGTAGTCGTCGCCGAAGTCGCCGCCCTCGCCGAAGTCGCCGCCCTTGCCGCCGCCGTGGTGGCGCTCGATCACTCGGAAGCTGCCCACGACTCCGTTGTGGACCTTCACGCCGCCCTTGACGCGACCCGGGTGGACGCCGTCGCTGGAGCTCCAGGGACCGACGGTCGCCAGCGGGGCGCCGTTGTCGCAGGTCGCGCCACGGAAGACCTCGACGGTCCGGCGGCTTTCGTTGCGGATGTTGAGGGTCTTGGAACCGAGACCGCTGACCACCGTGATGCAGCCGCCGCCTTCGGCGGTGTAGGTGCGCTCGTTGATCTGGATCCGGCCCCTGAAGTGTTCCCGGTGACCCCTGTTCTCGTTGCCACCACCCTTGTTCTCGTAGCCACCACCCCGGCCCTCGTTGCCCTTGCCCTCGTTGCCGTTGCCCTCGTTGCCGTTGCCGCCGTTGCCGCCGTTGAGGGCGGACACGGGGGCGGCGGCCTGCTGCTGGACGACCGGGGCAGCTTGAGCCGGCTCCATGGAGGCAGCCGAGGCGTACGTGATGCCGGTGGCGGCCAGGGCCGCGGCAGCCGCAAGTGCGGCAGTAACGACAGTGGAACGCGTAACCATGTCACTTCTCCTGTCTCAGAGAGGCCGGCCGAGCAGCCGACCCGAGATTGAACGTACTTACGGTCCCCATAGCTGTCATATCGGACACGTTGGAAGGGGCGGGGCCGGAGCGCCAATCGGGGTACACAAGACACCCAAATGCCATTTCCAGATAATCCGACAAGCTGCCAATCGTCCTTATTTATGGGCGAATTGATGTGCCATTAGCCTGTCCGGGCGACTTCCTGATGCCCTCTCACCCCTGGCGGCAGCGTGTCTTTGTTGACACGGCCCGGGCAGGAGACGTATGCCGCCGCCCTGAGTACCCGTCATCCGCAGTCCCGCCCGCTCTGACCTGCGGTGACGCATCGACGGAGCGCGCCGAAGAGCGCTGCTCGGGTCGCCGGGTGCCCGGCGGCCGCGGACGAGCGCTCATTCCACGGCGACATCGGCCGTGTCCGGTACGTCCCTCCGTCCGGAGCGCAGTGCCCGGCCCGCGGCGTACGCGAGCAGCGCGACGCCCCAGGCCAGGAGGCTCATCAGCTGCCAGGAACACCACGATCGTCATGACCTTGATCGATGCGAACCAGTACTCGAACTCTCCGTAGGAGCGTATCGAGATGCGGTTGACGGCGGTCATCAGCGCGAGCAGCAGCAGCGATATCGCCCACAGCGGCCCACCGGCCCAGTACCTTCGCGCCCGCCACGGCTTCGAACCCCACGACGATCGCCCAGAGGTACCAGGGGAGCCACCCCACGCCGGCCCCGGCCCAGCCGCCGGGAGCGGTGCGCGCGTACTCGGCGAACGAGCCGGTCGTCGGCTGCGCGGACGCCATTTCTCCGAGCATCCGGATCACCAAGACGATGAAGGCCCCTGTCAGTACGTTACGGCGGCCGGGCCGATGTCCTTGATGACGACGCCGGAGCCCACGAAGAGGCCGCGCCGGCCACACCACCGATGCCGATCACCGTCAGGTGCCTTTGCCGCAGTCCTTGCCTCAGCTCCACGGTCCCGACAGCTCCGCGGTCCCGACCGGCTGTTCCGTTTCGTGGCTCGTCGCGCTCCTGGGCCGGCTCTGGCTGGGGTGCTGGAGAAGGGAAGCCCGGCCGGCGGAGCGCGGCCGGGCAGAGGGGGCGTCATGACGCCCCGTGTGTCAGCGATAGGCCGCCTGCCCGGTGCGGGCGTGACCGACGGCCAAGGTGTGGATCTCGCTGGTGCCCTCGTACGTCAGGACCGATTCGAGGTTGTTGGCGTGCCGCAGGGGCGAGTACTCCAGCGAGATGCCGTTGGCCCCGAGTACGCTCCGGCGTTCGCGGGCGATGGCCAGGGCCTCGCGTACGTTGTTGAGCTTGCCGACGCCGATCTGCTCGGGCCGGGTGCCGCGGTACGGAGGCGGGCGGTCAGCTGTCCAGCCAGCGCCTGAGGTCCTCGGTGTGCTCGCCGAGCCGCGGCGGGCGCCGCTCGTAACGCGGCGGGGTACGGGACAGCCCGATGGGGTTGGCCACCAGGCGCATGGGGTCGTCGGGGTCCGCGTCGGCCGGTGTGACCCGCGGGGACAGGCCCAGGCGTTCGGCGAGGTCGAAGGCGCCTGCGAGGTCGTTGACCGGACCGCAGGGCACCCCGAGCGGGGTGAGCAGGTCGAACCACTCGGCGGCGGTACGCAGGGCGAGCCGTGCGGAGATCTCCTCGGCCAGCGCATCGACGTGCGCCACCCGGTCCGCGTTCGAGGCGAACCTGGGATCGGCGGCGAGCGCGTCTGCGCCCAGGCCCCGGCACAGGGCGATGAACTGCCGGTCGTTGCCGACGGCGACGACCAGCGGCCGGTCCGCAGCCCCGTACACCTCGTACGGGGCGATGGACGGGTGACGGTTGCCGAGGATGCCCGGCACCTGGCCGGCCAGGGTGTACCCGCCCGCCTGGTTGACCATGCTCGACAGCAGCGAGGACAGCAGACTGACCTCGACGTGCTGGCCTTCGCCGGTCGCGTCGCGGTGGCGCAGCGCCGCCAGGACCCCCACGGCCGCGTGCAGGCCGGTCAGTACGTCGACCAGCGCCACGCCCGTCTTGACGGGCTGACCGGGTGCGGGCCCGGTGACGCTCATCAGCCCGCCGACCGCCTGCAGCAGCAGGTCGTAGCCGGGGAGCGAGGCGCCTTCACCGGCTCCGAATCCGCTCACCGAGCAGTAGACGATGCCGGGGTTGAGCGCGTGGGCCTCCTCGTAGGAGAGCCCGTACTTGTCCATCGTGCCGGGACGGAAGTTCTCGAAGAGCACATCGGCGCGGCGCACCAGCTCGTGCGCGTCGCGGCGTCCTTCCTCCGTGCCGAGATCGACGGCGAAGGACCGCTTGTTGCGATTCACGGACAGGAAGTAGGTGGACTCGTCATGGGCTCGCGGCGGGCCCCAGGACCGGGTGTCGTCGCCGGTGCCCGGACGTTCCACCTTGATGACGTCGGCGCCCAGGTCCGCGAGGAGCATCGTGGCGTACGGGGCGGCCAGCACCCGCCCGAAGTCGGCGACCACGACACCCGACAGGGGGCCGGGAACGGAGCCGTTCATCGGATCACCGTCCGGGAACCCAGCAGGTCAGCACAGGTCACCCCCGTCGGGCCAGGTGCACCGTACGGACCGTGAGCAGGAAGACATCGGGGCGGCGGCGCAGCCCGGCCGGGTCCTCGGGGTCGAGCAACCGGTCCAGTACGGCGATGTCGTCGGCCGTCAGGAACTCTTCGAACATCTCGCGCCGACGGGCGAATTCGTCGATGACCTGGTCGCGGGCCGGCTCGGAGAGCGGGGCCGGAAGGTCCAGCAGGAAGCTGCGGGTGCCCTGCGGGTCCAGACCCACCGCCGTGAACAGGGCGCTCCAGTCCTCGGTCTCCCGCTTGGTGCCGGGCAGTGACGCCCGCATGTCCTCGAACCAGTCCGCGGTGATCGCGTCGAGCCTGGCCTCCAGACCCGGCCGCCCCATGCCGATGTCACGCGGGAGCTGACGAGGCGGCAGACCGCCCTCCACCAGGGCGACGGTCCCACCGGGGCGCAGCAGCGCGGCGAACCCGGCGAGGACTGCGCGCTGGTCACCCATGTGATGCAGGGCGTTGCCCACCCAGATCAGATCCGCCTCCCCCAGCTCGGCGAGGCCGTCCGGGATGTCGGCCTGCTGTGTACGGACCCGGTCACCGAGACCGAGCCGCTGCGCGCGGGCCCGGGTGCGTTCCAGGAGCGCCGGGGTGCCGTCGACGGCGACGACCTCCGCCTCGGGAAACACCTCGGCGAGCAGACAGGCGATCACGCCGGGTCCGCTGCCGATGTCGAGAATCCTGCGCACCTTCGGGGCCGTGGGCAGGCCGGCGATCCAACGGGCCGCCGCCTCGTACTGCGGGCGGCTGAGCTCGGCGTTCTGCTCCAGCCGCGGGCCCATGACGTCCCAGTCGACTGCGGTCGTGCCGTGATGGTGCCCATGAGTGTTGTCGCGCTGATGATCGTGAGTGCTGTCGTGGCGATGACTGCTGGTGATGCCGTTCTGATGACCGTGGTCGGTGTGCTGGCTCATGGAGACAGCCTCATCACACATCAGCTCCCCGGCAAGTTTCTTTGCCGCTTCAGCAAGTCACTGCTCCGGTATTCCTGAGGGCTGACGCCTCGGACGCGCTTGAAGGCGGTACTGAATGCGAAGGACTGGCTGTACCCGACCTTCCGTGCCACCGCCTCGACCGTGGCGTCCGTCTCCCGCAGCAGATCCGCGGCGACGGCGAGGCGCCGGCCTGTCAGATAGGCCATCGGGGGCTCCCCCACCAACTCCGTGAAACGTCGGGCGAGTCCGGCCCGGGAGACCCCGGTCCGGGCGGCCAGAGCCGCGACCGTCCAGGGGTGGGCGGGGTCTGTTTGCAGCAGCCGAAGGGCCTGCCCGACGACAGGGTCGCCCATGGCCCGGTACCAGGCCGGGGCCTCGGCTCCGGGCCGGGCGAACCAGGTCCGCAGCGCGGCGATCAGCAGCAGATCGAGAAGCCGGTCCAGGACCACGCTCTGGCCGGGCTCGTCCTTGGAGATCTCCTCGTCGAGCAGCGCCAGCAGGGGGCTGACCCGCCCGCCGGAGGGCAGGCGAAGCAGCGGGGGCAGGGCGTCGAGCAACCGTCTGCTGATCTCGCCGTCCAGCAGATAGGTGCCGATGAGCATGGCCGCCGAGCCATCGGGGGCGTTGCCCCAGGTGCGCACCCCCAACTGCATGGACTCGGAGAGCGGCTCACCGTGCAGGGTGGTGCAGATGCCGCCGGGTCCGATCACGGCGTGCGGCGCGGTGCCGGTGGTGTCGGCGACGGTGTACGGATCCGGGCCGCGCGCGATGGCGATGTCACCGGGCCGCAGCAGCACGGGGTCGGCGCCCGCGGCCGGGACGATCCGGGCTTCTCCGTCGGTCATCGACATCAGGCAGAGCGGCGCCCGGTCCTCGATCCGTACGGACCACGGCGGCTCCATCACCATCCGCAGCAGGAAGGCGCCCCTGGCCCTCGGTCCGTCCAGGAGTCCGGCGAGTGCATCCATGACCGGTAGCGTAGACGTACGCGTATGGAGCTGAGCGGTTCGAGGATGTCGTGGACGGCGCCACCGGGCGAGCCTTGAGCCATGACACAGAACACGGAGAACGTGCAGCGGGAAACGGTACTGGTGACGAGCGGCACGGGGAAGACGGGCCGCCGGGTCGTGGAGCGGCTGGCCGCTCGCGGGGTGCCGGTGCGGGCCGGATCGCGCAGTGGTGAGGTCCGATTCGACTGGGCGGACGAGTCGGGCTGGGCACCGGCGCTGCGGGGTGCGGACGCGGCGTATGTGACGTACTACCCGGATCTGGCGGCGCCCGGTGCGCCGGAGGCGATGGCAGCCTTCGGGCGGATCGCGGCGGAGAACGGGGTGCGGCGGCTGGTGCTGCTGTCCGGGCGGGGTGAGCCGCAGGCGGTCGCGGCGGAGGAGAGCCTGCGCAGCTCGGCTGCGGGGGCGGAGCTCACCGTCGTACGGTCGGCGTTCTTCGCGCAGAACTTCAGCGAGGGCGCCATGCTGGACGGGGTACTCGGCGGCGAGGTGGTGTTCCCGGCGGGCGGGACCGCAGAGCCGTTCGTGGACGTCGACGATCTCGCGGATGTGGTGGTGGCCGCGCTCACCGAGGACGGTCATGCGGGTGCGGTGCATGAGCTGACCGGGCCGCGGCTGCTGACGTTCGACGAGGTGGTGTCGGAGATCGCGTCTGCCACGGGGCGTGCGGTGCGGTATCTGCCGGTGTCCGGTGCAAAGTACGCGCAGATGCTGGAGCGGTACGGAGTGCCGGGGCCCGAAGCCGGTTTCCTGGCCGGCCTGTTCACGATGCTGCTCGACGGGCACAACGCGACGGTGACCGAGGGCGTGAAGCAGGTCCTGGGGCGCGATCCGAAAGACTTCGGGGCATTCGCCCGCGCGGCGGCACAGGCGGGTGCGTGGAAGGGCTAGGGCCTCTCTCAATCTCTCAGGCGCAGCGCCAGCAGCCGGTACCTCGGATCCGCTCGCGGCCTGTCGGGCTCGGGCAGGGAAGTCAGTGCGGTCGCAAGCCGCTCGGCCGCCGTCCCCGGCAGGTTCAGGCGTGAGGCGAAATAGCCCTCGCGCACCTTCTGTGCCGCGCTCAGCGGGCTCTGGCCCTGGCCATGGCCCGGGAAGTGGGCCTCCCCCACCACATCGAGGCCGGCCTCCGAGCCGTACCCGACGATCAGATCCGCGGAATCGGACGGATCGGCGTCGAGGTAGGGGGCGAATGCCTCGTCGATGTCGCTGCCCACGTCGTGGGCCGCGTCCTTGTCGACGGTGGTGACGAACACACCGCCCGGCCGCAGCACCCGCGCCGCCTCGGACACCACCACCCGCACATCCCCCTCCCCACGCAGCAGGTGCAACAGCCAGATGGCGCCGACCGCGTCCACCGCCGCGTCCGACAGCGGCAGCCGGCGTGCGTCGGCGAGCACCATCGCGCCGATCCGCTGCCGGGCGACCTGCGCCATGCCGTACGAGGCATCGGTGCCGAACACGCCGAGTCCGGGGCGGGCAAGGGCTATTCGCTCGGTGACCAGTCCCGTACCGCAGCCGATGTCCACGAGGGTGCGGGCGGATGACGGGATCAGTCCGAGCACTGCGGTGGCTGCGGCCTCGGCCCTGGGCACGCCGCCGCGAGTGGCGTCGTAGTGGGCTGCCGCAGTGTCATAGTTCAGCACCTGGCCGACTCTAGGGCACACCCGACCGCATGGACACCGGCATATTGCCGGTGGGCCGTCCGGGCCCATAACTTGCGTTTGTGACTTCTCCCCGCCATGAATTGACGGGGCTTCTCGCCAGGACATGGACGGCGTGCGCCGCAGCGCGGCCGCACGTCGCCCGCCCGCGCCGGCCCCCGGCCCGGTGTTCAGTGGCGTGCCCGCCCATACGGCTACCTCACGCCGTGCCCGGCGGCGATCGCCACCACCCGCGCGGCCAGGTTCAGATCGTTCTCGGTGACCACACCACCCGCGTCGTGGGTGTTCACGGACAGGGTGACGGTGTTGTAACCGAGGGTCAGATCGGAGTGGTGGTTCAGTTCGTCCTGGATCTGGGCGACATGCACGGTCAGCCCGACGGCGGCGAAGTGCGTGCGGAGCCGGTAGGTGCAGGTGATCCGGTCTCCCTCCAGCGACCAGCCGGGCAGGTCGCCCAGACGGTCCTCGATCTCCTTCTGCGACAATGGTGCGGCGGGCATGCTGCGACTCCCTCACGAGCGATCGGTGCCGGTCGGCGGTGCCGGTGACGTTACGGTCTTGGTATGACAACTGTCGCGCTTGACACGGGGGTAGGGCCGCTGCTGCGCAGCTGGCGGGAGCAGCGTCGCATCAGCCAGTTGGAGCTGGCGCTCCGCGCGGATTCCTCGGCCCGGCACATTTCCTTCATCGAGACGGGCCGTTCCCGCCCCAGCGAGGACATGGTCCTGCGGCTGGCCGAACATCTCGACATCCCGGTCAGGGAACGCAACGCCCTGCTGGTCGTGGCCGGTTACGCGCCCCGCTACGCACAGACCGCGCTTGACGACCCGGCGCTGGGCGCGCTGCGCGAGGGGATGGAGCGACTGCTCCAGGGGTACGACCCCTACCCGGCGCTCGTCGTCGACGGTATGTACAACGTGGTGGCGGCCAATCGGGGTATCGCAATGCTGCTGGAGGGAGTGGCCGGGCATCTGCTGGCCCCGCCGCTGAACGCCATGCGGCTCACTCTCCACCCGGAGGGCCTGGCCCCACGCATCCGCAATCTTCGGGAGTGGCGTGCCGATCTGCTGGCGCAGATGGAGCGTCAGATCGCCCTGGCCCGGTCTGCGGAGCTGCGTGAGCTGTACGAGGAGGTCGCGGGCTATCCCGCACCGGAAGGCAGTGACCGGGCCGAGGGGGCCAGAACCGCGGGAAGCGGCGGGGGCGCCGGGAGCCCTGTCGGGGAGAACGCGGGAGCCGGCCCCGCGTCGCCCCTGCCGTTCGCGCTGCCCTTGCACATCGAGCACGGCGGGCAGGTGCTCTCGTTCGTCTCCTCCATCGCGACGTTCAATACCCCGATGGATGTGACGGTGGCCGAGCTGGCCATCGAGACGTTCCTGCCCGCCGACCGGGCGACCGCCGACCATCTGCGGTCCCTCACCTCCTGACGATCGGCCGGACCCAGGGGGCGTCGGCCCGCGCCAGGACGATCGCGGCCGTGGTCACGGCCGCCAGGACCGCCACGGCGAGCAGCAGGGGAAGTCTCGGGTGCCCGTGCAGTACGGCCACGGCCCCGACGGACGCTCCGGTCATCATGGCGGCGGCCGAGAGCACCCGCCGCCCGGCCTTGCTGCCGCCTCCGCCGGCGAAGCGGCTGTCGGAGAGGATGCCGGTGATGGTCAGGGTCAGCACGGTGGTGGTGAGGTCGGGGACCGCCAGCGCCCGGGAGACGGCGTTCTGCGCACCGAGGCCGAGTCCGAGCAGTGCGATGAGCGCGAAGCGGACCCCGCCCACGAACGGATGGCCGGAGGCCGGAGTGGCGATCAGCGCGGCCAGGACACAGGCGGTCTCGACGAGGAGCGCGTACAACAGCATCCGGCCGCGATGCGTCAGGGCACTGTGGACGATCAGGCCGCCGAGCAGTGCCCCCACCACGAACGCGGCGAGCGCGACGAGCGAGGCGGCGAAAGAGAATCCGGGGGCTCCGGCGATCGCGAAGCCGGAGAAGACCACGTTGCCGGTCATGTTCGCGACGAAGACCCGGCCGAGTTCCAGGTAACTGACGGCGTCGACCAGCCCGGTGACGACGGTCAGGGCGAGCATCATGGGCGGCAGCGGTCCATGGCGGTCGTTCATGTCCGGTACGACGGTGGACCATGCCTCACGCAGCACGACGGGCACGGACACGGGCACGCTCCGATCACGGGGTGGGTGCTCGGAATTGTGCCGCCCCTGGCACACGGAACACCACGACCGACCCACATCGCCCCCGTCCCGAAGAAGGCCGGTTCCCGGGGCGGGGGCGACGTGTGTTCCGGAGCCGCTATACGCGTGCCCCGTTGTCGAGCGGATCCCGGCGTGCCGCCTTCGTACCGGACCGGCGTCCGGGAGCCCGTTTCCGGGCGGGCGGCGGGGCCTTGCTGCTCCGCTCCAGGAGGAGCGCGGCCGGTACGGCGGTAAGCACCGAGGAGTATGTGCCGACGCAGATGCCGATCAGCAGGGCGAGCGCGAAGTCCGCGAGGGAGTCGCCGCCCAGCACGGCGAGTGCGGTCAGGATGAACAGGGCGCCCATTCCGGTGTTGAGCGTTCTCGGGACGGTCTGGAGGACGGCCCGGTTGGCGACCGTGGCGAGAGGTACGCGACGGGCCTTCGCCCACAGTTCCCGCACCCGGTCGAAGACGACCACCGAGTCGTTGACTGAGTATCCGATGACGGTGAGGAGTGCGGCCAGGAAGATGCCGTCGACGGTGCGTCCGAGCCAGGCGAAGGCGCCGACCAGGATGATGACGTCGTGGACCAGCGCCGCGACCGAGGCCACGGCGAAGGTCCAGCGGAACCGGATCGCCAGATATGCCAGCTGTACGAGGACGGCAATGCCGAGTGCGATCAGGGCGTTGCGCCGGAGTTCGTCGCCGAGGCTGGGGCCGATGAGTTCGTCGCGGACCTTGGTGGTCTTGCCGCCCTCCTTCGCGAGGACGGCGCGCAGGGAGTGTTCGCCGTCGTTGTCGAGTTTTCCGGTGCGTACGGAGAGGTCGCCCGCGCCCGCCGTGGTGACCTCGGCGTCACCGAAGCCCGCGTCGGCGAGGGCGGTGCGGGCCCGCTCGACGTCGACGGGCCGGCTGGTGGAGTACTCGACCAGCCGGCCGCCGGTGAATTCGACGCCCAGGTTGACGCCGCGTACGACGATGCCGAGGACGGCGACGGCGATCAGTGCCGTGGAGATCAGCAGCCAGCGGCGCGGGGAACGCATCAGCTGGGGATCGCGGCGGGTCAGCCAGGTGCGTACCCGGCCGGGGGCGGCGATGCCGTTGATGCCCCGGTAGTCGCTGACGAATCGTGAGCGTGCGGCGATCTCGGTGAGGGCGCGGGCGATGACGAGTGCGGAGAACATCGAGGCGAGCACACCGATGGCGAGTGTGACGCCGAAGCCCTTCACCGGCCCGGAGCCGAGGAAGAAGAGCAGCCCGGCCGCGATCAGTGTCGTGACGTTGGAGTCGGCGACGGCGCTCCAGGCGTTTCGGAATCCGGCGGTCAGCGAGGAGAGCAGGGAGCGGCCCGGGTGCTGTGCGTGCTCCTCTCTGGCCCGTTCGAAGACCAGCACGTTGGCGTCGACCGCCATCCCGATGGCCAGCACGAACCCGGCGAGGCCGGGCAGGGTGAGGGTGACTCCGAGGGCGACCAGGGCCGCGTAGGAGATCACCCCGTAGGCAGCGAGTGCGCCGGCGGCGAGCGCGCCGAAGAGCCGGTAGACGATGGTGATGAAGAGTGCGGTGGCCGCGGCGCCGATGAGGGCGGCCCGGGCGCTGGCGTCGATGGCGGCGGCGCCGAGCGTCGGGCCGACGGTCCGCTGTTCGACGATCTCGACGGGGAGCGGCAGGGCGCCGCCCTTGATGAGCAGGGCCAGTTCCCGGGCCTCGTCGGCGCTGAAGGAGCCTGTGATCTGGGTGGACCCGGACGGCAGGCCGACGTTGCAGCCGACCGAGGGCGAAACTTGCGGAGAGGAGATGATCTGCCGGTCGAGGACGATGGCGACGCGGCGCCGGTCGTCCTCGACCGGGTGGCAGGCGGCCTCACCGGTCAGCCGGGTCCAGTCCCGGCCGGCCTTCTTGTGGAAGTCGAGGGAGACGGTCCAGCCGGCGCCCTGCTGGGCGTCGAACGCGGCGGTGGCGTCCTTGACGCCTGCGCCGGAGAGCCGGGCCGGGCCGAGGTCGAGGGAGCGGCCCTGCTCGTCGGGGAGCGTCGGTCCGTTGCCGCCCTCGGCGTCCGCCCTGTCGTCGTTCTGCGCGGCGGGGCCCTGGACCGCGTGGAAGCTGAGCTGGGCGGTTCTGCCGATGACTTCGGCGGCCTTGCGCGGGTCCTGGACGTCCGGGAGTTCGACGATGATCCGGTCCTCGCCGGAACGGGTCAGGGTGGGTTCGGTGACGCCGAGGGAGTCGATGCGCTGGCGGAGCACCTCAAGGGTGCGGTCGGTGCTCTCCCGGTCCGCTTTCGCGGTGTCGGAGTCCTTGGCCTGGAGCACCAGTCTGGTGCCGCCCTGAAGGTCGAGGCCGAGTCTGGGTGACATGGTCAGCGTGATGAGCACGGAGACGAGCAGGACGGCCGCAGCCAGAACCGCTCGCACCGTGGTGGCGCGAGTCATGGGTTTCCTCCGAGGGGGCGCCGGGCGCCCTCACCTCGGCGAGGACGTTCCGGCGGGTCTGTGGGTCGGGGCCGGTGGCAGGACCGGTGGCCGGCGAACGGCCGTCCTCGGAGGCCCGCGTACGGCGGGGAGCGCGACGCGGAAGCGGTCGGTGGCACGAGCGGGTGCGGCGGGAGCCCGCCGGAAGGCGTGGTGCGGTACGCGGATGCCCGGTGCGCCGGGCAGCAGGAAGTGGAGGCCGGGCGGCGGGAGATGGTGCTGGGTGCGGGCGTGGTCGGTGCCGGCCCTGGGCCGGGGTGCGGGCGCCGGCCGGTGGTGGTCGGTCGCCGTGGCCGTGCGGGTGCGCCGGGTGTCGTGGACGGTGCCCGTGCGGGCGGTCCGGTCCGTGTGCGGGGTGGGCTGATGGGCGCCGGGTGAGTACGCGGCGGAGGGCGGCACACCGGCGAACGGCCGGGCGGGGAGTACGGATCCCGTGGCTGCGGGGGCGCCGCCGACGACAGTGAGTACGGCGAGAAGGAGGGCGACGAAGACCTGCCGGGCCGCCTGTGCGGTTCTGTGGTGCGCCGGGGCGCCCGGCCGTGCCCTCGGGGGCACATTCCCCGGGGGCGGCCCCGGGAGGGGGGTCACCTCGTTCGGCCGGGCAGGGCCGGTGTCGCGCCGGCCCGGCGGAGCACGGAGCTGAGTATCAGCCCGGCGCCGCGTACGACCGTGGTCGCCGGGTCGTCGGCGAGACGTACCGGAACGCCGAGGCGGAGCGCGACCCGGTCGGTGACGTCGGGGCGTGCGGCGCCTCCCCCGGCGAGCAACGGGCCCTTGCGCAGGGCCCCGAGGACGGCGCCGTGCCGGTCCTGCTTCCACATCTCGTCCACCATGTCCAGGACGGTGCGGACGACGGCAGTGGGCGGCTCGCAGGGGTCGAGGTCGCTCAGTCCCGTCTCGGCCTGGCGGGCGTCGCGGACCAGTCCGTCGACGAGGAGGGTCGCCTCGGTCAGCTCGGCGCCGATGTCGACGACGAGCAGCGGGCCGCCGTCCTGCGGTCCGGCGTATGCGGCGGCGGCCCTCGCGCTGTCCAGGGCGATGACGCTCGTCGGCCCGAGTGCGGCGATCAGTTCCCTCGCCGCGGCGCGGTGTTCGGACCCGGCGAGGACGGGATGGCTGAGGACGATCACGGTGTCGGTGCGGTCCGCGCCCAGGGCGCTGTGGGCGATACGGCCGAGCATGCGGCCGCAGGACACGGGGTCGACGATGCGTCCTCGTCGGACCGGGCGGCCGTACCCCGGCCCGGCGCCGAAGTCGCTGCAGGCGTCGGTGTCGGCGATGACGCCGTGTCCGGGCATCCAGGCGCGGGTCCGTGAGCTGCCGAGGTCGAGGGCGAGGCCGCGGGTGACGCCCCGGTACTCCTGGCGGACGGACCGGCCGAGTCGCGGTCCGTTGTGCAGCGAACGCATCGCCCCTCCCACCGGCCTGCCGACGCGGCCGTTCACACACCCATTGACCCGCTGATAGCGAGGCATGGCCGAGCCCTCACTATGCAATAGGGAGGCAAAGAAAGCCACTCCCAGGCAGAATCCAAGGGCTCGGGCGCGGCGAGGTCTCCGTCGTGCGTCACACCTCCGACGGCAGGAACCCGGCGATCAGTTCGGCGAACTCGTCCGGCGCGGCAATCCGGACACCCAGGTCCTCGGCCTTGGTGCGCTTGGATCCGGCCTTCTCCCCGGCGACCAGGAGCGTGGTGCGCTTGGAGACGCTGGACGAGGACTTCCCGCCGGCTCGCTCGATCAGCTCGTTCATCTGATTCCGGGAGAGCTTCTCCAGCACGCCGGTCATGGCGCCGGTGACCACCACGGTCATCCCGTCCAGCGGCAGGCCGGCGGTCCCCTCCCCGTCGGCGGCGGCAGCCTCGTCCGTGCCCTCCTCGCCCGGCTCCGGCGGCGGCGTCGCACCGGGCTCCGTCATGTTGACCCCGGCGGCCACCAGCTTCTCGATCAGCGGGGCCAGCTCCACCAGCTCCGCGACGACGCCCGCGGCCTTCTCCTTGCCGATGCCGTCGACGCGCTGGAGCTCCTCGGCGCCAGCGGCCCTGATCCGGTCCATGTCCGCGAAGTACCGGGCGATCCGCCGTGACATGGAGCGCCCGGTGCCGCGTACCCCCAGCGCGCAGAAGACCCGGGAGAGCGGCTGGGTCCGTGCCGTTTCGATGGCGGCCAGGAGGTTGTCGGTGCTGGTCTCGCCCATCCGTTCCAGGCCGAGCAGCTGCTCGCGGCCGAGGGTGAACAGGTCTGCGAAGTCGGCCACCAGCCCGGCGTCGACGAGCTGGACGACCCGGGTGGCGCCGAGGCCCTCGATGTCGAGCTGGTCGCGGCCCGCCGCGTACGAGATGGAGGCGACGAGGCGGCAGTCGCGGCCCCGGACACAGCGCCAGCGCTGCTCGCTGGTGTCGATCTCGGAGCCGCACTGCGGGCATGCCTCGGGGAAGACTATGGGCTGCTCGTCACCGGTCCGCAGATGGGCGACGGGCGCCTCGATGCGGGGGATGATGTCGCCCGCCTTGTAGACCATCACTCGGTCGCCCAGGCGGAGATCGCGGCGGGTGATGTCGGCCGGGTTGTGCAGTGTGGCGTAGCTGACGGTCGAGCCGTCGATCTCTACCGGTTCCAGCACGGCGCGCGGCGCGATGATGCCGGTCCTGCCGACGTTCCACTCGACGCCGAGGAGCCGGGTGACCTTCTCGACGGCCGGGAGCTTGTATGCGATGGCCCAGCGCGGCGCCCTGGTCCCTGAACCGGCCTCGCGCTGGTCGGCCGCCAGATCGGCCTTGATCACGATGCCGTCGATGCCGAACGGCAGCGAGGCGCGCAGGGCCGCGACTTCCTCGACACGGGCCTGCACCCCCTCGACGGTGGTGACGGTGCGCGGTGCCACATCCGTGTCCGCCGCGGTGTGCACGCCGAGCCCTGCGGCGTACTCCAGGACCTCGCTGTGCGGGAGTTCGGCGAGGGCGTCGGTCAGCTCTCCGGACTCGGGCAGCGGCAGTGCACCGTAGGCGAAGAAGGTCATCTCCACCGTGTACGCGCGGTCCTTGGCGCGGAGTGTGCCCGCCGCGCCGTTCCTCGGGTTGGCGAAGGGTGCGCCGCCGTGCTCGGTGCGCACGGTGTTGGCCTGTTCGAACTGCTCGGTCGTCATGAGGATCTCGCCGCGCATCTCGATCGTCACCGGCTCGGCGAGCTGCTCGGGGAGGCCGACCACGGTGCCGATCGCGTGCGAGACGTCCTCGCCCGCGGTGCCGTCGCCCCGGGTGATCAGCTGTTCCAGGCGGCCCGCCCGGTAGCGGGCGGCGACAGCCAGGCCGTCGAGCTTCGGCTCCACGCTCCACGCGGCGACGGGTCTGCCGATCCGGCGCTCCAGCGACGCCGTCCATGTGGCGAACTGCTCGGCCGAGAAGACGTTGTCCAGGGACAGCATCGGCACCGTGTGCGGCACGTCCCCGCTTGCGGCGCCGCCCGCCACCTTGCCGGTCGGGGACGCTTCCAGCACCTCCTGCGGGTGCTCCTGTTCGTATGCGGCGATCCCCCGTACCAGCCGGTCGTACGCATCGTCGTCGAGCGTGCTCTCGCCCGTGGCGTAGTACGCGGCGGCGGCCTGCGACGCCTCTTCGACCGCGGCGGCGTAGGCGGCTGTATCGGCGAGCACAACAGCTGAGTTCGTCATGCCCCCATCCTGCCGCCCACCACTGACAACGCCCCTCAGCCCGCCGCCCGAACCGTCCCGCCCGCCTCGTCGGCGCCGCCCACCGCGCCCGGCGGTGCCAGCGGGATCTGCGGTCCCGAGCACTCCCGCAGCCAGCGCCGCAGCACCTCGTGCACCTGCTCGGCCCCCACCAGCTCCGCGCCCTGCGCCACCGGCGCGGACAGATCCGCCGGCCACAGCAGGAACGGCCGGGACTGCTCACCGCCCAGACCGCCGTGCGAGCCGATCTGTTCCTCGAAGGCATGCACGCAGCCCGTGGCCCCGTCATGCATCGAGTTGACCATGATGTCGGCGACGTGCGGGAAGGTGTCGGTGCGGCGCACCGCGGCCGCCGCGCCCGGGCCGAAGGGGGCCAGCGGCCCTTCCCCGTCCTTCAGTTCCGACACCGGGACCTCGATGCCGCCACGGCCCAGCACCACCGATCCGTGCCGCTCGCTGCGGACCAGCAGAAAGCCGATGCCGGGGTGGTTGGCGAGGGTGCCGAGCAGTGCGGGACGGCTCCGGTCGAGCTGTTCGCGCGAGGCGCGTCCCTCGATGTCGGGGAAGGAGATCAGGCCGAGGTTGCCGGAGGCGAGGACGACCGGGTCGGACGGCTTCGCTTGGTGTTCCACCTCGCCCTCCTCGACCGGCCGGTGCAGGGCGATCCGTACCGCGTCACGCGCCTCCGAACCGCTGCGGGTGCGCTGCGCCCGACGGGGTACGGGCAGCCCGCAGCCCGCCCGCACCAGATCCTTGAGCGTCAGCCCGTACGCCCCCGCGAAGGTCTCTCCGGGGCTCTGCCCGTGGTCGGAGAGCAGCACGATCCGGTACCTGCGCGGGGTGTGTTCGGCGACCTTGACGATCAGGGCGAGCGAGCGGTCCAAGCGCGCGAGCACCTTCTCCGCGTCACGGCTGTGCGGTCCGGAGTGGTGCGCCACCTCGTCGTACGCGACCAGATCGGCATAGACGGCGGTCCGTCCGGCGAACATGTCCCCGATGACGGCGGCGACCACCACATCGCGTTCGACGACGGTCGCGAAGGCCCGGATGAAGGGGTAGAGCCCACCGCGCCCGACCCGGGGCACGTCCTTCCGTATCCGCGCCCGGGTCGACTGCCCGATCTCGCGGCAGACCTCGGCGACGAACGACAGCGCCGTACGCACGGCGTTGGCCGGATCGGAGAAGTAGGCGAAGTACCCCGCCCTGGAGCGGCGGCCCTTGCCGAGCCGGGCCGCCATGGACAGGACGAGCGCCAGTTGGTCCGCGCCGCCGCTGAAGAGGTTGCCGCGGCTGGCACCGTCGAGCGTGAGCAGTCCACCGTCACGGGTGCGTGCGATGGCCCGGCGCTGGAGCTCTATGGCGCTCGCGGGGCGGCTGGAGACCATGACGTCGCCGGTCTCCTTCTCGTACCAGCGGAAGGCGGGGACGTCGTGGTTGCTGCCGTGCAGGATGCCGAGCTGGCTGGCGCCGGTCTGGCTGGACCAGTCGGTGCGCCAGGGGGTGAGCCGGTGGCCCTCCTCGTCGGCGAGCCAGTTCGCGACGGTCGGCATCAGGCGGGAGTCGGCGGCCCGGGCGAGCACGTCGTGGCCGACGCCGTCGAGCTGGATGAAGACGGTGCCCGACGGTCCGCTGCGCCCGCTGCCCGCACCGCTGCGTCTACGGCGGCGGTCGGCCAGCCGTGAGAGCCGGCGCCGGTAGGCGTTGTCGTCGCGGACGGCCAGCGCCGTGGAGGTCGCGGAGGCGACGGCGGACATCACCGCCGCGACGACGACCGCGGTCTCCGGGTTGGCGGCGCCGCGCCCGTCCGGGATGAGTCGCAGGGCAACCAGCAGCAGCGAGCCGTTCAGGAAGAAGACCAGCATCCCCAGGACGAGTGCGGGCACGATGAGCAGTGCCCGCACCAGGACCGGCCAGACCAGCGCGGAGAGCAGACCGAACGCTCCGGCACCCCAGGCCGCGGTGAACGCGATCTTGGTGATGCTGTCGCCGTCGTCCGACTGGAGCTGGAAGTCCGGCAGAATCCCGGCGAGCGCCAGCATCGTGAGCGTCGAGACCGCCCACACCACAACCACTCGCATCAGGGCGCTGCCGGCTGTTCGCCATCGCCCGTCACCCACGCCGTTCCACCTCACGTCCGGACCCCGCCGTTCCGGGCCCTGTCCCCCAGCTTTTCACAGCGCGGCCGCGGGCCACTGGCGGCAGCGGGCAGGCGGCCGGTCAGCAGCCGTCGTATCCGGCGGTGGGCATGGAGAGCCTGCGGTGCACACTCGCCTTCGTACGGGCGCTGTACGGCGGCTCGTCCAGTCCCGCGATCTCCAGCCGTACGCCGCGCCGCTCGCACTCCGCGGCGAACTCCGGCACCGAGGTGAGGGCCCGCGCCAGCACCCGGTCGCTGGCGGCGACGAAGAGTTCGACAGCGCCGCTCTCGATATCCGTCCACAGGGCATGGTGGTCGGGGCGCAGCCCGTAGAAGCGCAGCTGGCGGGTGACGACGTATCCCTTGTCGGCGGCCCAGCGGGCGCACATGTCGTGCTGGCTGCGGGTGTCCACGAGGAACGGATCGCTGTCGAGCTCTTCGAGCGGCGTGAGACTGGCGATGGCCGCCACCCGTACGTCCGTTGCGTCCCCCATGGCCGTTCCCCCCGTGCTAGGCGTACGGGCGACCCTACCGCTCCGGCTCCCGTACAAAAAGGCGCATGTCGGGACGGGAGGAGCGCGGAGTACGGAAAGCCGGTGCGCCCCCGCCCCGGGACGGAGCCGGGGCGGGGGCGCAGGGGACGGGTGCGTCAGAGCGACGTCATGACGTGCTTGATGCGGGTGTAGTCCTCGAAGCCGTACGCGGAGAGGTCCTTGCCGTAGCCGGACTGCTTGTAGCCGCCGTGCGGCATCTCGGCGACGAGTGCCATGTGGGTGTTGATCCACACGCAGCCGAAGTCGAGGTTCTTGGACATCCGCATCGCCCGTGCGTGGTCCTTGGTCCACACCGAGGAGGCGAGTGCGTAGTCGACGCCGTTGGCGTACGCGACGGCCTGGGCCTCGTCCGTGAACGACTGGACGGTCATGACCGGGCCGAAGACCTCGTTCTGGATGATCTCGTCGTCCTGCTGGAGGCCGGAGACGACGGTCGGGGCGTAGAAGTAGCCCTTGTCGCCGACCCGATGGCCGCCCGCCTCGACCCTGGCGTGCTCCGGGAGCCGGTCGATGAAGCCGCTGACCTGGGCGAGCTGGCCGGCGTTGTTGAGCGGGCCGTACAGTACGTCCTCGTCGTCCGGCTGCCCCGTCCTGGTGTCGGCGGCGGCCTTGGCGAGGGCGGCGACGAACTCGTCGTGGACGGACTCCTGGACAAGGACGCGGGTCGCTGCCGTGCAGTCCTGGCCGGCGTTGAAGAAGCCGCCGACGATCAGGTCCTCGACCGCCTTCTCCAGGTCCGCGTCCTCGAAGATCACCGCCGGGGCCTTGCCGCCGAGCTCCAGATGGACGCGCTTGACGTCCTTGGCCGCGCTCTGCGCGACCTGGATGCCGGCCCGCACCGAGCCGGTGATGGAGGCCATCGCCGGGGTCGGGTGCTCGACCATCGCACGGCCGGTCTCCCGGTCGCCGCAGATGACGTTGAAAATGCCGCGGGGCAGCTCCAGCTCCTCCAGAACGCCGCCGATGATCTCAGCGATCAGCACCGTGGAGGCGGGAGTGGTGTCGGAGGGCTTGAGGACGACGGCGTTGCCTGCGGCGAGCGCGGGCGCGAACTTCCACACGGCCATCAGCAGGGGGTAGTTCCACGGCGCGACCTGCGCGCAGACGCCGACCGGCTCGCGGCGGATGATCGAGGTGAGGCCCTCCATGTACTCGCCGGCCGAGCGGCCCTCGAGCATCCGCGCCGCACCGGCGAAGAAGCGGACCTGGTCGATGGCCGGGGCCAGTTCCTCGCTGCGGGTGAGGTGGAGCGGCTTCCCGGTGTCACGGCTCTCGGCGGTCACCAGTTCGTCGGCCCGCGCCTCCATCGCGTCGGCGATCTTCAGCAGGGCCAGCTGGCGTACGGAGGGGGTGGTGTCGCGCCAGACGGGGAACGCGGCAGCGGCGGCGGCCATGGCCGCGTCGACGTCCGCATCGCCGGAGAGCGGGGACGTCGCGTAGACCTCGCCGGTGCTGGGGTCCACGACGTCGAGGGTGCGGCCGTCCGAGGCGTCCGCGAAGACGCCGTCGATGTAATTGCGGAACGTGGTGCTCATGGAACCGGTCTCTCTCATGGTCGGGCGGCAGTACGGGCGGAACACGCGGTCAGGCGGTGATTCGGGCGGGACGCCCGGTCGGGAGCTGTGCTCGGTCAGTCGGCTGTACGGGCGGACAGGTGCTCGTGGACCGCGGGCCAGCTGCCGTCGACGGCGCGGGCGAACACAATCGTCTCCCGCTCGTGGACGGTCTCCTCGCCGGCCCGGGTGGCGATCGTGGTCTCCACGTCGTGGCTGAGGACGGCCGTGGTGCCGTAGTGCTGGATCAGCTGTCCGGTCGAGGTGCAGCGCACGATGCGGAAGTCGTCCTCGGCCACCCACTGCTGCCACAGCGCGCGGTACTCGGCGGTGGAGCCGAGCCGCTGCGGCGTGGAGTGGAAGACGAAGGTGGCGTCCGGGGCGAATGCGCCGAAGTAGTCGTCGAGGCGGCCCTCGGCGAAGGCGGCGACGAGCGCGTCGGCGGCGGCCTGGATCTCCTGGACGGGGGTGCTCTCGGGCGTGCTCATGGGTGGCTCCTGGTCAAGGGCGGGCGCTCAGTGAGCGGCGGCGGGTTCGGCGGTGAGGGGCTCCTCCGTACCGCCGGTGATCGGCGGGACCTCGGTGTCCGACGCCCGGACGAATCGGGGGCCGTCCGGCCCGTACACTCCGCGCGGCTCGGGGAAGAGGGTGAGCAGGCCGAGGTAGACCACGGCCGCGAGGGCGAGGCCGACCGGGAGGGAGATGTCCGCGCCGTTCGCGAGGTTGCCGAGCGGGCCGACGAACTGGCCGGGCAGGTTGGTGAACAGGAGCGCCACACCGGCGGAGATGAACCAGGTGGACATCCCGCGCCAGTTCCAGCCGTGGTTGAACCAGTAGCGGCCACCGGTCTGGCGGCGGTTGAAGACCTGGAGCGCGTCCGCGTCGTACCAGCCGCGCCGGGTGACGTAACCGAGTGCCATCACGATCATCCACGGGGCGGTACAGGTGATGATCAGGGTCGCGAAGGTGGAGATGGACTGCGCGAGGTTGAGCGCGAAGCGGCCGATGAAGATGAAGGCGATCGACAGGGCACCGATGAAGAACGTCGACTGCACGCGGCTGAAGCGGGTGAAGACGCTCGAGACGTCGAGGCCGGTGCCGTACAGCGCGGTCGTGCCGGTCGACAGGCCTCCGATCAGGGCGATCAGGCAGAGCGGCAGGAAGTACCAGCCGGGCGAGATGGCGAGCAGTCCGCCGACGTAGTTGGGCGCGGCCGGGTCGATGTACTTGGCGGCCTTGGACGCGATGATCGAGGCGGTGGCCAGGCCGAAGACGAAGGGCAGCAGCGTGGCGATCTGGGCGAGGAACGCGGCGCCCATCACCCGGCGGCGGGGCGTCGTGGCCGGGATGTAGCGGGACCAGTCGCCGAGGAAAGCGCCGAAGGAGACCGGGTTGGACAGCACGATCAGCGCGGCGCCGATGAACGACGGCCAGAACAGCGGGTCGGCGGTCGAGGTGAAGGTGCCCGCGTAGCCGGCGTCGAAGTCTCCCGCGAAGGCGAAGGCGCCGAGGACGAAGAGTGCCGATGCGGCGATCACCGCGATCTTGTTGACCATCAGCATGAAGCGGAAGCCATAGATGCAGACCACCAGGACGAGCCCGGCGAAGATCGCATATGCAATGCCATATGTCACATCGGACTCGGGCACGCCGGCGAGTCGGTGGGCGCCGCCGACGAGTGCGTCACCCGAGGACCACACCGAGATCGAGAAGAACGCGACCGCGGTGAGCAGCGAGAGGAACGAGCCGACGATCCGGCCGTGCACGCCCAGGTGGGCGGAGGAGGAGACGGCGTTGTTGGTGCCGTTGGTCGGGCCGAACAGTGCCATCGGGGCGAGCAGCAGCGCACCGGCGACGAGGCCGAGCAGCGTCGCCGCGAGTCCCTGCCAGAAGGAGAGGCCGAACAGGATCGGGAAGGCGCCCAGCACGCACGTCGCGAAGGTGTTGGCACCGCCGAAGGCGAGCCGGAAGAGGTCGATCGGACGGGCGGTGCGGTCGGCGTCGGGAATCCGCTCGACACCATTGGTCTCGACTTCGGTGATCGAAGCAGTCACGGGCGCTCCACCTTTTGTTCATGGGGACGGTCCCACAGTTTGTGGCCCCGGACGACGGTCGACAATTGTGCACATCACAGAGCACTACGCTGTTGTCTGTGGCCAGCGACAAACTCACCGTGGAGGATCTGCTCTCCTTCCCCGCTCTGCAGCTCTCCGTGAAGGCGGGCAGCAGTGGCCTGGGCCGCTCCGTGTCCTGGGCGCACGCCAGCGAACTCGCCGATCCGACGCCCTGGCTGCTGGGCGCCGAGGTGATCATGACGACGGGCCTTGCGGTCCCGCGTACCGCGGCCGGGCAGCGCGCCTATCTGGAGCGGCTCGACGACGCCGGTGTCTCCGCGCTCGCCCTGTCTGCGCAATTGCACATGCCACCGCTGCACGACGCGTTCTTCCGGGCGGCCGAGGAGCGCGGCTTCCCGGTCCTGGAGGTCCCGCTCGCCGTCCCGTTCATCGCGGTCTCCCAGGAGGTCGCCGCCTCGGTCCAGGAGGACGCCAGGCACCGGCTCGGCGCCCAGCTCCAGGTCTTCGGCTCGCTGCGCTGGCTGGTCGCCGAGGATCTCGACACGCCGACGCTGCTGCGCCGGCTGGAGCGCCTCTCCGGTTACGACGTGTATCTGTGCACGCCCCAGGGGCGCCCCTTGCTGCCCGGCGTACCTGCACCGGAGCCGGGCGTGCTGCCCGCTTCCGTGGACGCTCCGCCGACCGTCCCGGGCGGGTTCGTGCTGCCCGTGCCGGCGCCCGGAGGCCCGGCGGGATTCCTCGTCGCGTACGAGCGGGAGGGCGCCCAGCCCGCCGGGCTCGCCGTCGTCCAGCACATCGCCACGGTGGCGGCACTGCGGGTCGCGATGGTGCGCAACGAGCGCGAGACGCTGCGCCGCGAGGGCGCGGAGACGCTGGCCGAACTCCTGCAGGAGGTGCTGGACCCGGAGGCGGCCCGGCGCAGGCTCGCCCGGCATGCGATCGAGGGCGACACCGTGCTGATCGTGGTGCGGCAGACCACGGACGAGGCTCTGCTGCGCTGCCTCCAGGACCATCCGCATCTGCTGCTCACCTGGGGCACGGACCGCTATGTCCTGGGGGCACCGCAGCTGGCCGTGGAGATCGGTGAACTGCCGGATGTGGCGGCCGGGATGAGCCGCCCGTTCCTGCCGGGTGCCGCGCTGCGGGTGGCTCAGCGCGAGGCGCTCTGGGCGGTCTCGAAGGCCGCCGAGTCGGGCCGTTCCGTGGTCCGCTACGGCGACGACTCCCTGGGCCGCTGGCTGCCCGACGACCCTGCGGTCCTGACCGCGCTGGTCGAGCATGTACTCGGCGAGGTCCTGCGCTACGACGAGGCCCATGACTCGCAGCTGCTGGTCTCGGTCCGCACGTGGATGGAGCGGGATCGCCGCACGGAGACGGCGGCGGCCGCGCTCCACATCCATCCCAACACGCTCGCCTACCGGCTGCGCCGCTTCGGCGCTCTGACCGACCGTGACATGGCATCCACCGGGGCCCTGGCGGAGGTCTGGCTGGCCATCCAGGCGGCGGGGGCACTGGGCCTGACCGACTGAGAGTGACCAGCCGGACGGCAACGACCGGACGGAGCCGGGTCACCCGGTCGGTCACGGCACTAGGCTCGATGCCAGGGCCGGAACAAGGAACCCGGGAACGAGGAGGCACCGCGTGCCGGTGGAAGTCACCTGGTGGGGTCATGCCACCTGCACGATCGAGGACTCCGGGGTCCGTGTGCTGACCGATCCGCTCTTCGTACGGCGCTTCGCGCATCTGCGCCGCCGCCGCGGCGAGCTGCCCGGACCCGAGGCCACGGTCGCCGATGTGGTGCTCGTCTCGCATCTCCACTCCGACCATCTGCATCTGCCGTCACTGGCCCGGCTCGCCCCCGGCAGCCGGCTGATCGTGCCGGTGGGTGCGGTGCGCTCCGTCCCGGGGCTGCGGGTGCTGCGCTCGGTGCGCGGGCTGCGGATCACCGAGGTGGCACCGGGCGACGAGGTCCGGGTCGGCGAGGTGCTGGTACGGGCGGTTCCCGCGCTGCACGACGGCAGGCGCCTTCCCATGGGCCCGCACCGCTCCCCCGCGCTCGGTTATGTGGTCGAGGGCGAGGCACGGACGTATTTCGCCGGTGACACCGGGCTCTTCGACGACATGGCCCGGGCGGTCGGTCCGGTGGATGTGGCACTGCTGCCGGTGGGCGGCTGGGGTCCGTATCTGGGCCACAGCCATCTGGACGCGGGCCGGGCCGCGCAGGCGCTGGCCCGGCTGGCGCCGCGGTCGGCCGTGCCGGTGCACTACGGCACGTACTGGCCGATCGGAATGGACGGAGTCAGGCCGCACGAGTTCCACGCACCCGGTGACGAGTTCGTCCGCAAGGCGGCGCTGCTGGCGCCGGAGGTGGCGGTGCACCGGCTGTCCCACGGCGAACATGTGCGGCCGGAGGCCGCCAGGTGATCCAGGAGGTCGTGAGGCAGCTGCCCCCGGAGTCGACTCAGCAGGCGGTGGGCTATCCGTCCCTGTTCCTGCTGGTGGCGCTGGGCGCGCTGGTCCCTGTGGTGCCTACGGGTGCGCTGGTGAGTTCGGCCGCGGTGGTGGCGCTGCATCAGTCGTCGCCGTTCTCGCTGCTGATCGTCTTCGGGGTGGCGTCGGCCGCGGCGTTCCTCGGCGACATCTGTCTGTACTGGCTCGGTCGGCGCGGGGTGCGGTCGAAGAACGGGTCGAAGTGGCTGCAGGCGATCAGTGACCGGGCCGCCCCGGAGCGGCTGGCACAGGCACAGCAGAAGCTGGACGAGCACGGTGCGGTGGTGCTCGTGCTGTCGAGGCTGGTACCGGCGGGGCGGATTCCGGTGATGCTGGCCTGCCTGCTGGGGCGGATACCGCTGCACCGGTTCGCCCGTGGGGATGTGCCTGCCTGCCTGGCGTGGGCGGCGACGTACCAGCTGATCGGCATTCTGGGCGGTTCGCTCTTCCCCGAGCCGTGGCAGGGTGTGGTCGCGGCGGTGGGTCTGACGCTGCTGATCAGCGGGGCGCCCGCGGTGTGGCGCCGGATGCGGGCGCGGTTCAGCCACTGATCGTGCGGGGTTCCGGTTCGAGCACGCGGGAGCCGCCGATCGGCAGGTCCCAGAGCTGTTCGCGGGGGTGTCCGGCCCGCTGCCAGGCGGTACGCAGTCGGGCCAGCGGTTCGAGTACGGGCTCCGCGGAGAGCAGGAAGGTGGCCCAGTGCATCGGCGCCATCGCCCGGGCGCCGAGGTCCTCGTACGCCTGCACGGCCTCCTCCGGATCGGTGTGCACGTCACCGAGCCACCAGCGCGGTTCGTACGCCCCGATCGGCAGCAGGGTCAGATCGATGCCCGGGTACCGGCGGCCGATCTCGCCGAACCAGTGCCCGTACCCGGTGTCCCCGGCGAAGTGAATCCGCTGCCCGTCGCGGCCGGTGCCGATGATCCAGCCGCCCCACAGGGAGCGGCAGGTGTCGGTGAGGGTCCGCTTGGACCAGTGGTGGGCGGGCACGAAATCGAAGCGGACGCCGTTCAGCTGGGCCGATTCCCACCAGTCCAGTTCGGTGACGCAGGTGAAGCGGCGACGGCGGCACCAGCGGCCGAGCCCGGCGGGCACGAACAGCGGGGTGTCCTTGGGCAGTCTGTGCAGGGTGGGGGCGTCGAGGTGGTCGTAGTGGTTGTGGCTGATGACGACGGCGTCGACGGGCGGCAGGTCCTCCCAGCGGACGCCGACCGGTGTGATCCTGGCCGGGGTGCCGAGGATGCGACGGGACCAGACGGGGTCGGTGAGGACGGTCAGCCCGCCGGTGCGCACGATCCAGCTGGCGTGCCCGGCCCAGGTCACGGATGTGGTGCCTGCGGGCGTGGCGGGCAGGGGTTCGGGGGCGTACGGGAGCCGGTGGATGCCGCGCAGTCCCTCCGCACCGGGCCGCAGGGCACGGCCACGGGCCAGCCGGGACATGCTCATGACATTCTGGACGGGTGCGGTGAGCCGGTCGGCGAAGGTCTTCGGCCAGACCCGGAGCTCGCCGAGCGGGCGCGGTTCGACGACCTCGCCGCGAGAGACCTGGTGCGGGTGTGCGGTCCCGGTGAGGGAGCGCTCGGTCTGTTCCGTCATCGAGAGACTCCCGTCTCGGAGCTGGGCACCGGAATTGTCCGGGGTCATCGGGGTGATTCGGAGCCGGTTCGGCGTCTCGGTTCGTCATCGGAGTTCGGCGAGGGCCTCTGCGAAAATGCTCAGGGCTTGAGCCACATGCGGCAATTCCAGGGGCGCCACAGCGGTGAGGGACTCCATCTGCTGTTCCGGGGTCGACCCGAGGAGCGTCCCGGTGCCCAGCCGTACGCGCAGCGCCCCCAGTTCGTCGCCGAACCGGTGGCCGCCCGGCGCCGGTGCGCCGAGGCGTTCCGTCAGGTACTCCTCCAGTTCGAGCGAGTCGGTGACACCTCGGTTCGCGAGCCGGGATCTGAGCGGCCCGAGGTCGGCGTAGAGATGGCGGCCGGCCTGCGGGGGTCTGGCCAGCGCGCCCGATGCGAGGACCGCGCGGTGGGCCGCTGCCGCGACCTGCGCCTGGAGTGCGGCGGCCCGGCGGACCCGGTCCGTGACGGAGTCCGGTTCGCGCAGCGCGTGGGCGGCGGCCATGGCGACGGGCCCGGCGACGTGCGCGCCGAGTGCGGTGAGGATGTCGAGGGTACGGGCATGGCGCACCGCCGCCCGCTCGGTGTCCGGGAACCGGGCGACCGCGACCGGCCAGGCGGACGGGGTCAGCGCACCGGCGAGATCACAGACGACCGTGACATCGTCGGGGCACATTTCGGCCGGACTGAGCAGGACCGTGTCGTGCGGCCGGTGCAGGGTGTCGCGCCAGGTCTCGTCGCTGACGATGTGCAGCCCTTCGGCGACCGCTGCCTCGCACGCCTCGCTCACGAGTTCCGGCGGGACGACGGTGGCGGTCGGATCGTCGACGACGGAGATCAGCAGCAGCCGGGGCCTGCCTCCCTCGGCGCGCACCCTGCGCACGGTCTCCAGCAGCGCGTACGGATCGGGCACGCCGCCGCACTCGGCCGGGGTCGGCACATGATAGGCGGGCCTGCCCAGCAGCCTGGCCTGCGGAATCCAGGTGGCTGTGCAGGGACGCGGCATGAGCACGTCGCCGCCGTGCGCGGCGATCAGCGCGAGCAGCAGCGGCGAGGCGCCCGGGGCGGCGGCGATGTTCTCCGGGCTGCCGTGCAGTCCGCGCCGCTCCCAGTAGGCGATCGCGGCCTCGCGCAGGGCGTCGCCGCCGCCGGTCGGTTCGGGTTCACTGCGGCCGGCCGCGGCGGCGAGCACCCCGGCCAGCTCGGGCAGGACGGGCAGACCGGGATCGGGTGCGGGCGGCCCGTACCGGACAGGGCCGCGGTCCTCCCGTACAAAACCCACACCACTCCCGTCCTTCTCCTTGCGCCCCGCCCGTCCGGTCCGCTCGGTCCGCTTCCGCGCCATCCGGGCCTCCTTCGCCGCCGCCCCGTCCCGTCGTCTCGCACTCAGGGCCCTTTATACGAGGGTTCGGCCGACCGCGCCCGCCCAGCGGAGCCGTCGAGGCCCCCGCCCGGCAGCCGGCCATCGGTAACGGCCGAGGGAGGCGGGCTCAGCCCGCGAAGGCCGTCCCGGGCATCCCCTGCCCCGCGTCCGGCAGCACCAGCAGCGAACCGGACAGCGGATGCGGAGCGGCGAGCCCCGTGCGGGCCGAGGTGATGTAGAGGTCGCGCAGGTCCCTGCCGCCGAAGGCACAGGCCGTCGGGCGCTGTACGGGGAGTTCGACGATCCGGTCCAGGGCGCCGTCGGCCGTGTAGCGGCGCACCGCAGCGCCGTCCCACAGAGCGACCCATACGGCTCCCCGGGCGTCGACCGTCAGCCCGTCGGGGAATCCCGCACCCTGCTCGACGGTGGCGAACGGGCGTCGGTTCACGGCGTGTTGACCGTCGAAGTCGAAGACGTCGATACGGCGCGTGGGCGTGTCGATGAAGTACATCAGCCGCCCGTCCGGACTCCACCCGATGCCGTTGCCGCAGGCCACGACGGGCAGCACCGGGGTGACCGCGCCGCCGGGCGCGACGCGGGCGAGGCTGCCGCCGGTCTCCGCGCCGTCGTAGCGCATGGTGCCCGCCCACAGCGCCCCGTCCAGAGCGACCGCCGCGTCATTGCCGCGGCGTCCTGGCTCCGGATCGTGGACCAGCCAGTGGAAGGCGCCGTCGGGGTCGTACAGGCCGATGCCGTCGCGCAGATTGACCACAAGTCCGCCACCGGCGCGCGGCTTGGCGGCTCCGACGTGCTGTTCGGTGGCCATCACCGTACGGCGCCGGCTCACCGGGTCGTAGGTGTGCACGCGGGCGGAGACGATGTCGACCCAGATCAGCCGGCCGGTGACGGGATCCCAGGTCGGTCCCTCGCCGAGCTCGGCGTGCTCGTGTACGGCAACATCCAGGCGTGTGGTGGTCACTTCTGCCCCTCGTGGTGTCCGAGCCGGCCCTCGGCGGCGAGGTCGGGCTGCTCGGCGTACCGACTGCCGAGCTGGTACGTACGCACCCCGAGGCGGTAGCGGCCCGGCTGGTCCGCGACCGGCACCAGGCAGGAGCGGGCCGCGAGGGTGGTGAGCAGTTCATGGACGGTGGTATGCGGCAGCTGCAGCTTGCGGGTGGCCTCGGGGGCGGAGAGCGTTCCGTCGCCGTGAAGGAAGAGCTCGAGTACGTCCAGAGCCCTGGTCACCGCGGGGACGAGTCGCCCCATGGTCGTGCACCCGTCTCTCGCGTTCGACACTCCGGCCGATGACCGGAATCACGAACACAGGGTAATCGGGCGACACTTGCCGCGACAATGCCGCTGACCGCGGGTGAGGTCAGGCCCGTCGGCCGAGGAGCGCGAGCAGGTCGGTCTGCGGGTCGGCGTCCGCGGGGGCTCGACGGGCGGAGCGAACAGGCCGCTCTGCGAGAGATCCTTCGCATACGGTCCGACCTCGCGGCGCGTGAACGCGACGAGTGGTGCGGGCAGCCGCTCGTCGGCGCCGATGGCCCGGGACACCGGGGAGCTGGAGCAGTTCTTCCGTCTGGATACGCGGGCGCCGACGGCTGCGCGGGCGAAGCGTGCGTCGGCGAACCGGCTGGGGAGGGCGGTGCAGTGGGGCTGCGTGCGGATGCTGGGCGTCTTCCCCACCGAGGACTTGTCCGCGGTCCCGTATGTGGTGGTCCAGCTCGCCGCCGAGCAGCTTACTGTCGAGGCGGGCGAGTTCGCCGTGGAGGCGGCCTGTCACTGAAAGCAGGACTGCCCTCAGCTGCGCAAGGTGGCACGCAGGCGCAAGCCGACAGTTGCGAGACCTTCGAAGGTGGCGACCTGGTAGCCGGGTTCCGGTCCGGGCGGCTCGCTCAAGTGGTAGCGGCGGGCGGTCTGCGCGGTCAGGAGCGTCAGCATCGCCATGGCCAGAGCGGCTCCCTCGCAGCCATGCGGCCCGGTACCGAAGGAGAGGAAGACCCCGGGTTTCGCCGGCGAGCCCGAATCATCGAGCCAGCGCTCGGGCCGGAACCGGTCCGGCTCGGGGTGTTCCCGTGCGTCGCAGTGGGCGGTGTAGGGGCAGACGAGAACGGTGGACCCGGCGTCGATGGTGTAGCCGGCGAGCTGAGTCTGCCGCGTGGCGCGCCGGGTCAGTAGCCAGCTCGGGGGGTGCAGTCGGAGCACCTCGCGTACCAGTGCCTGGGTGCATTGCAGGCTGTCGAGGTGGGTGCTGGTCGTGGTGGCCGGGTCCGCGGGCAGCAAGGCGGCTTCGGCCGCGACGCGGCCCGCTGCCTGGGGGTACCGGGCCAGGTGGAGCAGAATCCATCCGGCTGCCCGGGAAGGTGTCTCGAAGGTGGCGACGGTGATTCCGGGGAGAGGGTCGAGGATGGCCTCTTCCGGCAGTAGGCCATAGCGGGAGGAGGGCCGGAGCATCTGTCCCAGCACGTCGTCACCGAGCCGGCCCGATGAACGGCGTCGGCGGACGATGGGCCGCAAAGCGTCAACGAAGGCGACTTGCTGCCGTGTGCGGAACCGCCGTGCCGGTGTGGGGACCCAGCGCGGCCATACCCAGCGCGAGGGGCGTACGAGCACCTCCCGGGCCAGGAAGAGCTGTGAGGCAAAGGGCAGCAGGGTGGGAGCGTCTTCGGAGAAGAGGTAGCGCACGCCGATCTCTGCCAGGGCGTGCCGGACCGGGGGCAGAATCTCGACGTCCTGGCCCGTGGGCCACTGGTCAGCAAATTGAGCGGTCCTGGGCGCTATCTCACCGATCCGGGCTGCAACCGCCTGCGGGCGTAGTCCGCGCATGCGGGCGGCGTGAGCGTGCGCACGCTCCTGGGGCGTCGGTGCTCCGCTCGACCGCTTCAACGGCGGGAAGAGAGGCGAGGGTGGCTTGGGGAAGTCCTGCGCGCGGTGCAGGACTTCTTCACACGGCCCGGCCGTAGCGGCTACGTAGACACCCGGCTCCAGTTGCCACACGTCCCCGCACTCGGCAGCGCCACGGCGCGCCAGTCCCAGCCGGTCGCGGCTCCAGGCCGCGAAGCTGCCTTCGGGCAACCGCGGCGGCTCATTCATTCGGCCCATGGGATCGCCCCTGACTCTCGTACCTGCCTGTCCAGGCCGAAATCGTCGGCGGCGTGGCCAGAGGCCGGCGAGCGCCCGGGGGCTCCCGCCGGCAGTGCGGTCAGACCCGGTCGTCGCCGCCTTACGCACCCCAGTCGTGTTCCCCGTACGCACCGTAGTGGCGGGTGAAGGACAGCTTGCCGAGCAGCTTGGCGATCATGATGCACTCCTCTCGCCTGTCTGAGCCCTCCCAGCCGAGGGTTCAGCAAAGAAGTTCTCGCCAGCACCAACTACCACGCATCCCATATTTCCACGCATGCCATATATGTCACATTCAGAGCATCAGTCGCACGCGTGGATATGAGGCGCGTGCCTGCGGGCTGGGCCCGCAGCCGGCCATCGTCGCCCCGGTACTGGAGGTCAGTGCCACCCCCGGCCGCGAGGTGTGGCGGCGCCGGTCACCTCAAGACCGGGGCACCAACGCCCCGCACGGCGGCCGGCCCCCTGCCCATCACGGACGACATGCTGCACACCGCGCTCCGCCGCCGCTCCGGCGGCGAGTCCGTCGAGCAGATCCAGCCCGACCTGATCATCCCCACTGGCAAGCGCAAGGGGCAGAGTCCCGGCGTCGCCGGCATCTACCGTGCCCTCGCCGAACACGAGAAAGCCCAGGCCCGCCCGCGAGCGAACAAGGGGCGGCCGACTGTGTGTCGGCCGCCCCTTCCGCATGCCGGCCAGCCTTTCGCTCGTCCATATATCAAGACACACATCTCATAATTCGACATTCGCGCGTACGGTGACCGTACCGATCAGCGCTTCGCGGTTCGCATGTCGCGCTCTGCGTTTCGAGAAAGGATTCACGGCCATGCCGAAGGAGACCGCCGTCTACACCCACGGTCACCACGAGTCGGTGCTGCGCTCGCACCGCTGGCGCACCGCCGCCAATTCCGCGGCGTATCTGATCGACGAACTCCGCCCGGGCATGGCCGTGTTGGACGTCGGCTGCGGACCCGGCACCATCACCGCGGATCTGGCCGCGCTGGTCGCCCCCGGCCGGGTGACCGCCGTCGACACCACTCGGGAGATCCTGGACCGGGCGGCCGAGGTCGCGGCCGAACGCGGCCTGGAAAACGTCGAGTTCACCATCGCCGATGTCCATGCCCTGAACTTCCCCGACGACTCCTTCGACGTCGTCCATGCCCATCAGGTGCTCCAGCACGTGGGCGACCCCGTGCAGGCGCTGCGCGAGATGCGGCGCGTCTGCCGCCCTGGCGGCATCGTCGCGGCCCGCGACAGCGACTACGCGGCGATGACCTGGTACCCCGAGGCAGCGGGCATGGACGACTGGCAGGAACTGTACGGACGGGTGGCCCGCGCCAACGGCGGCGAGCCGGACGCCGGACGCCGGCTGCTCTCCTGGGCCCGCCGGGCCGGCTTCACCGACATCGCCCCATCCGCCGGCAACTGGTGCTTCGCCACCCCGGAGAGCCGCGCCTGGTGGAGCGGCCTGTGGGCGGACCGTACGGTCGGCTCGGTGTACGCGAAGCTGGCCGTGGACGGCGGCCACGCGAGCACCGAGGAACTGGCCGCGATCGCGGCGGCCTGGCGCGAGTGGGGCGCACACGACGACGCCTGGTTCATGGTCCCGCACGGCGAGGTGCTCTGCCGGGCCTGAGCACCTCCAACTACCCTTGCCCGCATGAACATTCTGGGAACCACGCTGCGTATCTGCGTCGACGACCTGGAGGCCGCGGTGGCCTTCTACGAGGACCTCACGGCCAGTTCTGCGCTCTGCTTCGAGCGTGGCGGCGTCTCGGTCGCCGCGATCAGCTGCTTTCTGCTGATGAGCGGCCCGGAGTCGGAGCTGGAGATCCTGCGCAAGGTGACGGCGACAATCGCGGTCAAGGATGTCGACGAAGCCCATGCCTCGCTCACACGCGTCGGCGCCCGGATCCTCGCAGGCCCGGTACCGACGCCGGTGGGCCGCAATCTGATCGCGGTGCATCCTGACGGCTCGGTCTTCGAGTACGTCGACCGGAACCTGACCGTCTGACCCGCGGCCGTCCGCCCCGCGCCGGTGGAGGTGGGCGCGGGTCGGACGGCCTTCGCCATCAAGCCCTGGGGCGCATCCGGTAGTTGTATCTGTCCGGCAGCGGCTCGTCGGTGAGCTCGGCCCACACCTCGTCCAGGATTTCCGCGCCCTCGCGCAGATCCGCGACCTCGAAGCCCTCGTCGAAAACGGCCCGGGCGGCAGCGCGGTCGCCCTCGGCGATCAGCAGCCGGGCCTCCAGCAGGCGGAAGCGGCCGCGCTGTCGGACCGCCGGGCGCAGGCCGGCCCACACCGTCCGGGCCGCTTCGGGGCGCCCTGCCGTCAGCAGTGCCTCCATCGCCTCGCGGCCGAGCGCCGCCGTGGCGGACGTCCAGGCGTCGCCGTCGTCACGACGTTCCGCGCACAGGTCGTCGAACGCCTCGGTGTAGAGGTCGGCCGCCCGGTCCCGCTGGCCGCCTTCCTCGGCGGCGACGGCGAGGCAGCGCAGCAGCGGCCAGCGGGACGGGGCGAGGGCCAGTCCGCGTTCCCAGCTGCGGACCGCCTGGGCGCGGTCGCCGGCGTGCCACTGGGCGACTCCGAGGTGGTACTCGGTGAGGGGTTCGGCGGAGGCCGTCTCCAGCATGTCGCGCCAGTGCCGGGAGACCAGGGAGGGGCCGGGCGGGACCACCCTGCACGGTTCGGGGAAAACGCCCTGGTCAAGCAAGTCCAGCCAGGGTGCCTGTTGTTCACCCAGGGTCGACTCGCCGAACGGTGTGCCGGGGAGCTTGTAGCTGCCGCGCCGAACTTCGAGGGCGCCCCAGCCGGAACCGGTGGCGAGCGGCTCACCGGGTTCGTTGTCGGCGCAGGGGCGCCAGGCGGCGTACGCGGCGTCGACATCCGCGCGCGGCAGCGCCTCGGCGAGCCGTCGCTCGGTCTCGGCGCGGGCCGCCGCCCAGTCGTCGCCGTGCACGGCCCGGGGGTCCGCGGACAGCGGCCCGTACGACTCCAGCCAGCTGAACTCGGCGCCCGGTTCGAGGGGGATGTGTTCCAGCTGGGTACGGGCGAGTCCGGCCTGGATCTCGGCGTATCCGACGGTGCCGGGCTCGGTGAGCCACTCCTGCCAGCGGCGCCCGCCCGGGCCGCTGCCCCACAGGAACAGCTTTCGGCCGCGCAGCAGATCGGTCGACGTCTGGACGAGTCCGTGGCCGTCCTCGTCGAGGGAGGCGATCCAGCGCCGGGCGCCGTCGGGCACCTCGTAGAAGTAGTCGGCGGGGAAGTCGCCGCGCAGCGGGTACGTGCGGTCGACGGAGCCGGTCTCGGGGACCGGGACCCTCGTCAGGGTCCGCTCGTAACCGAAGTGCCATGCCTCGTCGGCCGGGGCCAGGACGCGGGTGCGTTCGCCCTCGGGTACGGCGATGTTGGACCACCAGTAGACGGGTGCGGTGTGTTCGTGCGGGTTGCGTATCCGTACGCCTACGTGCAGGAAGTCGGAATCCTCGGGCAGCCAGAGGTCCACCTGGAAGGGCAGGTCGCGCAGCCGCTCCCACTCCCAGAGGCGGACCATTTCTCCGCCGTCGGGTGCGGGCACCCGGGCGGCGTGGACCGGGGCGCAGGACAGTGTGGTGTGGCCCGTGGCACCGATGTTCCATTCGATGCCGCCGGAGAACCAGGCGCCGTTGAGCGCGAAGTCGGCAGGCTGCAGAACGGGGTTTGTGTAGAGGAGTTCGCGGCCGGTCGGCTTGTGGTGGAGCGAGTGGATGCGGCCGCCGAGCCCGGGCAGGACGGTGGCCCGCAGCCGGTCGTTCTCGATGATGATCGCGTCCAGTCCGGTGGGGACGCGATCGCGCCCGTACCCGTCGAGGATGCGGACCGGGAGCACGGTGGCCAGTGGTTCGTAGCCGATCTGGCGTGCCATGTCACGTGGCAGTCCGGCCCTGTCACGGTCGTCGACGACATGCATCTCGTCGAGCGGCCGCAGTGCGGGCAGCGGGTTCTCCGGGCCCAGTGGTGCGGCGGGCAGAGTCAGTACGGCACGTCGTACGGTCGTGGCCAAGGCAACCTCGCTCCCTCACACGGGCCGCCACAGGTCCGGGCGCCCCCGATGACCATGGAACACGCTGGACAGCGGCCCGGCCAGGGGCGTCGCCGTCAGACTTCGGCAAAAGACCGCGGATGGCGACGGCCGGGGTCGCCCTCCCCGCCACGCCCCGGGGCCGCCGCCCCGCGATAATTCGCGTGCGCCCCGTCCTCACCGCCGTAACCTTGGCCCTCGACGGTTCACGAGCGGAATGCGGAGCGGGAAACACGATGAGCACGCAGCACACCTACCGAGTGATCGTGCGCGGTACCTGGGACGGCCTGACGGACGAGGCGCGCGCCCGGCTCCTGTCCGAGGTGGACCTGCACGGCCTGAGCGCGATGCAGTTCACCGAGGAGGGCTCGCTGACGTACGACCGTGTGCTCAAACATTTCAGCTTCCGGTTCGTGGTCGTGTCGGACGCCGGGGACGGCGAGGAGATGGCATCCGCGATCGCCGAGGACCGGGCCGAGACGCTGCTGAAGGAGCAGGGGTACGGCCATGGCGAACTGCGTTCCACGGCAACGGACATGGACACCATGAAGATCAACTACAAGGGGCGGCGGACGCCAGGAGCGGCGTGACACCGCACCGAAAGCTGCCGCAGGTGCACTGACCAGGGAATTCTTGCCGCGTATCGGATCAGCCGCCCGGCACTGCTGAGCGGGCCGTTGCTTCCGGATGGGCCGTTCAACCCGGTCGGACCAGAGCTTCGAGAGGAAGCACGCCCGCGCCGGAGAACAGGCTGTGCGCTGTGGTGATGCGCCGCTCGCGCACCGGGCCCGAAGCGGTCAGGTTGTCCAGGGCCCGGATCAGCGCCCACGGGTCCGGTGCGTAGTCGGTGAGACCGTGCTCGGCCATCCGTCGGGCGCCCTCTCTGCCATGACCCGGAATGGGCCGATAGCTGACCACCGGCAATCCGACGGCCATCGCTTCGAGCGCTGTTTGCCCTGCCGCGTTGTCGATGAGCGCGCGGGAGGCCGTCATGAGTCCTGGCATGTCGTCGACCCAGCCCCTGGCATCGGCATGGGCGATGCGTGACAGGTCCCGGCGCAGGCGTGTGTTCGTGCCGCAGAGCACGACCGGTCTGTAGCCCGCCGAAGCCACCAGCCGCGTGGTCTGCCCCAGGTGGGCGCCGGCGCCCCACGCCCCCGTCGAGATCAGCACCGGCGGACGGTCCGGCGAGTCGAGCCGCCGCTGCCGGTCCGCCACCGCGGGCGCCGGGGAGTGGAACCGGGGTGCCACCAGAGCGCCGGAGGCGACAGCCGGGCGCCGTACCGCTCGCCGTACCTGATGCGCAAGATCGGGTGTGAGACACAGATGGAGGTCGTTGCCCGGATGCAGCCATTGGCGGTGAACGTCGAAATCGGTGATGACGACAGCGCTCGGGACCGGGAGTGCGCCGCGCGAGCGGAGCCCGCCGGTGAGCTGGGCGGCGAGGTGGAAGACGGGTACGAGCACGTCCGGTCGTTGTTGCGCGACGAGCATAAGCAGCCTTCGCTCCGCGAGGGCGGCCAGCGGGGCGCTCCCGGGGCGGGGGCCGCCGCCGGCGCGGAAGAACGCCGCGTACAGCCCGGCATAGACCACAGGCATGCGGCAGATGACCGAGCGGTAGAAGGAGCGCAGTCCGCTGCCGATACCGGGGGGCAGCAGATCAAGGACATCGACCGTCGTCGTCCGCCCTCCGCGGGCCTCCAGCCGACGGGCCAGTTCGGCGGCCACAGCGTGGTGACCGGAGCCCATGCCTGCGCTCAGGATGAGGAAGCGTCCGGGTACCGCGTTCATCTGTCGTATACCCCCGCCCGGGCGCCGGTACAGGAGGGGCCCGTTACCGGCCCCCGGAGTTCCGTTCCGCCATCCGGAGCCGGCAGCACCGATGGCGCCTTCACTCGTCGCAGCGGGAACACCCCCGTCCGGCCGAGGCTTCGATGCGCGGCCGGAGGCTCAGCCGCATGACCAACAGGCACATGACCACCCTCGTTCGGCGAGCATCCGGAGGATCCGTCGGAAGAGGCACGGAACGCGGTTCCATTCTGTGGGCGCGAGCGGTGCGGTGCAGTGAGGCGTGGGCCCCGACGGTTTTGCCGACGCCCGTCCGGGCTACTCCTAACCCGACACGGCGACGCGAAGTCCCACATCCTGAATGTGTGAGGGGCGGGCACCGCGCCGTACCGTGCTGAGACAGGGGAGAAGCCATGTCACGTGCTCCGGGCATCACTCACCGCGGCGTGCCCAGTGGTGACGCGTCGGACGGCAGGGACCTCCGGGCCGGTGTGGCCCTGGTGACCGGGGCCTCCTCGGGTATCGGCGCCGCCGTCTCACACCGGATCGCGGCCGAAGGTGGCTGGCGGCTCCTGGTCGCCGGTCGCGACCGCGAGCGGCTGGACGACGTGGCGGCGACGACGTACTCGACGGCTCTCTACGCGGACCTGATGTCGGCCGACAGTACGGAGCAACTGGTCAAGGAGGCCCTCGACACCGCCGGCGGAGTCGACCTGCTCGTGGCGGCAGCGGGGGTCGGCTGGGCCGGCTCCTTCCGTTCCATGCCGGCTGCCGCCGCCGACCGGGTCCTCACCGTGGATCTGGTGTCCGTCGTCCATTTGGTACGGCTCCTGCTGCCGCACATGCTCGCCGCGGGGCGCGGGCACATCGTGCTGATCGGATCGGTGGCGGGATCCGCAGCTGTCCGCGGTGAGGCGGTGTACTCGGCTGCGAAGGCAGCCATTGCCGCCTTCGCCGATGCGCTGCACTACGAACTGAGGGGAACCGGAGTACGCATCACCCATCTGGTCCCCGCGGTGGTGGACACACCGTTCTTCGAACGCCGGGGACTGCCGTACACCCGTTCGTGGCCCCGGCCCATGCCGCCGGAACGCGTCGCAGACGCGGTCTGGGACGCCGTTGTGACGGGCCGTGACGAGGTGTTCATCCCCGGCTGGCTGCGTCTGCCGGGATGTGTGCGCTCCGTAGCCCCCGGGCTCTATCACCGTCTCGCCACCCGCTTCGGCTGAACACCGACATGAACGTTCTCGCCGTGATGCTGGCGCTGTCGGCGGCTCTCGCCAACGGCGCCGCATCCGTGCTGCAACGGCGGGCCGCCATGGAGCAGGTGGAGTTCGAGGCAGCGGGCGGCAGACCGGATGTGCGGCAGGCGGTGCGCCGATTGGCGCAGCTGGTACGCCGTCCCTTCTGGCTGGCCGGTGCGTCGGCGCTCGGGCTGTCGGCGGCCTTCCAGACGGGTGCGCTGGCGGTCGGCAGCCTGTCGGTGGTCCAGCCGCTGATGGCGAGCGAACTCCTCTTCACGCTGTTGCTCGGCACGGCGGTCTTCCATCACCGTCCGGGTGGCAGGACGTGGATGTCGTTCCTGATGCTCGCCGCGGGGCTGGCGCTCTTCCTGGCCGCCGCCGGCCCGTCGGTGGGTGAGGCAACGGGACAGGCCGGCACATGGCTCGCTGTGGGCGTCTGCGCCGCGACGGCGACGGCCGCGCTGACCCTGCTCGCCCGGCCCCTCGAAGGCGCTGCCTGCGCCACGGTGCTGGGCTGTGCCACCGCCGTCTCCTTCGCATGCACGGCCGCACTGATCAAGGAGGTCACGGGCCGGATCCCGGAAGGTGCGGCCGCGGTCTTCACCACGGGGTACCTGTACGCGATGTGCTGCGCCGGTCTGTTGAGTCTGTTGCTGCTCCAGAGCACCCTGCGTGCCGGGACACTCGCCGCCTCCCAGCCGGCGCTCACCCTCGGGGACGCGCTGCTGGGCGTGGTACTGGGGAAGGCACTGTTCGATGAACGGATCGCGCTGGGCGTTCATCTGCTGCCGGCCACGCTCGGTGCCTGCCTGATCGCTGCCGGAACGGTGGGCCTGTCGCTCTCGTCGGCGGTCGCGGGTCACTGGGACTCGACGAGAGGGAACGACGACGCGACGGAGCAGGCCCGACCGCAACCGATGGCCGACAACGACGAAGGCGCGGAATCCCGATGAATCCCCGGCCCATGAGGCTCCCCCCTGCGTTCCGTGCCCCACTGGCCGCGTCGGCGCTGGCGCTGACCGCTCATGTCGCCCCCGCCGGCACCTGGCTGCCCGGTTTGCGGCGCAGGTGTTTCCCCTCCCTGGCCGGCCTCGGACACCCCCGCCACATCGCCCTGACCTTCGACGACGGCCCGGATCCCCGCTCCACCCCGCACTTCCTCCGCGTATTGGACCAGTTGTCCACACGCGCCACGTTCTTCGTGCTCGGGGAGAGTCTTCTGCGCCATCCGGAGCTCGGCCGCGACATCGTCGGCCGCGGACACGAACTCGCCGTTCACGGATGGACACACAGCCGCCCATGGCTTCCCACCGTTGTCCGGGACACACGCGAGGTCTCGCGCGCAGCCGAGGCGGTACGAAGGATCTCGGGCGCCCGGCCGTTGTGGTACCGGCCTCCCTACGGAATCCTGACCGGTGGCCGCTGGACCGCGGCCCTGCAGTCCGGGCTGAGGCCGGTGCTGTGGTCGGCCTGGGGCCGGGACTGGACCGAGGGCGCGACCCCCGAGAGGGTTCTGGCGACCGTGCGCAGCGGACTGCGGGGCGGCGGCACGGTCCTCCTCCACGATGCCGACCTGTCGGCGTCCGGCCGGTGGCGGCCCGCACTCGCGATGCTGCCGGAAATGATCAGCGGCCTTCGGGCCGAGGGGCTGACCGTCGGCCCGCTCGTCGACCACGGCCTCACGCCCCTGCGCCGGGTCGGTTGAGTACGTCGACCCCGATGGGCCGCGCGCCGGGCCGGAGGCGGCGGACCGCTCAGCCGAGGTCCACCTCCGGCTCGTACATGTCCAGCCACATCGCGAGGTCCAGGGTACGTTCCAGGCCGCGGCGGGACGCCGAGGTGATCCGGGGCGCATCGTGGTCGGCGACCCGCTGCAGCCGGGCGCGGTCGATGAGGTCGAAGACCCGGTGGTCCGGGCGTGCGAGGAGGTCGTGGGCGTGCTCCTGGAGGGCGACGGCGTACTTGGGGTCCTGGGTCGACGGATAGGGGCTCTTGGTCCGCTCGTACACGGACCGGGGAAGCAGATCCGCTGTCGCCTCACGCAGCAGGCTCTTCTCCCTGCCGTCGAAGGACTTCAGGGCCCAGGGAGTGTTGTAGACGTACTCGACGAGCCGGTGGTCGCAGAACGGCACCCGGACCTCCAGGCCGACGGCCATGCTGGCGCGGTCCTTGCGGTCGAGCAGGATGCGTACGAACCGCGTCAGGTGAAGATGACAGATCCTGCGCATGCGGTACTCGAAGTCGCTCTCACCGGTGAGCCGCTCGATGCCGGCGACGGCGCGGTCGTAGCTGTCGCGGATGTACGTCTCCAGGCCGAGGGCCTGGTTCACGTCGTCGCGGAGCATGCCCGCGTCCTCGCCGAAGTGCTCGGCGAACCGCACCAGCCAGGGGAAGGTGTCGGCGTTGCGGGCCTCCTCGTCGAAGAACTGGAGGTAGCCGCCGAAGACCTCGTCGGCCGACTCGCCGGACAGTGCGACGGTCGAGTGTTCGCGGATGGCCCGGAAGAGCAGATAGAGCGAGGCGTCCATGTCGCCGAGGCCCATCGGGATGTCCCGGGCCCGGATCATCCGGGCGCGTACGTCGGGGTCGGCGAGGGTGTTCGGGTCGAGCACGATGTCGCGGTGGAGGGTACCCGCCTGCTCGGCCACGTCGTGCACGAACGGGGTGTCGGGGGTGGTGCGCAGTTCGTCGGCGACGAAGTTCTCGGTGCGTCCGACGAAGTCGACGGCAAAGGTGCGGACCTTCTCGCCGCTCTTTGCGAGCTGCCGGGCGGCGAGCAGGGTGACCGCGGACGAGTCGAGGCCGCCGGAGAGCAGGACGCAGCGGGGTACGTCGGAGACCAGTTGGCGGCGCACGATGTCGTCGAGCAGTGACCGTACGCCGGCGATCGAGGTGTCCCGGTCGTCCGGGTGCGGGCGGGTCGTGAGCTGCCAGTAGACGTGCTTGCGCAGGCCGCCGCGGTCCACGGTGACGACCGTGCCGGGCTCCACCTCGTACATGCCGTCCCATACGGCGTGGCCGGGGTTCTTGACGAGGGTGAAGAGCTCCCGTAGTCCGTCGAGAGTCACCCGGGGCCGGGCCACGGGATTGGCGAGGATGGCCTTGGGTTCCGAGCCGAAGAGCACTCCGTCGGGCGTCGGCCAGTAGTAGAAGGGCTTGACGCCCATCCGGTCGCGGATCATGACGAGCTTGTCGTGGCGGCTGTCCCAGAGGGCGAAGGCGTACATGCCGTTGAGCCGTTCGGCGACGGACTCGCCCCACTCCAGATAGCCGTGCAGCACGACCTCGGTGTCCGAGTCGGTGATGAACCGGTGCCCGCGGGCGGTCAGTTCGGTACGGAGTTCGGTGAAGTTGTACGCCTCACCGGAATAGACGAGGGCGACTTCCCCCTCGGGGGTGCCGACGGTCATGGGCTGGCGTCCGCCGGGCAGGTCGATGATCGCGAGCCGCCGGTGTCCGAGCCCCACGTGATCGGCGATCCAGGTCCCCCGGTCGTCGGGGCCCCGGCAGGACATGGTCTCCGTCATCGCGTCCAGCGTCGCGACGTCCTCGGCTGTCCGCAGGTCACGGTCGAAGGAGACCCAGCCGGTGATGCCACACATACGCGTCCTCCCGATTCGGTCCCGGCCGGGAAAGCGTTCGTACGCACGGTGCCGTCCCCCGGGCGGCGTGCCGAAAGCGAAGGCCCGGCAGAACCAGTTGTATTTAGCAGCTATGTAACGAGCCTCTGCCTGCGATTGCGTACGGTCAACACGGTCGTTACATCGACAGAGGCCGGCCCCTCATACTTTCGGCCGCCATTTTTCCCTTCCTATACGGGGTACTGCGCTCCGCAGCCCGTACGGGAAAGGCCGCGGGCGCGGCGGGCGGCCCGAATCGGCCACGGGCAAAGACTTGGCCAATCCGGGGTGGGCCAGTGGGGTGCACCCCGCGGGTCAGCAGACGGTCCGGTACCCCACATCGGGCAGATGCGCCTGCCATTCGTTCTTCGAGAGACCGCCCCGGGAGCGTGAGCAGACGGCGGCGGCCGCCAGGGACGGAGCGAGCGGGTAGGTGCGCACGGCGGTGTACGGGGTGGTGACGCGGAGCCGGCTGTCCTGTGCGGCGAAGGCCAGCGCCAGCACGGGCCCGTCCGCGGCCGGCAGCGGGGCCCCCTGGGAGCCGGGGTCCTCGGTGCTCCACATACGCACGGAACCGTCGGGTGAGCCGACGGCGACGGACCGGCTGTCGGCGGAGAACGCCAGGGCCGGTTGCGGGAGCCCGCCGTCGGCGCCGGGAGCCAGCACGGCGAGGCGGCGGCGCCCCGCCCCGTCCCACAAGGTGACGCGTCCGAAGAAGTCGGCCATGGCCAGGTATTGGCCGTCCGGGCTGTAGTCGGCGGTTGCGACAACGCTCTCGCCCCGCAGGACCCGCCTCGCCCGGCCCGACTCCGGCTCCACCGACTGACCCAGCTCCGTGAGGAACCTGCCGTCCGGGGCCGTCGCCACCACGGAACCGTCACGCTTGCGGTACACGGTGGACCAGGCGGGGTCACCCTTCAGTTTCCCGACCTCGATGGTCTCGCCCGCGGCGGAGGAACGGGATACGGTCACCGACCGGTCGTCGAGTGAGATGCCGACCAGGTCGCTCACCTGCAGCAGGGATCCATGAGGGTGAACGGAGACGGTCGTGGGACCGGACTGATGGGCGAAGGTGCGGCTGTCCGGGCTGAATGCCATCAGGCGGCCGCAGCCCTCGCAGGACGGTCCGGTGAACACGGCGTCCTGCCGGCCGGTGGCGGCTGCGGGCCGTCCGACTGGGCCGGCTCCCTGGATTCCGCCGATCGCCTCGTATGCGGCCAGTGTGAGTGTCCGGCCCCGCCGTCGCCGCCATACCTCCAGCAGGGCGTGGGACATCAGCGGCAGGCCGCCCGGCTCGTCCACGACCTCGGCCACGAGCCGGGCGGTCAGGGCCCGTTCGACCACCAGCCGTTCCGCGGAGGCCGGGCCGACGATCGCTTCGCGCAGCTGCGCCGGAGCCATCGGGCCGACCAGCACGGTGGCGTCGCGCAGGGCGAGGGCGAGGGCGTGGTGCTCGGCGCACCGGCCGAAGAAGTCCGCACGTACGGCGACGAGGACCCGCAGGCGGGATGCGGGATCGCATGCGGCGAGCAGCAGATCGATGAACTCGGCGCGCTCGGCCGGATCGTGGCAGAGCGCGAAGACCTCCTCGAACTGATCGACCACGATCATCGTGTCGCCCCCGGCATCCGGCTCCGTCGAGGGGGTGAGCAGCTCGCGGTGGGTGCGGGCCGGGTGCTCCCCCGGGGTGAGAACGCGGATCACGGCCAGGGGGGTGCCGGAGTCGGTGCGCAGGGCCGGGATGAGACTGGCCCGCAGCAAGGACGACTTGCCGCTGCCCGATGCGCCGACCACGGCGGCGAACCGGTGCCGCCGGGTCAGCTCCCGTACGTCGTCGGTCAGCTCGTCCCGTCCGTACAGCGGGTCTCCGGGCTCGAACCGGGCGAGCCCCGGGTAGGGCGCGCCCGCCGTCCCCTGCTCCTCGGCTGCGGCCGGCTCCGATGAGGCGGCTGCGCGCCAGCGCTCCTCCCAGTGCGCGGCCTCGCCGCCGCAGGCCGCCGCATAGGCGAGGGCGACGGGCAGCGACGGCAGGCGCTCGCCGGCTGCGGCGGCGGAGAGTGTGGGCGCCGAGAAGGGCGCGTGCCGGGCCATCGCACGGTAGGTGGGGCTGCCCGCCCGGTGGCGGAGTTTGCGCAGTTCATGGGCGAACATCTGCACCGCACCGGCGGCGGGATCCACCGGTTTCTCCGGACGTCCCACCCCGTGCCCCCACCGTCGAGTTACCGAACCGGCGATCACGCTATGCGCCGTCGAGTTGTCTGCGCAACGGCGCTGAACAGCGCAAATGAAATTGATTGGCACCGCCTGCGGGGGCTGCCCATCAATACGACGGACGATCGGCTGAGCGAGAGACCTCTCTTCGGACGGAGCACGTCATCTCTCTCATCCAGCGCACCGCCCCCGTCGTCGATTCGCGAACGGAACATCTCCCGCAACCGGTCCGGAGCGCCCTGCGCCGGGCGGTCCCGTGGGCCCCCGGCCTGCCGGCCCTGCTCATCGGGGTCTGGGGAATCCGCCGCCAGGACACCCTGTGGGGAGACGAAGCGGTCACCTATGAAATGTCACATCGGAGTGTGCCGCAGATCTGGCACACCCTGGGCCATGTCGACGTCGTGCACGGCCTGTACTACCTGATCATGCGGGGGGTGTTCGGCCTCTGGGACGGCGGCCTGGTGGCGCTGCGGCTGCCGTCGGCACTGGCGGTCGCCGCGGCGGCGGTCGGCGTCGTACGGCTGGGGCAGCGGCTCGGAGGGACGTGGACCGGGCTGCTGGCGGGCCTCGTCCTACCGCTGCTCCCGCCGGTGCAGCGGTATGCGCAGGAGGGCCGGTCCTACGCCCTGGTCTGTGCACTGATCACGTGGGCGAGCTGCCTGCTCGTCGCCAACCTCTCCCGGCCGGGAAGACGTGGCTGGGTGGCGTACGGCGCGGTGATGCTGACGGCCTGTCTCCTCCACGAGTTCTCCGTACTGATGCTCCTGGCCCACGGCGTGACCGTCTTCCGGGCGCGATTGGCGCGGTCGGTGACGTGGGCGTGGAGCATCGCGGCGGGTGGCGTGCTCGCCGGCCTCCTCCCGCTCGCCGCCTTCAGTACCACGCAGTCCGCGCAGGTGGACTGGATCGGCACGCCGGACGCCGGGGACGTGCTGGGCTTCGTCGCGACGGCCCTGCTGGGCGTCGCCTTCGCCCGCTTTGCCGGCCGAGCGCGCGGACCGATCACATTGTCCGCGCTCGCGCTCCCGCTGCTGATCCTGCCCAGCACGCTGCTCATGCTGACAAGCCCGCTGCATCCGTTGTACGTGGACCGTTACGTCCTGGCCTCCGCCATCGGCTTCGCGCTCCTGGCGGGCTCGATGCTCGACCGGCTCCGGCAGTCGGCGCGCGATGCCGGAACAGTGCAACGTGTGGCATGTGCTGTGGCAGTGGCCTCGGTGCTCGCCACCCTCGTACCCGTGAGCACCGCGCTGCGGAAGCCGGGGAGCCGCAAGAACGACGCGGTCGCGATTGCCCGGGCAGTCCAGGACATCGCCGAGCCGGGAGACGGGCTGCTGTTCATGCCGTCACGCAGGCGCGTATGGACGCTGGCCCGGCCGGACTCCTTCCGGTCCCTGTCCGACCTCGCTCTGGAACAGACCCCCGTCTCCTCCAACACACTGTTCGGCAGGGAACTGCCAGCGGACCGGATCCGCGAGCGCATCCTGACCAGCGCACGCGTCATCGCGGTGCGCGACCTGGATGGCCAGCCCCTGGACGCGAACGCGCCCGAGGCGGTCAAGCGCTCCACCCTCGACGCGCACTTCGAGGAATGCGCGAGCCGAACGGTCACACAGGCGCGCATCACCGTCTATGCCAGACCCGGCCAATGCTGAACCGCACCGGCTGAACCGGTCCGGGTGACCGGCTCGGCCGACCGCTCCGTCCGACGGACCCGGCCGGCTCCTCGGGTTGAGCTGCTCCATAGGCTGGTCACGACCTTGTTCGCGTCGGTGACCTGTGGTGTCTCCCCGGGCGGTCCGCCCCCAAAGTGCCCGGCCGACCGGCTGATCCGGAGTACTTCGTGCCCGTACCGCTCACTGTCGCCGTCGCCCAGCCCGACTGTGTTCATCTCGACGTCGCCGCCAACGCCGTAGTCCATGCGGAGGCGATCGGCCGGTCGGGGGCACGGCTGGTCGTCTTCCCGGAGCTGTCGCTCACGGGCTACGACCTCGCCGCTCCGGCCGTGTCGCCCGACGACTCCGGTCTGCGGCCGATCGTCACAGCGTGCCACGAGGCGGGGGCGACGGCCCTGGTCGGGGCGCCGGTGCGCGCCGCGGACGGGCGTGAGTACATCGCCACCCTGGCCGTCACGGGCGAGGGCGTGAGCGTCGTCTACCGCAAGATGTGGCTGCACGGCGAGGAGTCCGACCGCTTCGCCCCGGGAGAGAAGCCCGAGGTCCTGGTGGTCGACGGCCTGCGGCTGGGGCTTGCGGTGTGTTACGACGCCGCCGTTCCCGAGCACGCCGCCGCCACCGCCGCAATGGGCATCGACGCGTATGTCGCGAGCACCCTGTACGGCCCCGGAACCCGAGCAGGCCGCCCGGCGCGACGGCCACATGAACAGGGCGGCGCTCGCCCATGGTGTGTGGGCGGTGCTGGCCACCGCGGCGGGACCGAGTGGGGTGTACGCCCTCACGTCGGGCGGCTCCGGCATCTGGGCACCGGACGGAACCCCGGCCGTGCAGGCCGGGCCCGGGCCCGCCGCTGTGGTGTCCGCGACCGTGGGTACGGCCCGGCCCGGGTCCTAGACGCCGTCCTGGCTCAGCATCTCGGCCGTGATCGCCCACCGCTCGTGGTCGCGCCAGGCTCCGTCGATGAAGAGGAAGTCCGGCGAGAACCCCTCCAGGCGGAATCCGGCCCGTTCGACGAGGGCGAGCGAACCCTCGTTGCCGGGCTGGATGTTGGCTTCGAGACGGTGCAGCCTGAGCGGCCCGAAGGCGTACCGCAGGACCAGTCCCAGCCCTTCGCTCATCAGGCCGCGCCCCGACGCATGGGCGAAGGCCGCGTATCCGAGCGCGCCGCACCGGAACCCGCCGCCGACGATGTTGTTGATGTTGATGAACCCCGCGATCCTGTCACCGGCCCCACCCTCGCCGCCCCCGCGTTCGCAGACCAGGAAGCCCGCCTTTGTGGGATCTTCGATCAGCCGGCCCGCGTAGACGGCGTACGCGCGGGCGTCGCCGGGCGGGAAGATCCAGGGACTGTGCATGTCCCGGCTCTCCCTCGCCCGGGTGGTGAACTCTTCGGCATCCGCCTGGGTGTAAGGGCGGATCGCCGTGCGCGGTCCCTGGGCCAGATGTACGTTTTCGGACATCCGGCCAGCCTAGAACGTGCGGTCAACCCGTCGCGTACGTGATTCCCCGGACCGGGCCTTCGGGGCTGTCCCCGACGGCGCAGCAGAAGTGGTGGAGCTTGCCGCCGCTGGAGATGAGGCCCGGCTTGTGTGCGTGGCGGTCGTCGATGTGCCCGGACGGGCCGATGTCGACGAGGATCTCGTCGCTTCTGCGCCAGTGCCGCAGGTCGCCCTAGAACGCGGCACCCTCCCGGGCGTGCCCGTCGCTGCAGTTGCCGAAGTGACACGAAGACCTCCACACCGAGGGCGCCTTGGACCGACCGGCACATGGGGGGTGGGAGAAGGAGCGGGGCTAGGTGCGTGCAGCTGCAAGGCGGAGGAGGGAGGCAACGCGAAGGGGGTCCCCCCATGCCTTCAGGGCTATGGGGGAATTGTCGACTGACGACAACGCCGCGGGTGTGCGTGCCCAGCCTCGCGACGCCGCCCCCCATGTGCCGGTCGGTCTTACCAACCAGTGAGTAACTGACCGCGCTCATGCCGTGACACGTGTCATAGCTATGTCAACGCTCGGGGCGGAGATTCCTGAAGGATGCTCAACTTCTCCGCGACTCAGGGCCGTTCAGACCAGCGCGGGCACCTCGACGGTGAGCGTGGCGGGGCCGCCGTCGGCCGGCGCGTCCAGCACGGCGGGCACGCCGAGCGGAATCGTGAGCGCCGTCGGTCCGTGCCCGAATCCCAGTTCCTCGACGACGGGTACGCCCAGGGGGCCGAGCCGGTCGGCGAGGACCGCCCGCACCTTCTCGTACGGACCGCAGCCCGCCCAGGAGCCGCAGGCCACCCCGGCAATCCCGTCGAGCGCACCGGCTCTCAGCAGTTGGGTGAGGATACGGTCGATGTTGTACGGGTCCTCGGTGGTGTCCTCGATCACCAGCAGACCGCCCCGGGCGGACGTCCGGGCGAGCGGGGTGCCGATGTCGGCGGCGAGCAGGCTCACACAGCCGCCGTAGGTGATGCCGCGTGCCCTGCCGGGGACCAGCACTCGCGCCGCGGGCAGGCCGAGGGTGCGTACCGACTCGGGCTCGAACAGGGTGGCCCGCAAGGACTCCTGGGTGTCCGGGTCCTTGAGGAAGGTCTCGGTGCCTGCCATCGGGCCGTGCAGGGTGGCGAGCCCCATGCGCTGGGCGAACGCCTCATGGAGCACGGTGACGTCGCTGTAGCCGATGAACACCTTGGGGCCGGCCGCGCGCATCGCCGCCCAGTCGACCAGGTCGACCATGCGGTGCACGCCGTACCCGCCGCGGGCACAGATCACCGCGTCGACGGATGGATCACACCAGGCTTCCTGGAGGTCCCGGGCCCGCACCTCGTCCGTACCGGCGAGGTAGTCCAACTCCGGGTGCACGTAGCGGACATGCGGTGCTTCCACGGGGTCGAGTCCCCAGCCACGCAGTACGTCGAGGCCCGCCTCCAGGCGGTCGGCGGGCACCGGCCCGCTCGGTGACACGACGGCGACCCTGGCACCCGGACGCAGTCGGGCGGGGCGGGTCAGGGGGGCGAGGGTCACTTCTTCAGCTCCAGCCGCGGTACGTCGGGACAGTCGATGCCGAAAGTCTGGCCGTACAGGGAGAGTTCCGCCTCCAGGGCGCGGATCATGGTGTCGGCGCGCCGGAACCCGTGCCCCTCCCCCGCGAAGGTGAGATACGCGTGCGGGATGCCGCGCCCCTCGACCTCGGCCAGGAACCGCTCGCACTGGACGGGCGGGCAGATCGGATCGTCCAGCCCCTGGAGCAATAGGAAGGGCGTGGTCAGACGGTCGGTGCGGGTGACCGGCGACCGTTCGCGGTAGCGCGCCGGGACTTCGGCGAGCGGGCCCACCAGGGACTCCAGGTACTGCGATTCGAAGTCATGGGTCTCATCCGTGCCCCAGCCGGTCAGATCGAGGATGGGGTAGATGATCGTGCCGCAGGCGTAGACATCGGTGCCGGTCAGCGAGGCGGCGGCGGTCCAGCCGCCGGCGCTGCCGCCCCGGATGGCGAGCCGCCGGCGGTCGGCCGTGCCCTCGGCGGCCAGCGCTTCGGCGACGGCCGCGCAGTCCTCGACGTCGACGACGCCCCACTGTTCGCGCAGCCGGTTGCGGTAGGTCCTGCCGTAGCCGGTGGAGCCGCCGTAGTTGACCTCGGCGACGCCGATACCGCGCGAGGTGAAGTAGGCGATCTCCAGGTCGAGGACGAGTGCGGCATGGCCGGTGGGGCCGCCGTGCGCCCAGACCACATAGGGTGGCAGTTCGCCGTCGGGGCCGGCCCGCTCGGGGCTCCGCGGCGGGTAGATGTGGGCGTGGATCTCCCGGCCGTCGGGCCCGGTGAAGGTGCGGTCCTGGGGCTGCGGGTAGTAGGCGGGGTCGACGGCGTCCTCGTGCGGTGTGCCGATGATCCGGGTGCGGCCGGTCGCGGTGTCCAGCTCGACGACCTCGTAGGAGCTGTACGGGCTCGCGGCGATGCCGACGATCCGGCTGCCGTGCACGGCGAGCGACTCGGCCCATTCGGTCCAGGGCCCGGCGACGTCGACGAGTTCGCCGGTCTCCGGGTCGAGGATGCCGAGCGTGGTGGTGCCCCGGCCGTGGACGGTGGCGATCAGGCCGTTCTCCAGGGGCCGGAACCAGCTGAGGCCGATCTTCCAGAGCGGTCCGGCGAACTCCTGTTCCCGGGGGCAGAGCGCCACCGCGCCCCGGTGCGGGTCGGCGCGGTACAGGTTCCACCAGCCGCTGCGGTCACTGGCGAAGAGGAGTTGTCCATCGGCGCCCCATTCGATCTGCGGCACCGACTCCTCGGGGCCGCCACCGAAACTGCGGGTGTGGTGGAAGGTACCGTCCTCGGCGACGTCCGCGAGCATCACTTCGGTGCCGTCCCACGGCATCCGCGGATGGTCCCAGGCGATCCAGGCCGCCCGGCGCCCGTCGGGCGAGAGCTTCGGTCCGGTGACGAAGCGGTGTCTGTCGTCGGTGAGTTCACGCACCGCGGAGCGGTCGTCGGCCGCCGAGCCGTCCAGCGGTACGGCGGCGATCACCCGGCGCAGATCGGTGGGTGATTCGCCGGTGAACTCCTCCAGGACGCACCAGACTTCGCCCTGCTCGCCCCGGTCGAGGCGGAGCTGCGGGTCGACCCAGCGCAGTCCGCCGCCGACGGCCGAGACCGGGGTGAGCGGCCAGGGTTCGCCGGGCCCGTCGGGGGCGTATGCGTACAGCCGCTGGTCGGCGAAGTCGACGAAGACGACCAGCGGGCCGCCCTCGGCGCGTTCGGCCCCGGCCCAGGGCTGTCCGCCGTACTCGATGACCCGGCTCCGTACGTTCCACGGAGCGGGCAGGACACAGGTGCTGGTCCCGTCCGCCCGGCGGCGGATCAGGGCGCGGCGGCCCGCCTCGGCGGGGCGCGGTTCCGTCCACCACACCTCGTCGCCGACCACGCCGACGTACTCCGGACGGCCGTCGTTGGAGGCGGCCAGTCGTGCGTCGATAGGTGACGGCCACGTTCCGTGGGCCGCTGTCGACATCATGATCAATTCCCCCCGTACCGGGTCAGGCCGTGCGCAGATAGTGATCGAGGACGCGGACGCCGAAGTGCAGTGCCTCGACGGGGACGCGTTCGTCGACGCCGTGGAACAGCGCCTGGTAGTCGAAGCCGGCGGGCAGCTTCAGCGGTGAGAAGCCGTAGCCGGTGATGCCGAGCCGGGAGAACTGCTTGGCGTCCGTGCCGCCCGACATGCAGTACGGCACGACATGGCCGTCCGGGTCGAAGCGTTCGACGGCGGCGCGCAGCTTCGCGAAGGTCGGGGAGTCGACCGGGGCCTGCAGCGGGACCTCGCGGTGGTGGAACTCCCAGTCGACATCGGGTCCGGTCAGCCGGTCCAGGGTGGTGTGGAACTCGTCCTCGCCGCCGGGCACCATCCGGCCGTCGATGAAGGCGGTGGCGTGGCCCGGGATCACATTGACCTTGTACCCGGCCTCCAGCACGGTCGGGTTGGAGCTGTTGCGGACGGTCGGCTCGACCAGCGCGGCGGCCGGCCCGAGCTTGCCGAGGAGCTCGTCCACGTCGAAGCCGGGGGCGTCGAGGTCGGGACGGATGCCGTGCAGCGCGGCGATCTCGGTGAGTGCGGCGCGCGCGGTCGGGGTGAGCCGGACCGGCCACCGGTGCTCGCCGATCCGGGCGACGGCCGCGGCGAGTGCGCTGACCGCGTTGGCCTTGTTGACCTTGGAGCCGTGCCCTGCCTTGCCGCGCGCGGTGAGTTTCAGCCAGGCGGTGCCGCGCTCACCGGCTGCGATCGGGTAGAGCGGCATGTCCTGACCGGCGTGGAAGGTGAAGGCGCCGGATTCGCTGATGCCCTCCGTGCACCCTTCGAAGAGTTCGGCGTGCCGGTCGGCGAGGAAGCCGGAGCCGTCCTCGGCGCTGGCCTCCTCGTCGGCGGTGTACGCGATCACGATGTCGCGGCGGGGCCGGACACCGGTCCGCGCCCAGGCCCGGACGACGGCCAGGACCATCGCGTCCATGTTCTTCATGTCGATGGCGCCGCGGCCCCAGACGACACCGTCGCGGACCTCCCCGGAGAAGGGGTGCACGGTCCAGTCGGCGGCCTCGGCCGGGACGACGTCGAGATGGCCGTGTACGAGCAGGGCGTCGGCGGACGGGTCGGTTCCGGCGATCCGGGCCACCACATTGGTGCGTCCCGGGGTGCGTTCCAGCAGGGTGGGTTCCAGTCCGGCGGCGGCCAGCCGCTCGGCGACGTACTCGGCGGCCGGGCGTTCCCGGCAGTCGCCGCCGCCGCGGTTGGTGGTATCGATCCGGATCAGTTCGGAAGTGAACTTCACCGATTCATCGAGCGCCCGCTCGTCGACGCTCTCGGCGCTCTCGGCGCTCTCGGCGCTCTCGGCGCTCTCGGCGCTCTCCTGGGGGTGGGTCGCCTCAGCCATACTGTTCCTCCACGGCGGACGACACGATCGTCGTCACCGCCTTGAACGTGCGGATACCTTCGTACATCGTCGCGCTGGTGTAGGCGACGCGCCGTTCACCGCTGGGCGCCACGCCGGGAACCACGGTGGCCGCCGCGGCCAGATGCTCGGCGTCGAACTCCAGCTCGACGGTGAAGGGGCCGCCCTCCACCGGGGTGTGCCGTACGGCGAGCGCGGTCGCGTCCTTGGCCGCCGCACGGATGTCCGCGGCGGTACGGGCCGGGGTGCGGCACACCGCCGCGTACCGCGACACATAGTCCTTCACGGCGACCTTGCGGGCCCCGGGGGCGTACCCGTCCGCGTCCACGCAGGTCAGGTCGTCACCGGTGACGAGGACGACGGGAACGCCGTACTCGGCCACGACATGCGCGTTGAGGAGCCCCTCGCTGGCCCGGGCGCCGTTGAGCCAGACCCCGGTGATGGAGTTCGCCAGATACGTGTGGGCGAGGACCCCTTCCGTCCCGGCGCCCGTGTGGTAGCCGACGAAGGCGATGGCATCGACGTCGCCGTGCTGGATGCCCTCCACCATGGAGAGGGACTTGTGCCTGCCGGTGAGCATCTGGACCCGGTCGTCGAGCTGCTCCAGCAGGAGGTTGCGCATGGACCAGTGGGCCTCGTTGATGAGCACCTCGTCGGCGCCGCCGTCGTAGAAGCCGAGCGCCGCCGCGTTCACGTCGGAGGTGAACATGGAACGGCACCGCTCCCACTGGGGGGTGCCCGGCAGCACATCGGCCGGCCAGGTCACGCCGGTGGCGCCTTCCATGTCCGCGCTGATCAGGATCTTCATGCGGGCTCACGCTACGCGCCGAAGAACCGCCAGGCCAGAGCCACAGAAACGTTCAATGGTCCAGTCCTCCGAAGAGAGTGTTTCCTGCACCCCGAACAGGTGCATTCCGGACGCCGCGGCGCCCGGGCCCGCTTGCGTCGCCTTGACAGCCCTCCTTCGCCAAGACCATGATTCCATTAATTGACTAATGGAATTGAGGGGAAGTGCATGGCAGACGCATTCACTCCGGGCAGCGCGTCCGGCGCATGGGCGCTGGAGGCCCGCGGCCTGGGTAAGCGCTACCGTCGCGGCTGGGCGCTGCGCGACTGCTCGTTCCGGCTGCCGGCCGGGCGGATCTGCGGTCTCGTCGGTCCCAACGGGGCAGGGAAGAGCACCCTGTTGGGGCTCGCGACCCGGCAGGTGCAGCCGACAGAGGGTGAACTCCACGTCTTCGGTGTGCCCGTGGACGATCCCGCGGCGATGCCGAGATTCGCCTTCCTCGGGCAGGACAAACCTCTGTTCAAGCGGTTCACCGTGGCGGAGACGCTGCGTCTGGGCAGCGAGCTCAACCCCGGCTGGGACATGGCCGCGGCGGAGCGGATCGTACGGTCGGGCCAGGTGCCGATGCACGCCCGTATCGGCACTCTCTCCGGTGGTCAGCGCACCCGAGTCGCATTCGCGCTCGCCTTCGGCAAGCGGCCCGACCTGCTGCTGCTCGACGAGCCGATGTCCGACCTCGATCCGCTGGCCCGCCACGACATGAGTGCCCTCCTGATGTCGGAGGCCGTGGAGCGCGGCACCACGGTGGTGATGTCCTCGCACATGCTGTCCGAGCTGGAGGACATGTGCGACTACCTGCTGGTCCTCGCCGAGGGCAGAATCCGGATGGCGGGCGACGCGGACGCCCTCGTCCCGGCCCACGCGCTGGTCACGGGACTCGCCACCGGCGGGGACCCGGCCGCCTCGCTGGCTCCCCACACGGTGGTCGAAGCCCGTGTCCAGGGCAGGCAGTTCCACGCGCTGGTGCGGCCGAACGGCCCACTGTCGGGTGACTGGGTGGTCGCCGAACCCAGCCTGGAGGAAGTGCTGCTGGCACACCTCCGCTCGTCGGACGCACCCCCGTTGTTCACGCCCGGTGCCCGCATCGAGGCCGAAGGGATCCACACCTCATGAGCGCCACCCTGACCGAGACGCCCCGAACCGGACGGGTGCCCGGACCCCGTCTGCTGCGCGGGCTGAACTGGCTCGTCGTACGTCAGCACCGGGCCGCACTGCTCACCGTGCTCGCCGTGACGGTCCTCGGCCCGGTCTGGATCGCGTACCAGCGCGGCCGGATGAGTCAGACCCTCGAAGCCGCGGGCTGGCCGGAGAAGGAGCTGGCGCAGCCGACCTTCGCCTCGACAGGACTCGGTCTCACCGTCACGGCCCTGAGCGCGCTGCCCGTGATCCTCGCCGTCTTCCTCGGCGCCCCACTGATCGCGGGCGATCAGGAGCACGGCACCGCGCAGCTGGTCACCACCCAGTCCGTGTCCCGCCGTCGCTGGCTGACGACCAAGCTCCTCTGGTGCTACGCGGCCGTGGTCGTGTCCGGCGCGGTGCTCTCGGCGTTCTTCACCTGGTGGTGGAAGCCCTACCGTTCGGTGTTCCCCAGTCTGTGGCCGGATGGGCCGGTCTTCGACAACACCGGTCCGGTGCTGCCCGCGCTCTGCCTCTTCCTGACCGCCGCCGGCATCACCATCGGCCTGCTGCTGCGCCGTGTCCTCGCGTCCATGTTGGTCACGTTCGTCTTCGCCGCGATCGTCGAGGCCGTCTGGGGCGAGATGCGCGTACATCTCGCGCCGTCACGCATGCTCACCTACCCGCTCGACGGCGACATGCCCGCACGGCTGAACGAGTCGCACGAGCTGGACCGCTGGATCGGCTCCGCCGACGGCCATCTCTACGGCTGGGGGCTGTGCGCCAAGACCACCGAAGCGGCCTCGGACGCCTGCATCAAGGAGCACGGCATCGTCAACAACGTCGTCGAGTACCTCGGTTACGACCAGATGGCGTCCATGCAGTGGACCGGGGCAGGCATCCTGCTCGCGGCCACCGCCGTGCTCACCGTGTTCACCCTGTGGCGGGTGTCCCGGAGCCCCCTTTAGGACAAACCGCCGCAGGTACGTATCGTTTCGGCAGTTCAAAGGGAGGTGAAGACGGTGGTCGTATTCCGGATCGACAGACGCAGCGGAGTGGCGACGTACCTCCAGATCGTGCGCCAGGTCGAACAGGCTCTGCGGATGGGTGCCCTGAAGGAGGGCGACCGGCTGCCCACGGCCGCGCAGGTCGCGGCGGAGACCAAGGTCAACCCGAACACGACGCTCAAGGCGTACCGCGAGCTGGAGCGCGCAGGCCTCGCCGAGGTCCGGCAGGGAGCAGGCACCTTCATCACCCGGTCCCTCGCCCCGGCCCAGGATGGCCCCGACTCCCCGTTGCGCACCTCGCTCGCCCGGTGGCTGGACGAGGCACGGTCTCAGGGGCTCAGCGGCCAGGAGGTCACCGCCCTGTTCCGCTCGGCCTATGCGGCGGTGTATCCGTCCGAGACGGACGGCTGAGGGACGGCTGAGGGACGGTTTCGTACTCCTCGCGCCGAGGAGTACGAAACCGCGCTCAACCCGACGCCGGATAGTCGCCCGTGGCGCCGTCGGTCCGTTCGCGCAGCAGGTCCGCGTGGCCGTTGTGGCGGGCGTACTCCTGGATCATCACCAGGTACACCCAGCGGAGGCTGACGAGCCGGCCACGGGTCGTCGACATGAATGTCTCGTCGAGACCGTGCCCCGCCACGGCGGCCTCGCATGCCTCGACCTCGGCGCGGAACGCGGCGAAGTCGCGTTCCGCGTACGCGGCGTCGACGCCGTCGATGCCTTCGTCCCCGTCGTCCGGGCCGGTGAAAACGTCACCGATCGACTCACCCGCGAAACTCCGCCGGAACCACCAGCGTTCGATCTCCGCCATGTGCCGTACCAGGCCGAGGAGAGTGAGGTTCGACGGCTCGGCGGCGGTGTGCGCCAGCTGCGCCGGGTCGAGTCCGGCGCACTTGGTGAGCAGCGTCTCCCTGTGCCATCGGAGCCAGCCTTCCAGCATGGCTCGCTCGTCCGCGGTGCTCGGGACGTTCAGCTGGTCGCCGTCGACTGTCGTGCGTTCGATGCGAGGTGTCGTCCATGTCATGGCAGCCATCCTCACACCGGCCGCGACGCGGCTGGAGGCATACGGGAGTGCCGTGCTCTCCGAGAAGCTCGCCGAGTTCCGCCGGTTCATCACCGGCACGGTCTCCCCACACGTCGCCGCCCACCGAACGATGAGTGGGGCAAGTGGGGCGTACGGGGCGCCACCTCAAGAGGGCACCCCGTACGCCGCCGCCTCACGTCGCGTTCAGAGCCACCGTCGGGTGGAGACGGGAGGCGCGGATCGCCGGATAGAGGCCCGCGACCACGCCGATCAGCAGGGTGGCGGCCAGGCCGCCCGCCAGGGACCAGAGCGGGACCACCGCCGTCCACCCCTGGACCCGCGCGAAGCCGTATGTCGCCGCCGCGCCCAGCACCGCGCCCGTCGCCCCGCCCAGCGCCGACAGCAGCAGCGACTCGGTGAGGAACTGGAGCCTGATCGTGCCCCGGGTAGCGCCCAGCGAGCGGCGCAGGCCGATCTCCTGGCGGCGTTCCAGGACGGAGATGACCATGGTGTTGGCGACGCCCACACCGCCGACCAGGAGGGCCACCGCGCCCAGGCCGAGCATCAGGGTCGTCAGGCCCTCGTCGGTGGCGGCCTTGGCGGCCAGCGCGTCCGAGGGGCGGGAGACCTTGACGCCCCCCTCGTTGCCGGGGCTGATGGTGCGGGCCAGGATGGCCCGTACGTCCTCCACCGAGGCGTCCGTGGAGCGCTCGAAGATGGTGGTGGGGTGGCCGTCGAAGCCGAAGTAGCGCTCGGCGGCGGGGAATCCGACCATGGCCACCCGGTCCAGGGTGGGGACCAGTTCGAGCGGTTTGAGGATGCCGACGACGACCACGCGTGTGTCGTTCATCATGATCGTCTCGCCGGAGCGGGTGATGCCGAGGCGGTCCGCCGCCACCGCGCCGAGGACCGTCGTCGGGAGGCGTTCGCCGACCGGATTCAGCCAGACGCCCTTGTCGACCTCGCCGCCGAGCGCGGACAGCAGGTCGATGCGGGCCGCCTGGGTGGTGACGCCGGCGGTGCGCTCCTCGGGTACCACGTCGCTGCGGCGGATGCGGGCGTCGACGTCGGCGGTGGCCGTGGCGTGCTGCACCGGGCCGACGCGCTCGACCATCGCGACCGCGTTCTTGGGGAGCTTGATCGGCTGTCCCATGGCGTCCTCGCCCGCCTCGGCGGTGAGGAGGTTGGTGCCGAGGCGGTCGAGCTGGGCCATCAGGTCCGCGCGGCTCGACTCGGACAGGCCGACGACCGCGACCATGGTCGCGATACCGATGGCGATGCCGAGCGCCGAGAGCACCACGCGCGCGCGACGCGCGCGAAGGCCGACCGCACCGACGCGGAGGATGTCGCGGGGAGAGAGGCGGGAGGGCTTGAGGCTGTTCTTCATGAACCGGCCTCTTCCGTACCCGAGGCGGAGCGCGCGCCGGAACGCGAGTCCGAGACGATCTCCCCGTCCTTGAAGCGGACCCGGCGCGGCAGCGAGTCCGCGATCTCGTTGTCGTGGGTGATCACGCAGATGGTGGTGCCGGACGCGTTCAGCTCGTGGAGCAGCTCCATGACGATCTCGCCGGACGCGGTGTCCAGCGCCCCGGTCGGTTCGTCCGCCAGCAGCAGCCGGGGGTCTCCCACCAGGGCGCGGGCGATGGCCACGCGCTGCTTCTCACCGCCGGACAGCTCGTTCGGCGTGTGCGAGTAGCGGTGGTCCAGCCGAACCTTGGCGAGCGCCTCCCGCGCACGCGTGCGCCGTTCCTTCAGCGGTACGCCCGCGTACAGCAGCCCGTCGGCGACGTTGTCCACCGCGTCGCGCCCCGCCGCCAGGTGGAAGTGCTGGAACACGAAGCCGATGTGGCGGGCCCGCAGTGCGGAGAGCCGGGAGTCGGAGAGCTTCGACACGTCGTACCCGGCGACCCGGACGGTACCCGTGGTGGGCTTGTCGAGGGTGCCCATGACGTTGAGCATGGTGGACTTGCCGGAGCCGGACGGGCCGACGACGGCGAGCAGTTCGCCCTCCTCGACAATGAGGTTCACTCCGCGCAGGGCGTGGACGCCGCCGGGGTAGGACTTGGTGGCGTCCCGCAGTTCGATCACCGGGGCCGGCGTCATGATTTCGCCACTCCGACCTTCATGCCCTCGCGCACGTCCGGGCCGCTGACCTCGATCTGTCCGTCGGTGGTCATGCCCGTCTCCACCCGCACCATCTTCGAGGTGGCGCCCTGGACGACTTGGAGGCCGTAGCCGCCCATCTCGCCGCGCAGGGCGACGACCGCCTCGACGGGGACCGCGAGGACTCCCTTGTGCGCCTCGCTGACGAACTTCACGCTCGCCGACGCCTTGGCGTCCTCGCCGGACGCGGCGCTCGCCCCGCCGTCCAGGACGACCTCGACGGTGATGCCGTTCTGCGCGGCATCGCTCTCCCCGGCGGACGCCTCGGGGCGAACCGTCCGGGCCACCTTGCCGGTCGCCGTCTTCCCGCTCGGCAAGGTGACCTCGACCTTGGTGCCCCGGGAGGTGAGCGCGCCGTCGCCCTGGTCGAGCTGCGCGCGGACGACCGGCTTGGTGGAGGCGACCGTCAGCACGGGCGTGTCCGGGCCGACCTGGTCGGCGAGCGCCGCGTCAGCGGTGACGACCTTGACCCGGTCGGGCTGGAAAACGACGTCGCCCTTGCCGACCTTGCCGGTGGGCTCACGGTTCAGCGACTTCTGCCACCGCTTGACGGCGGCCTCGGTGTCCTCGTCGTACTGCGTGTCGATGTACAGGTTCGCCCCGTACCCCAGGTCGCGCAGATTGCGCTCCAGCTGGAGTACGTCGCTGCCCCGGTCGCCCGCCTTCATCTCGCGGAACATCGGGACCGGGCCGTAGAGGAGGGTGACGGGCTTGTCGTTCAGCTCGTACAGTGCCTGCCCCATGGTCAGCGTCTTCCCTTCGGATGCGGCCACCGTGACGGTGCCCTCGACGGCGGACTTGACGGGGCGGCGCTGGGCGAAGTCGAGCTTTCCGTCGACCGTCTTGGACTGCACGAGGTCGGTGCGTACGACGGTCGCGGTGGCGGGCGGCAGGTCGCCGCCCCTCCCGGAGGCGCCCGCGTCGCCGCCGTCGCCGAGGAACAGGACTCCCCCGGTGACGGCGGCGGCGACGGTCACCGCGCCGAGCGCGAGGAAGGCGGTGCGGTGCTTCACTGCATGCCGTCCAGACCGTCGAGCAGCTTCGACTTGCACGCCTCGCGGGCCTGCTTGTACGACGGCGACTCCGGGTCGATGGACGGGGACCCCGGGTTCGGGTCGCCGCCGGGAATCGCGTTACCGCCGCTCATGGTCGGGTTCGTGAACTTGGAGACGCCGTTGTCCCGCATGCACTTGGCGTGCGCAAGCATCGACTCGTAGTCCTTCTGCTGGTCGCGCTTGGGCTCGGCCGTCATGGCGGCCTGCAACTCGGTGACGCAGGCACCGTCCTTGCCGCCCTTGATGCCCGCGTTGCGGCCCGGCTGGGAGCCGATCTCGTTGACCTTCGTCCAGTCGAGGTGCCCGCTGAGCTTGGGGTCGGGGAAGTCCTTGTAGCCGCCCTTGGTACGCATGCACTGGACGTACTTCATCTGGGCGTCGTAGAAGGCGCTCTTGCCCGCGGGCTGGGTGCTCGCCTTGTTCCCGCCCTTCGCGGCGCCCGCGGCCGGAGCGTCCGGCACGTCGGCGATCACGTCGTCCTTCTTCGCACCGCCGGCGCTGTCGTCACCGCCCCCGCAGGCGACGGAGAAGGCGAGTACGGGCACGGCCACGAGGGTGGCCATGCGCAGCCGGGCGGGGGTTCGGGGGTTCGTTTTGAGGAAGCTCATGCGCTTCACGTTCGCCGCCGCAGATGATGGCCCGTCCATGACCACATGATGGGAACGTAACAATGCCCCCGACCTGCGCGTCCACCCCCAGTACGGAGTAGGCGGAAACGGTCCCGTGTGCCCATAATCGGCCCCATGCCGCATGTACTGCTCATCGAGGACGACGCGTCCGTACGGGACGGAATGGAGCTCGTGCTGCGCCGTCACGGATACGGCGTGGACACCGCCGCCACCGGCGAGCAGGCCCTTGCCCTGCTGGCCGGGGAGCGGGGCGCGCGGGTCGAACTGGCCGTACTGGACCTGATGCTGCCCGGCATGGACGGCTTCGATGTGTGCCGCCGCATCCGCGCCCGCTCGGCGACCCTGCCGGTGATCATGCTGACCGCGCGCGGCGACGACTCGGACATCGTGACCGGCCTGGAGGCGGGCGCCGACGACTACGTCGTCAAGCCGGTCACCGCGCCCGTCCTGGAGGCCCGCATCCGGGCCGCCCTGCGGCGCGCGGAACCGTCCGCACGACAGCGTTCGGACGCCGATCTCGCCGGGCTGGTGATCGACCGCGCCGGGCTGACCGTCACCAAGAACGGCACACCGGTCGCGCTGCCGCCCACCGAACTGCGTCTGCTGCTGGAACTGTCGGCCTCCCCCGGCCGGGTCTTCAGCCGCGAGCAGCTCCTCGAATCCGTCTGGGACCACACCTACCTGGGTGACTCCCGGCTGGTGGACGCGGCGGTCGGACGGCTGCGGGCCAGGCTCGAGGACGTACCGGCCAAGCCGCGGTACGTACAGACCGTGCGGGGCTTCGGCTACCGCTTCGGGCCACTGTGAAGCGTACGGACGAAGCCGCTGTGAACCGTACGGACAAGGGCGAGCGCGGCGTCGCCTCGAAGCGGCGCTCCCGGCGGCTCGTCGGCGGGCTGCGCGTCCGGCTCGTCGTCACCTTCGTCGTCGTCGCCCTGATCAGCGCGGTGACCGCGACCGCCCTCGCCTACCGGGACGCCCGTACCGCCGTCCTCCAGCGCACCCAGAACGCGGCCGTGAACGACTTCCGGGAGCGGGTCAGCGCGGTGGCCGCCGACTTCGACGTACCGCCCGACCAGCAGTCGCTGTCCCGGTTCGCGGCGAAGGTGTCGGACGGCATCGGCGGGAAGATCGTGGTCGCCCGCTACCAGGACCTCACCGCGGTCTCCGACTCGTACGCCGACACGGAGGACCGGATCACCGTCGAGCTGCGCACCGCCGTCATGACCGGCGACGACGCCCAGTTCCAGCGGGTGCAGTGGCGGGGCGAGCCCTACCTGGTCGTCGGCACGCCTGTCACGTTCGCCGACGGGGACCACCGCACCTCCGGCCTGGAGGTCTTCACGATCACCGATCTGCGGGCCGAGCGCGACGACACCGCCGCCCTGCTGGACTCCGTACAGAAGGGCATCGTCCCGGTGGTGCTGCTGGCCGCCGTCCTGGCGCTGCTGGCCGCGGGGACGGTCCTTCGTCCGGTACGGAAGCTGGGCCGGGCCACCCGCGAGCTCGCGGCCGGAGACCTCGGCAGCCGGGTCGCCGTCACCGGGCACGACGAACTCGCCGACCTGGCAACGACGTTCAACGAGACCGCCGACGCGCTCCAGGCTTCCGACACGGAACTGCGCGAGCAGGAGGCGAAGGCACGCCGCTTCGTGGCGGACGTGTCGCACGAACTGCGCACGCCCCTCGCGGCGATGACGATGGTGGCGACCGTCCTGGAGGAGGACGCCGACCAGCTGCCGCCGGACGCGGCGCGGGCGGCCCGTACCGTCGGCGCGGAAACGGCACGGCTGTCCCGGCTGGTCGAGGACCTGATGGAGATCTCCCGCTTCGACGCCAAGGCCGTACGGCTGAACGCGGCCGAGACGGACCTCGCCGACACCGTACGGGCGTCGCTGGCACTGCGCGGCTGGACCGACCGGGTGCAGACGCACCTCCACGAGGGCGTACGGGCGGTGGTCGACCGGCGCCGCATCGACGTGATCGTCGCGAACCTGGTCGGCAACGCACTGCGGCACGGAGCCCCGCCGGTCACCGTGACCCTCAAGACGGCCCGCGAGGCCGACGGGGAGTGGGTGACGCTGGAGGTCGCCGACCACGGTCCCGGGCTGCCGCCGGGGGCTCGGGAGCGGGTCTTCGACCGGTTCTACAAGGCGGACGCGGCCCGCACCCGTGGCACGGCCGACGACAGCGGACAGGGCAGCGGTCTCGGCACGGCGATCGCACTGGAGAACGCACGGCTGCACGGCGGCACGATCGACGTGGCCGACGTGACCGATGGACCACAGCGCGGCGCGGTGTTCACGCTGCGGCTGCCCCTGCGACGCACAGGAGAGGGCACGGAATGAACGTCCGGCAGGCGGTCGTGATCGCCGCGCTGGCGATCGCTCTCGTGGGCTGCGGCGTCCAGCCGACCGGAGTGATAGGCGCGGGCGAGCCCGCGTCCGGGCTGACGCGCGGCATGCGGCTGTACTACGCGTCCGCCGGTGGGCTGCGCGGAGTGCCCCTGCTCGACAAGGAGGTCACGGACCTCAACGCGGTGGTGAAGCTGCTCCTGTCGGGGCCGCCGCCCGCCGAGCAGCGCGAGGGGCTCACCTCTCTTGTCCAGCTCCCCGGCTTCTCGGTGACCGGAACGGGCACCCGCGTCACGGTGCGCCTCGACGGCCGCTATGCGGAGTCGGGACGCGACCAGGGTACGGGCCAGCTGGTGTGCACGCTGGCGCGCGCCCAGTCCGTGCTCGACCCGAAGGTCAGGACCGACGACGTCGAGGTCACCCTGCGGCCGTCCGAAGGCGCCGCGCTGGGCCCCTATCGGTGTGCGGAGTTCCTCAACACGTGAGACGCGCAAGCGAGTTCGCCTTGCCCACGGATGCGGGCCGGTCCAGGTCCCTGTTGCTGAAGCGGCGCCGGCCGGCGTGCGACCGCTCCACCTGCGGCATCAGACCGATCCGCTCGTACCAGCGCGGAGTGTGAGCCCTGAGCCCGATGAACCGGGCGACCTCGCTGATCGTGCAGCGGTCCTGGCCGTCGGGTCGCAAAGGGGCCGCGAACGTCCAGGGGCGGCGGGGACTTCACGGGGGGTGCTGTCGATCACCGTCGTGCCGGCCACGCGAGAACGTTCAAGTGCGCTTGAGCAAGTACGCTCCGCGCGGCACCTCCTGGGCCGGCCGCGTCCACCGGCCCGAACGGTCTGCGGACTCGGCTGCCGTGCGATACCGGCCGACGGCGCGATCCACCGCGCGGGCCCCGTCGCCGTGCACGGCCCCCGCAGCGACCCTGACGAGCACACCGGCAGGAGGGGGGTTGTCAGTGCTGCCCGTTGTCTCCTTTCGCGACAGTCGCGCCGCGATACGGGCCGGCCAGTTCCCGAAGGAGCGGGTCGGGGTCGTCGAGGAGGAACAGGTGTCCGCCGTCGCGGACGGTGCGCAGCTCGGCGCCGTCGATCTGCACGTGCGCCCAACGCGTCACCTCGATGGGGACGTTGCCGTCCGCCTCGCCGTGGATGAACACGGTCGGCACCCGGATCGATCCCAGCGACTCGGGCAGCGGGCGGGAGTATCCGGCGAGATCGGCCATGGCCGCGTCCATGCCCTGGCGCCGGGCCTCGGCGGTGTCCAGCTCCGACAGCTCCTGGAACTCCGGTTCCTTCATGATCAGTCGGTCGGCGAGCGGCCAGGCATCGAGGTGCGGCTCACGGCTTTTCATGCGCTTGAAGATCCCCGTTCCGGCGAGCATCGGCCGGGCGATCACCGGGGCCCAGCGCACCAGCCGGTCCAGCCACTTCACGATCGGGATCCGGCGTGCGTACGCCTGTCGGGGTGCTCCGGGGACGGCGGCGCACGCGAGGATCAGCTTCGTCACCCGCTCGGGGTGCGCCTGGGCGGCGGACAGCGCGTATCCGCCGCCGCCCGAGATCGCCACGAGCGGTGCCCGTTCGTGGCCGAGGTGGTCGAGCAGGGCCAGGAAGTCGTCGTTCCAGCGGTGGAAGCCACGGCTGGGCACGGGGTCGGTCTCCCCGTATCCGGGGCGGTCCGGGAAGACCAGACGGACGCCCGCCTCCGTCGCGGACTGCCGCAGCGCCATGCCTTCGAAACGGCTGCCGGGGGTGCCATGGAGCACGATCGCGGGCGGGGCGGCGGGGTCCCCGTACGAGCAGTACGCGACACGGCGCCCGCCGGGGGCCGTCAGACGGACGGTCTCGGGCAGATCCTGCAAGGAGGGGTTCATCTCTGCTCCTCATGCGATACGGGGACGGCGGCAGCGGCGATCCCGCCGATGACGAGGTCGAGGCCGTAGGCGAACCGGCGGTCGTAGTCGTGGTGGTCGGCGAACACCGACATGGCCCGGCGCTCGGGAGGGAGTCGGAGCTGTTCCGGATCGCCGCGGCCGAGGCGGATCGCCACATGGCCGGTGACGAAGTCGTGCAGGGCGCCGTACGCGTACACGGCGGCCTCCTCGTCGAGTCCCGCGGTCTGCAGCGCGGCGACGACCCGGAGTGCGACGTCGTCCGCGCCGGGCCCGACGAGGGAGGCGCGGCGGTGCGCCTCAAGGATGACGGGGTGCCGCATGAGCAGGTCATGGAGCGTGTCCGCGAACAGCCGGACGACGCCGCGCCAGTCGTCCGGCCAGTGCACGGACCGTGTCACCTCGCCGACGATCCGGGATACCAGCGCGTGCTGGAGCGCGTCGATGCCGCCCGTCGTGCGGTGGACCGCCATCGGTGACACATCCAGCCGGTCGGCCACCACGCGGAAGGTCACCGCGTCGAGACCCCGGTCGTCGGCGATCTCGGTCGCCGCGTCCAGGATCGCGTCGAGCGTGACCGCCCGGGGACGGCCGTTCTTCGGGGTGCTTGCCTTCTCGACCACCATGCCGTCACCATATCGATACGCGTAACGAAACAGCAATGGGAGCATCCATGCCGCAGTTGCACGACCTCACGGCTCTCCAACTGGCCACCGCCTACGAGCGCGGAGACACAACTCCCACCGAAGTCGTGGACCATCTGCTCGCCCGGATCGAGGACGGCGACCGCGTGGGTGCGTTCACCACCGTGTCGGCGGACCGGGCCCGCGCCGCCGCGGCCGAGGCCGGACGCACCCTGCGCTCCTCGGACCGCACCGAACTGCCGCGCCTGTTCGGCGTACCCACCGCCGTCAAGGACCTGGAGGCCACCGCGGGCGTACGCACCACGCTGGGTTCTGCGCTGCTGCGCGACTGGATTCCCGACCACAACGACGAGATCGTCGATGTCATGGCCGATGCCGGGCTGATCAGCCTCGGCAAGACCACCGTTCCCGAGTTCGGGGCCGCCTGCTACACCGAGCCCGAGGTGTCCGCCCCCGCGCGCAGTCCGTTCGACCTCACCCGCAGCGCGGCCGGCAGCAGTGGCGGTGCGGCGGCCGCGGTCGGTGCGCTGCTGGTGCCGATCGCCCAGGGCAGTGACACCGCCGGTTCCCTGCGCTCACCCGCGAGCGCCTGCGGTGTGGTCGGGCTGAAACCGAGCCGTGGGCTCGTCACGGCGGGCCCGGACGGCAACGACGGGATGGGGCTCTCCGTACGGGGGCCGCTCGCCCGCACCGTGCGCGACACCGCGGCGTTCCTCGATGCGCTGACCACCCGTACCGGAGTCGGCACCGTGCATCCGCCCCGCGTCGACAGCTACGAGCGCGCCTGCGACGCACCTGTCCCGCGACTCCGGGTGGCGCTCGCGCAGGGCTCGGTCTCGGGGGCGCCCGTGGACGCCGAGGTCGCCGCCGCCGCCGAACTCACCGCCCGTACGCTGGCCGGGCTCGGCCATGCCGTCTTCGCCCGGGACCAGGCGCCGGACCCCGAGTTCACCGAGGGCTTCCGGGTGATGTTCACCGCGCTGGTCGGGGCCAGGACCATGGCGTTCGACGAGGCGGCCCTGCGTCCGATCGTCCGCCATCTCCGGGCCGGCTCGAAGCAGTTCACCTCGGGCGAGCTGGCCGCCTCGATCGGTGTCGTCCAGGCCCGCGCGCGGGCCTGGACGCTCGACTACGCGGACGCCGACATCGTGATCACCCCGACCGTCACGACCCCGCCGACGCTCATCGGCCGGCTCCGCAACGACGCGGATCCGGCGGCGGAGCTGGCCGCGATGACCGCCTTCACGGGCAACACGGTGATCGGGAACGCCACCGGGTTCCCGACCATCAGCCTTCCGCTGGGCTGGAGTTCCCAGGGCCTGCCGCTCGGGGTTTCGCTCACGGCCGGATGGGGCCGCGAGGACCTCCTGCTCGGTGTATCGGCGGCTCTGGAGGAGGCCCTGCCCTGGGCCCACCGCTACGTCGACCGGGTCGAGGCGCGGACATCTGCGGTGGGTTGAGCACGGACGTGGCCGCGCGGGCACGGTACCGGGAGGGAAACCACTCCCCGGTGGCTCCGTCGATGGCCTCCCGGAGCAGGTCCGCGTGGCCGTTGTGCCGCGCGTACTCCTCGATCACATGGGTGAGGATGTAACGCAGCGAGAACACCTCGTCGCCGTAACTCCCGGTGAAGGACAGGTTCTCTTGTCATCCCTGGGGCCATCATGCCAAGCACGACAGCCGTACGCCCCGACCATTCACGGGGCCCGACGGCGCCCCCGGCCACGGGGGCGCCCCACGGCTCAGCGGAGGTCCGGGCCCTTGAGGATGTCCTCGATCCGGGCCAGCTCCTCGTCGGCGAACTCCAGATCACCGACCGCCTCGACGCTGTTCTCCAGCTGGGCTACGCTGCTCGCCCCGACCACGGCGGACGTGATCCGGCCGCCCCGCAGCACCCACGCGAGCGCCATCTGCGCGAGGGACTGCCCGCGCGCGGCAGCCACCTCGTCGAGCGCCCGCAGCCTGTCCACCAGCTCCGGGGTGACCGAATCGGGCGTCAGGAAGGGGCTGTTGCCGGCCGCGCGCGAGCCTTCCGGGATGCCGCGCAGATAGCGGTCGGAGAGGATGCCCTGCTCCAGCGGCGAGTAGGCGATCGATCCGGTGCCCAGCTCGTCGAGCGCCGTCAGCAGGCCGTCCTCGACCCAGCGGTCCAGCATCGAGTAGCGCGGCTGGTGGATGAGGAGCGGGGTGCCCAGCTCCTTGAGGATCCGGGCGGCCTGACGGGTCTGCTCCGGCGAGTAGTTGGAGATGCCGACGTAGAGCGCCTTGCCCTGACGTACCGCCGAGTCGAGCGCGCCCATCGTCTCTTCGAGCGGGGTGTCGGGGTCGGGGCGGTGCGAGTAGAAGATGTCGACATGGTCGAGGCCGAGCCGGGTGAGGCTCTGGTCGAGCGACGAGAGCAGATTCTTCCTGGACCCCCACTCCCCGTACGGGCCGTCCCACATCAGATAGCCCGCCTTGGTCGAGATGACGAGTTCGTCCCGGAGCCGGGAGAAGTCCGTCCTCAGTGCGCGGCCCATCGCGGTCTCGGCGGCGCCGGGCGGCGGTCCGTAGTTGTTGGCGAGGTCGAAGTGGGTGATGCCGAGATCGAATGCCCGGCGCAGGATCTGCCCCTGGGTCTCCGGCGTCCGGTCGCCGCCGAAGTTGTGCCACAGGCCGAGGGAGAGCGCGGGAAGCAGCAGTCCGCTGCGTCCGGTGCGCCGGTAGGGCATGGCTTGGTAGCGGTCGGCGGACGGGAGGTACATGCGGGCTCCACGGAAGAGGGGCGGTTGCGGTGCGCAGGGCCCCAGGTTCGCCGACAACCATCCAGCAGTCCAACAGGAGATTCCGCTTGGATTCAGCGCTTATATTTCTCAATCATGGAGTTGCGTCAGCTGGAGCATTTCGTCGCCGTCGCCGAGGAACAGCACTTCACGCGTGCCGCAGAGCGCCTCGCCGTTTCGCAGTCCGGTCTTTCCGCCTCCGTCCGGGCCCTGGAGCAGGAGCTCAGGACCCCGCTCTTCAGCCGCACCACGCGCAGTGTGCGGCTGACCGAGGCGGGGCGCGCCCTGCTGGTGGAGGCCGAGCGCACGCTGGCGGGGGCGCGAGCGGCGAGGGACGCCGTCGATGCCGTACGGGGACTGCTGCGCGGCACGCTGTCGGTGGGCGTCGAGCAGTGCGTGCCCGGGGTGCATCTTCCGCGTCTGCTGGCGGCCTTTCACCGTAGGCATCCGCTCATGGAGATCCGGCTGCGCCAGGAGGGCACCACGAGTCTGGTGGACGGGGTGGCCGGCGGGCGGCTCGATGCCGCCTTCGCCGCGACCGTCAGTTCCGTCGAGTGGCGAGGCGAGCTCATCCCGCTGGCGCGTGAGCCCATGGTCGTCCTCTGCGCCCCCGGTCACCGGTTCGCGACGGCGGACCGCGTCGCGTGGGGCGAGCTGCCCGGTGAGTCCTTCATCGACTTCCATCCGGACTGGGGTCCGCGGCGGGCGGCGGACGGGGCGTTCGCCGAGGCACGGATGCGGCGCACTGTGGGGCTGGAGGTGAATGACGTACACAGCCTGCTGGAGCTGGTGCACGAGGGACTGGGGGTCGCGCTGGTGCCGCATCACTTCTCCCGTAAGCCCGAGGCCCGGGGACTGGTGGCAGTGGAGCTCGAAGGGCCCCGACAGCCTTACTACGAGAGCGTCGTGGTGCTGCCGGCGGCCCGGGCCATGAGCCCGGGCGCGCGGGAACTGATGGCGCTGCTCCAAAGTGACAGCGGGCTGTGAGGGGAGCGAGTGCGGTGCGAACGCTCATCCGCCCAGCGCCCTCGCGAACGCTCCCGCCTCCTGCGCGACTCCACTGCAGGTGTCGACGGCCTTCGAGGTGTCCTCGTCGGTGCACTCCTGATCGCGAAAGGTGACCCACTGGGAGAGCGCGCCGATTCCCTTGCGCCCGGTGAAGGTGCGCAGGGACGCCGCGTCGGCGGGGGTGAACGTCTCCCCGCCCACGTCGTTGACGCCGATCATCACGGTGATGTGCAGCGCCCGCCAGGCCGCGGTGTCCGACAGGCCCGGGACATCGTCGCGATGACGGACGGCGACACCGTCTTCGAACCCGGCACCGTGCACCGGCTCGTGCAGCCGTTCGGTGACCCGGAGGTCGGCGCGGTGGCCGGAAACGCCAAAGTCGGCAATCGCAACACCGTGATCGGCGCCTGGCAGCACTGCTGCGCTTCCGGCCGGACTTCGGGTGGCTCGCCCGCCATGCCATGGCGGACCGGATCGTGAAGGTCTTCAACGCCCGTGCCGTGACCGTCTATCTGTGGCACGAGGTCGCGCTGATGGTGAGCGTGCCGCTGATCGACCTGATGTGGAATGTGCCGGCCCTCGAACGGGATCTTCCGCTGGACAGCGTGTGGTTCCAGTTCGCCGTCGCCTGGGTGCTGATCGCCGCGGCGGTGGCGCTGTTCGGCTGGGTCGAGGACCTCGCGGCGAAGCGGGGGCCACGGCTGCTGCCATGACCTCCCCGCCCGCCGCTCCCGGTGCCGTCGGCCGACGATGTCAGCCGACGGCGGCGGACGCGGCCAGCACGAACCAGCGTGCGGGCAGGTCGATACGGGTTCCGTCGGGCAGATACTCGGTCTGGGCCAGGACGGTCTCACCGCCGGCCAGCGTGGTCAGTCCGGCCGCCCGCAGCAGCTGAGGCACCTCCTCCTCCGTGGCACTGGCCGGCTTGAGACCGTGATCCAGGACCCGGCGCAGCTTCTCGGGCGGCCCGTCCGGTCCCTGCGCCACCTGCTGGAGCACATCCTTGGAGGCCGGGGTCAGCTCGGCGACGAACGCCCGGCCCCGCTCCCCCACCATCGTCGCAACCGCCGCGGCAACGGCGGGCCTGGCCTCGGCCTCGCTCTGGTGGATCACCGCACGCATATAGACATTCGTGTCGCCGATCCGCTCGTGCAGGGCCGCCACGGCCTCCGCGTCGACGAGGTCGAGCTGGGCGAACTCGGCGACGCGGTCGGGATCCGCGTGGCGTGCGTGCGCGATCGCCGCGTGCGAGAGGTCCACACCGATCGCGCGGGGGAAGCGGGTGGCGAGATAGCGGGTCTGGGTGCCGTTCCCGCAGCCGAGGTCGGCAACGGGCAGCGAGGTGTCGGCGTACGGCAGGAGCAACTCGCTGTGGGGTACGGAGCTGAGGGAGGGGTCGGCGTCCCACATCGCCTCACCGGGCGCGTCCGAGGTGGCGGACCAGAAGCCCTCCCACGCCTCGCGGTAACGCTGTGACACGTCCATATGCACTCCCGGGTCCGCTTTTCCTGAGGCATTTCGCTCAGGTACGGACTACCGCCCCGGGGCGGCCGCGGCAAGACCGCACAGAGCATCCACCGCCCGTGGCGACATCCTTCACCAGGTGTGCGACCGGGGGCCGGGATACGGCTGAGCACCTGTTCGAACCAGACGGGCTTGCCGTGTGCCGTGGTGCTACTGCCCCATTCGCGGGGCCCCGGGGTGGTGCGCCCGGCGCACCCGGCCGCGCACGGTACGACGCCGTTGCGGTGCCGGGCCGGCCGGTGAAGCCATCGGCCGGCCCGTTCCCCGCAACGGTCAGTCCTCGTGGCCCAGTTGGAGGTCGCGTTCGGTCCGTCCGCCACCCGCGACCTGGAGGACGGTGGCCACCGGCGGATACCCGGCCGCGATCACCGTGTACTCACCGGTGGACAGGTCCACGAACCGGAATGCGCCGTCGGGCCCGGTGGTGAGCGTGTCGACCACATTGCCCGCCGCGTCCAGGAGCGTGACCCGGGCGTCCTCGACGGGCCGGCCGCCGCTGGCCCGTACGACGCCGCGCAGCACCGCTCCACCGGCGAGTTCGATGTCCTGCCGGGTCTCCCTGGCCGCCTGCACGCTCACCGGCAGCGCGGCGGGCCGGAAGGCGGGCGCGCTGGCGGCCAGGGTGTACTCGCCGGCCACCAACTCCGTGATCACATAGCCGCCTTCGCGGCCGCTGCGGGTGGACGCGACCACTTCGCCGCGTACATCGGTGAGGGTGACGGCGGCGTCGCGCACCGGGATGCCGTCGGCGGTGACGACGATCCCGGCAAGGCGTCCCGCACCGCCGAGCACCACATCGAGCTCGACGGGCCGTTCGCCCACGGTGACGCTGACGGCCTGCGGCTGGTGGCCGCCGGCCGCGGCGATGAGGACGTAACTGCCGGCGCCGGGCACGCTCAGCGCGTACCGCCCGTCGTCCCCGCTCGCGCCCCGTCCGACCTGCTGTCCCTGGACGTCGATGAGGGTGAGGGCGGCACGCGGGACCTTCGTACCGTCGGGGTGCTGGACGCTGCCGCACACCGGCACACCCGACAGGTACACGGGCGGCGGCGGAGCGGCAGCGGTGGTGCGGGCGGCGGGAATCGGTGCGGACTCGGCGGCGGATTCGGGGCTGTGATGGGACACCAGCGGTTTCTCCTTGAGGAAGAAGGCGAAGAACAGGCCGAGCGCGAGCACCGGCACGAGGTAGAGGAAGATCCGCGGCATCGCGTCGGCATACGCCTGGATGTAACTGTCGCGCAGCGCGGGCTCCATGGCATGGACCAGCTGCGGGGTGATCGACTCCGGGTCGGGGAGGTCTGCGCCGGACGGCAGCCGGACGGCGAGCGCGTCCGCGAGGCGGCCCGCGAAGAGCGTCCCGAAGACGGCGGCGCCGACGCTGCCGCCGATCTGCCGGAAGTAGTTGTTGGCACTGGTGGCGGCGCCGAGGTCGGCGGGCTCCACGGAGTTCTGCACGGCGAGCACCAGTACCGGCATGACCAGGCCGATCCCGGTGCCGAGCACGGCCTGCGCGATGCCGTATTCGAACCGCGGGGTGTCGGTTTCGAGCCGGGAGAGCAGCCACATGCCGGCCACCGAGACGGCGCCGCCGAGAATCGGATAGACGCGGTAGCGGCCCGTGCGGGAGATCAGCTGACCGGAGACGACGGACGCGCCGACGATGCCGCCCATCATCGGGAGCATCAGCAGCCCGGATTCGGTGGCTGTGGCGCCGTCGACCATCTGCAGGAACGTCGGCAGATAGCTGGCGGCGCCGAACAGCGCCACCCCGACGACCGCACCGACGAGCGCGGTGACATTGAAGATCGAGTCACGGAACAGCCGCAGCGGAATGATCGGTTCGGCTGCCCGGTGCTCGACGACGACGAACAGCAGGGCCGTTCCGGCGGCTCCGGCGGCGAGCCCCAGAATGGTGCGCGATCCCCAGGCGTACTCCGTACCGCCCCAGCTGGTCAGCAGCACCAGGCAGGTGGAGGCGGCCGCGAGCAGCAGCGCACCGAGGATGTCGAGGCGGGGCCGGACGGTGGGCCTGGGGAGTTTCAGTACGACGGTGATGACGGCGAGGGTGATCAGGCCGAACGGGACGTTGATGTAGAAGCACCAGCGCCAGGAGGCATGGTCGGTGAAGAAGCCGCCGAGCAACGGGCCCGCGACGGAGGCGAGGCCGAAGGCTGCGCCGATGAGCCCCATGAACCGGCCGCGTTCCCGGGGCGGTACGACATCCGCGATGATCGCCTGGACGCCGATCATGAGCCCGCCGCCACCGACGCCCTGGACTGCACGGAAGGCGATCAGTTCGTCCATGGTGCGGGACCAGCCGGCCAGCGCGGAGCCGATGACGAAGACGACGATGGCGAACTGGAAGACGCCCTTGCGGCCGAAGAGGTCGCCGAGCTTCCCGTAGATCGGCAGGCCGATGGTGGAGGCGAGGAGGTACGCGGTGACGGCCCAGGACATCTTCTCCAGGCCGTGCAGCTCGCCGACGATCTTCGGCAGTGCGGTGGCGACGATCATCTGGTCGAGCGCCGCGAGCAGAAGCGTGAGCATCAGCCCGAGGAAGACCAGCCGGATGTGGCGGGGGGTGGTCTCCGGCATGGCGGAAGGCGCGATGACTGCGGCTTCTTCCGCCTCTTGCGTCTTTTTCGCGGCAGGGGGTGGCGTGGGCGGCGTGTTCGCCGCCTCGGCGGCCCCCGCACCGCTCGGCTCGTCCTCCAACAGAGTGATCCCACCCACCACGTGCCGCTCCCCTCGTCGCATCTGCGCCGCCCATTTCTCGCATTGCGCGATAAGCGAGGGCAAACGCGACGGGGGGGCGCTGACGGCGCACTCGGGGGGCTTAGCCGCCGGTGGGAGCCGCTACGGCGCACAACCGCCGGGCCGAGAAAACCACCCGAACCGGTGAGGCCGGTCAAGAGAGGTTGGAGCTACTTCTCGACCTCGGTGGCAAGGTTCTGCAGCAGTTCGTCGTAGATCCGCCCAAGCCCCTTGGGCGCAAAGGTCTTCTCGAAGAATCCACCGATGCCGCCGGCGCCGTTCCAGACGGTCGACACGACCGCCTTCGACTTGCCCTCACCGGCCGGCGTGACGGTCCAGGTGGTGACCATCGAGGAGTTGCGGTCCTTCTCCACGAGCCGGCCGTCGGTGGGCTCGGTGACCTCCAGCAGACAGTCGCGCACCCGCTTGCTGGTGGCCTGGAGCTTCCAGTGGACGAGGGTGCCCTCGCCGTCACCGCCCTCACGCACCTCGTACTCGCTGAAGTGTCCGGGCAGCACCTTGCCCCGGACCTCCTTGTAGTCGGCCAGCGCGTCGAACACCGTCTCCGCGTCCGCCGCGAAGACTCGCTCCGTCGTTGCCTCGACCTGCGCCATGGCTGTTCCTCCAGCACTCGGTTGTTCGGGGGTGTACTGAGCCAACCACCTCCGGGACGCCGCTCAAAATCCGGGCGGGGACGAAGAGGAGAAAACGATCAAGGGAACAAGTGTTTCATTCCCTGTCCAGTGCTAATCGAGGAGGCGTCCATGCGCTGGGATCGGCCCCTCGCACCGCGGCCCGGCCCGTCGGCTCCCCGTGCGTCAGGAGCAGCGGTCACCGCTCGACGACCTCCAGCCCACCGGGCTGACCCTGCTCCGGCCCGGCGGATCCGACGCGGGCGGGTCTGGCGCATCCGACACGGGCAAACGGGTCAACTCTCAACAGAAGATGTCCTTCCGGGCGCGAATGTGGGGAGCATGCGGCGGAGGCTGCGCCACGCGCAGCCGTCTTTGCCCCACCACGGGAGGCCATATGACGAAACGTCCAGGAATTCTGTTCGCCGTCGGTGCGGCGGTCGCCGGTCTGGTGACCGCCGCTCCGTCCCCGGCAACCGCCGACAACAGTGCGCGGCACACCGCGGCCGAGCCCGTATGGACCGACTGCGGCACCAAGTCGTACCCGAGTATGCAGTGCTCATCGGTCGGTACACCGCTCGATCATGACGATCCGTCGGGTCGGCAGATCGCCCTCGCCCTGTCCCGGATCCCGCACACCGCGAAGACCTTCCAGGGCCCCCTGCTCGTCAACCCCGGCGGCCCCGGGGGCAGCGGCCTCTCGATGGCCGGCTTCGTGGCGTCCTCGCTGCCGAAGTCGGTTGCCGCGCAGTACGACGTGATCGGGTTCGACCCGCGCGGGGTCGGTCAGAGCGAGCCCGCGCTGGACTGTGTACCGAAGTACTTCGATCCGCTGCGCCCCGACTCGGTGCCGGACTCGCCCGCGGTCGAGGAGGCCAACCGCAACCGGGCCCGCTCGTTCGCGCAGGCATGTGGCGAGAAGTACCCGGATCTGCTGCCCTACATGGACACGGTCAGCGCAGCCAAGGACCTCGATGTGATCCGGCAGGCAACCGGTTCCCAGCAGCTCAACTACTTCGGGTACTCGTACGGGACCTACCTCGGCGCGGTGTACGCCAAGCTGTTCCCGGAGCGGGTGCGGCGCCTGGTCCTCGACTCGAACGTCGACCCGGAGGGCGTCTGGTACGACGACAACATCGGCCAGAACTACGCCTTCGACGCCCGCCACAAGGCGTTCGCCGCCTGGGTCGCGAAGCACGACACCACGTACCGGCTCGGCAGCGACCCGGCGAAGGTCGAGGATGTCTGGTACGCGATGCGTGCCGCCGTCAAGGCGCACCCCGCGGGCGGGAAGGTCGGGGCGAGCGAGCTGGAGGACACCTTCCTGCCCGGCGGCTACTACGACGGCTACTGGCCCTATCTGGCCGATGCGTTCGCGGCGTATGTGAACGACCAGGACCAGGACGCGCTCGTGAAGGCGTACCAGAAGTTCGGCGCGGTCGACGCGAAGGCCGACAACGGGTACTCGGTCTACTCGGCCGTGCAGTGCCGCGACACCCAGTGGCCCCGTCAGTGGAACACCTGGCACAACGACAGCTGGAAGGTGCACGACAAGGCACGCTTCTTCACCTGGAACAACACCTGGTACAACGCCCCGTGCATCGACTGGCCGGTGGAGCCGCTGAACCCGGTACGGGTCTCCAACGACAGCCTGCCGCCGGTGCTGCTCTTCCAGGCCACCGAGGACGCGGCCACGCCGTACGACGGCGGAGTCACCCTGCACCGCAAGCTGCGCGACTCCAGCCTGGTGGTCGAGCAGGGCGGCGGCAATCACGGCATCACACTGAGCGGCAACGACTGTCTGGACACCTATCTGGCGGACTATCTCGACAAGGGCACCGTCCCGCGCGGCAAAGACAGCGGGGCCGACGCGGACGCGGTCTGCGCCAAGTCCCCCGACCCGAAGCCGCTGACCGGCAGGGCGGCGGTCGAGTCGGCCCGGGGAACGGGTTCCGGCAGCAGGGGCAGCATCCTGCACGGCCTGCTCGGCTTCCGCGGCTGACGCTCTGCGGACCCGGGCCGGATTCCCGTACGGGCCATCCTGACGCATGCGTCAGGATGGCCCGTATGACGATACGGACCACGCCCGATGTGCTTGTGAGGGACATGACTGTCGACGACTGCGAGGCGGTCGCGAGAGTCCGGGTGCGCGGCTGGCAGGCCGCGTACGCCGGACTGATGCCGCAGTCGCATCTGGACGCCATGGACATCGCCGAGGACGCGGAACGCCGCCGTGGATTCTTCGCCGAGGGCAGCCCGGTCGTGAATGTGGTGGCCGAACGGGCGGGCCTCGGTGTGATCGGCTGGGCCTGCTACGGCCCGTACCGTGAGAACGGCAGCCGGTCGGCGCGGGGCGAGCTGTACGCGATCTATGTGCTGCCCGAGCAGATCGGGACCGGGGCCGGCCGCGCCCTGATGGCGCAGATGCTCACCCGCGCCACCGCGGACGGCTTCCCGGACCTGGCGCTCTGGGTGCTGAAGGAGAATGCCCCGGCCCGCCGCTTCTACGAACGCTCGGGTTTTCGCCTCGACGGCGCCGAGGAGCCCTTCGAGGTGGACGGCGAACTCGTACCCGAGGTGCGGTACGTGCGTGCCCTCGGCACCCCTTGAACACGTCGGCGCCGGACCGGCCGGCAGCGGTCCGCGCTCTCAGGCCCTCCGCAGGCGGCTGAGCGCGTCCCGTGCCGCGCCGCCCAGTCTCGGGTGCGGCAGCGCCGCCTCCAGGAGCGGGCGGGCCTGTTCGTCCCCGAGCTGCCCGAGCCCTTCCACACAGGCGAGCGCCACCCGCCAGTGCGGATCGTCCGGGGCCAGGAGCCGCTCCAGGGTGCTCATCAGCGCCGGTACGGACTCCGGGGCCCGAAGCGCGGTGAGCAGCCGCACCGGGTGCAGGGCGTACGCGGTGCGCAGGTTGTTCGTCGCCAGGGCGGCGGCGGCCCTGGGCGTGCGGGGGTCGCCGAGGCGCACCAGGGCGTGGGCGGCGGAGACGCAGCGCTCCGGGTCTCGGTGGTTGAGCAACAGGACCAGCGCCTCGAAGGCCCGTCGGTCACCGCCGCAGCCGAGCCTGAACGCGGCGATCTCCCGCGCCCAGAGCGGGCGTTCGCCTTCCACGAGCACCCGGGCCAGTTCCTCGTCGTCGTCGGTGGCGAGCAGTCTGCGGTACGCCGCCGACTCCCCCGCCTCGTCCGCAAGCCGGTCCGTCAGCGACCGGAACTCCTCGTCCATGACCGTCAGCGTATCGGCGATGACAGTGAGTGTGAGCCGGACCACAGCAACTCGGGGCTGGCGTGCTCGTTACTCACCGGTTAAGCTCATGTGAGCGGGACACACTCCCCGCCGGCTCCGGTGGCCTGGTGACGCAGCCACCCGGAGTGTCTGTCGGTTCGGCAGCTTTGCGAGACGTGACTCCGGGACAGAGTCCGTCGCCCCTTCCCGGTCCGGGCGCGCCCATCGCGCCTCGGCCTTGAGCACCACGACACGCAATTCCCGCACGCCCTGCGCCAGTTCGCCTCTTCAGCGCGCGCCGTGCTCCTCACAGTCGTCACTCATTCTCTGGAGTCCCATGATGGACACCCCGCTCAGCACCATTGCCGTCGTCGGTCTCGGCACCATGGGCACCGGCATTGCCGAGGTCCTGGCCCGCGCCGGCCACGAGGTCATCGGTATCGACATCAGCGACGCGGCCGCCCGTCAGGCCGTCGCCGCCCTGGAAGCCGCGACCGCCCGCGCCGTGCGGCGCGAGCGGATCACGGAGGAGGAGCGCAGCGACGTCCTCGCCCGGTTCCGTACCTTCGGTGACCTCCAGGCCGCCGCGGAGGCGGAGCTGGTCATCGAGGTCGTGCCCGAGTCGTACGAGATCAAGCAGCAGCTCTTCCGGGAGCTCGACGCGATCGTCTCCCCGACCGCGATCCTGGCGACCGGCACCAACGCCCTGTCGGTCACCCGGCTCGCCGCCGAATCGCTGCACCCCGAGCGCGTGCTCGGTCTGCACTTCTTCAACCCGGCGCCCGCGATGAAGCTGGTCGAGGTGGTCTCCTCGGTGCTGACCGCGCCGCCGGCCGTCGAGGCGGTCACCGCGCTCGCCCGCAGCCTGGGCAAGGAGCCGGTCGCGGTCGGCGACCGGCCGGGCTTCGTCGCCGACGGGCTGCTGTTCGGGTACCTCAACCAGGCCGCCGCGATGTACGAGGCTAACTACGCCTCCCGTGAGGACATCGACGCGGCGATGAAGCTGGGCTGCGGCCTGCCGATGGGCCCGCTCGCCCTCCTCGACCTGATCGGGATCGACACCGCTCGTACCGTCCTGGAGGCGATGTACTGCGCGTCGCACGACCGGCTGCACGCCCCGGCCCCCATCCTCAGGCAGCTCAGCGAGGCGGGGCTGACCGGCCGCAAGTCGGGCCGCGGCTTCTACACGTACACGGAATCCGGCAGCCAGACCGTGGTGCCGGACGCGCTGACCCCGCGGGAGAGCGCGTCGGTGGCCGGCGGACGCGCGGTGCGGTCGGTGGGCGTCGCGGGCTCCGGGACGATGGCTTCGGGGATCGCCGAGGTCTTCGCGAAGGCCGGCTACGACGTGGTGCTCGCCGCCCGCAGCCAGGAGAAGGCGGACACGGCGAAGGGCCGGATCGCCAAGTCCCTGGAGCGTTCCGTCACCAAGGGGCGGCTGACCGCCGAGGCGCGGGACGAGACCCTGGCCCGGATCACCGCAGCCGGTTCACTGGACGCCTTCGCCGATGTCGATCTCGCCGTCGAGGCAGTCGCCGAGGACCTGTCGGTCAAGCAGCAGCTGTTCGGGACGATGGACAAGGTCTGCAAGCCGGGTGCGGTGCTCGCCACCACCACCTCGTCACTGCCGGTCGTGGCGATCGCGCGGGCCACCTCGCGCCCGCAGGACGTCGTCGGGATGCACTTCTTCAACCCGGCGCCCGCGATGAAGCTGGTCGAGGTCGTCCGTACGGTGCTCACCGCCGACGATGTCCACGCCACCGTCCGCGAGGTGTGCGTCAAGGTCCGCAAGCACCCGGTGGACTGCGGGGACCGGGCCGGCTTCATCGTGAACGCGCTGCTGTTCCCGTACCTCAACAACGCGATCAAGATGGTCGAGGAGCACTACGCGAGCCTCGACGACATCGACGCCGCGATGAAGCTGGGCGGCGGCTACCCGATGGGCCCGTTCGAGCTCCTCGACGTCGTCGGACTCGATGTCTCGCTCGCCATCGAGAAGGTGCTGCACAGCGAGTTCCGCGACCCGGGCCTGGCTCCGGCTCCGCTGCTGGAGCATCTGGTGGCCGCCGGCTGCCTCGGTCGCAAGACGGGGCGCGGCTTCCGCGAATATGCCCGGCGCTGAGAGGGTCCGGCAGCGGGCAGCGCGGGTGAAGGAGCGGGGCTGGGGCGCGTGCATCGCAAGGCGGAGGATTGAGGCATGGCGCATGGGGCCTCCCCTGCTCGAGCGAAGCCGGGAGCTCGGGGAACATGGTGATTGACGACAACGCCGCGAGGCGCGCGCCCCGGCCCCGCGACGCCGCGAAGCCCGCTGCCGGACCCTCTGAGCCGGGAGCCGGGTGGGGCGGGCTGCTCGATCCTTCGGGCGGCCCGCCCCCACAGGCGCATTCCCCTGCACCGATGCAGTACGTTCACACCATGTCCCAGCCCGCCAGGTCCCCCCGTGTCTCCGCCGCGCCCGACACCCAGGAGAGTGCCGCAGGCACCCGCGCCGCCGCCCAACGGCTCAAAATGCGCCGCGAACTGGCCGCCGCGGCCATGGAACTCTTCGCCTCGAAGGGGTACGAGGCGACGACGGTCGACGAGATCGCGGGCGCCGCGGGAGTCGCCCGGCGGACCTTCTTCCGGCACTTCCGCTCCAAGGAAGAGGCGATCTTCCCGGACCACGACGACACCCTCGTCAGGGCCGAGGCCGTCCTCAATGCCGCCCCCGCGCACGAGCACCCGCTCGACACCGTCTGCCGCGGCATCAAGGAAGTCATGAAGATGTACGCGGCAAAGCCCGCGGTCTCCGTGGCCCGCTACAAGCTGACCCGTGAGGTCCCCACACTGCGCGAGGCCGAAATCGCCTCGGTGGCCCGCTACGAGCGGCTGTTCACGCGCTATCTGCTGGGCCACTTCGATGAGCGCGACCACCATGTCGGCAATGACGACCCGCTGCTCGCGGAGGTCGCGGCATCCGCCGTCGTCACCGCGCACAACCATGTGCTGCGCCGCTGGCTGCGGGCGGGCGGCGAGGGCGATGTGGAGGCCCAGCTCGACCACGCCTTCTCGATCGTCCGCGACACGTTCGGTACCGGCATCGGCGCGGGCCGGATCGTCGGCACCGAACCGGCGAAGCAGCCGGCCGCTTCGGTGACGTCCCAGGGCGAGGTGCTCGTCACGGTGGCGCGGACGGACGCGCCCCTCGAAGAAGTGATGCGCACGATCCAGCAGGCGCTCAAGAACCGCTGAGCAGGGACGGGCGGGCCGGCCCCGTCCCCGTACCGGAAACCCGGTTGCCGCGCCCGCACCCCGGTGCTGTGGTGTGCGGATGAATCATGATCGCGACACACTTCTGACCCTTTTCGACCGCGAAATGCGCGAGCACGCCCGCCCCGACGGCCCCGGTGTCCGGGTCGAGCGCACCGGTGATGTCGTACGACAGGTCGGCGCGGCCGACGACTGGAACGGTGTCGTGTGGTCGGCCCCGGATCTGGATGCCGGGCGGGCGGACGCGGCGATCGCGGCCCAGGTGGCGCACTACACGGCGCTGGGACACGACGAGTTCGAGTGGAAGCTGTACGCGCACGACCGGCCGGCGGATCTGGCGGAGCGGCTGCTGGCGGCCGGTTTCGAGGCGGAGGAGCCGGAGACCCTGCTGGTCGCCCCGGTGGCGGACCTCTCGACGGCGGTGGAACTGCCCGACGGCGTCCGGCTGCGCACCGTGAGTGACGCGGACGATGTGGAGCTGATGGCCCGCGCCCATGGGCAGGCATTCGGCTCGGACTGGTCGCGACTGCGGCGTCAGGTGCTGGCCAGGCTGACGGAGGAGCCGGACAGCTTCGTCGGCGTCCTCGCCATGGTGGGCGACGAGCCGGTGAGTTCGGCCAGGATGGAGCTGTACCCGGGCACGGGCTTCGCGGGGCTCTGGGGCGGCGGAACGGTCGAGGCGTGGCGCGGGAGGGGCATCTACCGGTCCCTGGTCGCCTTCCGCGCCCGGATCGCGGCGGAGCGCGGCTACGGCTACCTTCAGGTCGACGCCTCCGATCAGAGCAGCCCGATCCTCCAGCGACTCGGATTCCTGGCCCTGAGCACCACGATTCCTTACGTGTACCGGCCCTCGCACTGACCGCTTCCGGCGGGACAGAACCCTCCGAAACACCTCTTGCGTTGCTCATGCGTGCCCGGCGGGTGACAAGTGAGAGAAATTGTTGGCACCGAGTGCCTTGCCAGGTGTCACGGAGTGCCATACGTTGAAGTTGTCCGGGCGGCCGGCGTGCTGAGACCTCACGTACGCCGGCTGTCCCCGCAAGCACTATGCCTGCGCGCCCGGACGCCTGCGTCACAGGCAAATCCTTCTGCTCCACAGAGCAAGCCGAAGCCATACCAGCCGAACCGACGGCAGCACCTCCACACCACACCGCTCCCCTCAGCTTGCAGGGATCCTCAAGCGTTCCCTCAGCGCCCCCATCCGCCGGAGGCACACCGTGAAGGAAATCCTGGACGCGATCCAATCGCAGGACAGCACCGCCGCTGACTTCGCGGCCCTGTCCATCCCTGAGTCGTACCGCGCGGTGACCGTGCACAAGGACGAGACGGAGATGTTCGCCGGGCTCACCACCCGCGACAAGGACCCCCGCAAGTCACTGCATCTCGACGAGGTTCCGGTGCCCGAGCTCGGGCCCGGTGAGGCGCTGGTCGCCGTCATGGCCAGCTCGGTGAATTACAACTCGGTCTGGACCTCGATCTTCGAGCCGATGTCCACCTTCGGCTTCCTGGAGCGCTACGGGAAGCTCAGCGAGCTCACCAAGCGCCACGACCTGCCGTACCACGTCATCGGCTCCGACCTGGCGGGCGTCGTCCTGCGCACCGGCCCCGGCGTCAACGCCTGGCACCCCGGCGACGAGGTCGTCGCGCACTGCCTCTCGGTCGAACTGGAGTCCTCGGACGGCCACAACGACACGATGCTCGACCCCGAGCAGCGGATCTGGGGCTTCGAGACCAACTTCGGCGGCCTCGCCGAGATCGCGCTCGTCAAGTCCAACCAGCTGATGCCGAAGCCGCAGCACCTCAGCTGGGAGGAGGCCGCGGCTCCCGGCCTCGTCAACTCCACCGCGTACCGTCAGCTCGTCTCGCGCAACGGCGCGGGCATGAAGCAGGGCGACAACGTGCTGATCTGGGGCGCCAGCGGCGGACTCGGTTCATACGCCACGCAGTTCGCGCTGGCCGGTGGCGCCAACCCGATCTGCGTCGTCTCCAGCGACCAGAAGGCGGACATCTGCCGGAAGATGGGCGCCGAGGCGATCATCGACCGCAACGCCGAGGGCTACAGGTTCTGGAAGGACGAGCACAATCAGGACCCGCGCGAGTGGAAGCGGTTCGGCAAGCGCATCCGTGAGCTGACCGGCGGCGAGGACGTGGACATCGTCTTCGAGCACCCGGGCCGTGAGACGTTCGGTGCCTCCGTGTACGTGACCCGCAAGGGCGGCACGATCGTCACCTGCGCGTCCACGTCCGGTTACAACCACGAGTACGACAACCGCTACCTGTGGATGTCGCTGAAGAAGATCGTGGGCTCGCACTTCGCCAACTACCGCGAGGCGTGGGAGGCCAACCGGCTGGTGGCCAAGGGCAAGATCCACCCGACGCTGTCGAAGGTCTACTCGCTGGAGGAGACCGGCCAGGCCGCGTACGACGTCCACCGCAACCTCCACCAGGGCAAGGTCGGCGTGCTCGCGCTGGCCCCCCGCGAGGGTCTGGGGGTACGCAACGAGGAGCTGCGCGAGAAGCACATCGACGCCATCAACCTGTTCCGCGACGCGTCAGCGGAGGGGACCGATAAGCACAGCCGCGACGCGTCAGCGGAACGGACCAGCAAGCACAGCAGGAATGTCTGACATGGCGGGCCGCCAGAAGGACCGCCCGTGGCTCATGCGGACGTACGCCGGTCACTCGACCGCCGAGGCGTCCAACGAGCTCTACCGGCGCAACCTCGCCAAGGGCCAGACGGGCCTGTCGGTCGCCTTCGACCTGCCGACGCAGACCGGGTACGACCCCGACCACGTCCTCGCCCGCGGCGAGGTCGGCCGGGTCGGCGTGCCCGTGTCGCACCTCGGTGACATGCGCCGGCTGTTCCAGGACATCCCCCTGGAGCAGATGAACACCTCGATGACGATCAACGCCACCGCGATGTGGCTGCTGGCGCTCTACCAGGTGGTCGCGGAGGAACAGGGCGCCGACGCCACGAAGCTCCAGGGCACGACGCAGAACGACATCGTCAAGGAGTACCTCTCGCGCGGGACGCATGTCTTCCCGCCCGGTCCCTCGCTGCGGCTGACCACCGACATGATCACGTACACGGTCAACCACATCCCGAAGTGGAACCCGATCAACATCTGCAGCTACCACCTGCAGGAGGCGGGGGCCACTCCGGTCCAGGAGATCGCGTACGCCATGTCGACGGCCATCGCGGTCCTGGACGCCGTACGCGATTCCGGTCAGGTGCCCGAGGAGAAGTTCGGCGATGTGGTCGCGCGGATCTCCTTCTTCGTGAACGCGGGCGTCCGCTTCATCGAGGAGATGTGCAAGATGCGTGCCTTCGGCCGCATCTGGGACCAGATCACCCGCGAGCGGTACGGCATCACCGATGCCAAGCAGCGCCGCTTCCGCTACGGCGTCCAGGTCAACTCCCTCGGCCTGACCGAAGCACAGCCGGAGAACAACGTCCAGCGCATCGTCCTGGAGATGCTGGCCGTCACTCTCTCCAAGGACGCCCGCGCCCGGGCCGTCCAGCTGCCGGCCTGGAACGAGGCACTGGGGCTGCCCCGGCCCTGGGACCAGCAGTGGTCGCTCCGTATCCAGCAGGTGCTCGCGCACGAGAGCGATCTGCTGGAGTACGAGGACATCTTCGCCGGATCGCACGTCATCGAGGCCAAGGTGGACGAGCTGGTCACCGAGTCGCTCGCCGAGATCGACCGGATCCAGCAGATGGGCGGCGCCATGGCGGCCGTCGAGTCCGGCTATCTGAAGTCCGAGCTGGTCTCCTCGCACGCCGCCCGCCGGGCCCGGATCGAGGGTGGCCAGGAGAAGATCGTCGGCGTCAACATCTACGGGACGACCGAACCGAACCCGCTCACCGCGGACCTCGACGGGGCGATCATGACGGTCGACCCCGCCAATGAGGCCGGGGTCGTCACAGCCCTCCACGAGTGGCGCGACAACCGCGACGAGGCCCGTGCCACCGACGCGCTGGCCGCGCTGAAGAAAGCCGCCGCGGGCACCGAGAACATGATGGAAGCGACCGTGGAGTGCGCCCGCGCGGGTGTCACCACCGGCGAGTGGTCCTGGGCGCTGCGCGATGTCTTCGGCGAGTTCCGGGCTCCGACGGGCGTCTCGTCGGCTCCGGTCGCGGTCACCGCGGAGGCCGGCACACCGCTCGCGCTGGTCCGCGAGAAGGTCGCCCGCACCGCGGCCGACCTGGGCGCCGGTCGGCTGCGGCTGCTGGTCGGCAAGCCGGGCCTGGACGGGCACTCCAACGGCGCCGAGCAGATCGCCGTACGGGCCCGTGACGCCGGCTTCGAGGTCGTTTACCAGGGGATCAGGCTGACCCCCGAACAGATCGTCTCGGCCGCGCTCGCCGAGGACGTGCACTGCGTCGGTCTGTCGATCCTGTCGGGTTCGCACGCCGAACTCGTCCCCGACGTACTCACCCGGCTGCGCGAGGCGGGCGCCGCCGACATCCCGGTGATCGCGGGCGGGATCATTCCGCCCGCTGACGCCACCGCGCTGATCGAGGCGGGCGTCGCCGCCGTGTTCACCCCGAAGGATTTCGGTATCACGGAGATCATCGGCCGTATCGTCGACGAGATCCGGAAAGCGAACAAGCTCGACCCTCTGGAGGTCCCCGCATGACCCAGCCCGGCCCGTCTCCCGCCACCACCCTTCCAGGGAGCGGCTCCGCCGCGCAGATCGTGAACCGTCTGCGTCCGCGCCGTTCCTGTCTGGCAGTGCCCGGCTCGAACCCCCGGTTCCTGGAGAAGGCCCAGGGCCTCCCTGCCGACCAGGTCTTCCTCGACCTGGAGGACGCCTGCGCGCCGCTGGCCAAGGAGGGCGCCCGGCACCACATCGTCGACGCGCTGAACAACGGCGACTGGACGGGCAAGACCCGGGTCGTGCGTGTCAACGACTGGACGACGCACTGGACGTACCGCGATGTGATCACGGTGGTCGAGGGCGCCGGCCAGAACCTCGACTGCATCATGCTGCCGAAGGTGCAGGACGCCCAGCAGGTCGTCGCCCTCGATCTGCTGCTCACCCAGATCGAGAAGACCATGGGCTTCGAGGTCGGCAGGATCGGCATCGAGGCGCAGATCGAGAACGCCAAGGGCCTGGTGAACATCGACGACATCGCCGCCGCCTCACCCCGCCTGGAGACGCTGATCTTCGGCCCGGCCGACTTCATGGCGTCGATCAACATGAAGACCCTGGTCGTCGGTCAGCAGCCGCCCGGGTACGGCGCGGACGCGTACCACTACATCCTGATGCGCATTCTGATGGCGGCCCGTACGCACGACCTCCAGGCGATCGACGGTCCCTTCCTGCAGATCCGTGACGTGGACGCGTACCGCGAGGTCGCGGGCCGTGCGGCGGCGCTGGGCTTCGACGGCAAGTGGGTGCTGCACCCCGGTCAGGTCGACGCGGCCAACGAGGTGTTCTCGCCGTCGCAGGAGGACTACGACCACGCCGAGCTGATCCTCGACGCGTACGAGTGGTGCACCTCGGAGGAGGGCGGCAAGAAGGGCTCGGCGATGCTCGGCGACGAGATGATCGACGAGGCGAGCCGCAAGATGGCCCTCGTCATCGCGGGCAAGGGCCGCGCGGCCGGTATGCAGCGCACCTCCAAGTTCGAAGCGCCGGAGGCCTGATCATGCAGTTCGGACGCACATTTGAGGAGTTCGAGGTCGGTGCGATCTACAAGCACTGGCCCGGAAAGACGGTCACCGAGTACGACGACCACCTTTTCTGCCTGCTGACCATGAACCATCACCCGCTCCACATGGACAGCAACTACGCGGAGAGGACGACCGACTTCGGGAAGAACGTTGTCGTCGGCAACTACATTTACTCGCTGCTGCTCGGAATGTCCGTTCCGGACGTATCCGGAAAGGCGATCGCCAACCTCGAAGTCGAGTCGCTGAAGCATGTCGCGCCGACCTTCCACGGCGACACGATCTACGGCGAGACGACCGTTCTGGACAAGACTCCGTCAAAGTCCAGGAACGACCGTGGAATCGTTTATGTGGAGACCAGGGGGTACAAGCAGGACGGCACGCTGGTCTGCGTGTTCCGTCGCAAGGTGATGGTCCCCACCGAGACGTACATCAAGGAGCGCGGCGGGGAGCAGCCCGGCCGTCCCGAGCTGAACCAGCCTTCGCAGAAGAACGTGGAGAAGTAGCCATGACGCGACTTGCCCAGACTGCCGGTCTCAACGATGTCCAGCAGGAAATTCTCTCCACGGTCCGGGATTTCGTCGACAAGGAGATCATTCCGGTCGCGACCCAGCTGGAGCACCGTGACGAGTACCCGACCGAGATCGTCGAGGGGCTCAAGGAGCTCGGCCTGTTCGGGCTGATGATTCCCGAGGAGTACGGGGGTCTGGGTGAGTCGCTTCTCACGTACGCGCTGTGCGTGGAGGAAATTGCCCGCGGCTGGATGAGCGTGTCGGGAATCATCAATACGCACTTCATCGTGGCGTACATGCTCAAGCAGCACGGCACACAGGAGCAGCAGGACACGTTCCTCCCGCGGATGGCGCTGGGCGAGGTCCGGGGTGCGTTCTCGATGTCCGAGCCGGCGCTGGGCTCCGATGTCGCGGCGATCACTTCCAAGGGCGTCAAGGACGGCGATGAGTACGTCCTGAACGGCCAGAAGATGTGGCTGACGAACGGTGGCACGTCCTCGCTCGTCGCCGTGCTGTGCCGGAGTGACGAAGGCCACCCCGAGGGGACCGCCCCGCACAAGTCGATGACGACGTTCCTGGTGGAGAAGGAGCCCGGCTTCGGCGAAGTCCGGCCCGGTCTCACCATTCCCGGAAAAATCGACAAAATGGGTTACAAGGGCGTCGATACGACCGAACTCATCATGGACGGGCTACGCATTCCGGCCAATCGAGTGCTGGGTGGCACCACCGGCCGAGGGTTTTACCAAATGATGGACGGCGTCGAGGTCGGCCGGGTAAATGTGGCTGCGCGTGGCTGCGGCGTCGCACAGCGTGCATTCGAGCTGGGCGTTTCCTATGCCCAGCAGCGTCACACCTTCGGAAAGCCGATCGCTCAGCACCAGGCGATCCAGTTCAAGCTGGCCGAAATGGCCACCAAGGTCGAGGCCTCCCATGCGATGATGGTAAATGCAGCGCGCAAAAAGGACTCCGGGGAGCGAAACGACCTGGAGGCAGGGATGGCGAAGTACCTCGCCTCCGAGTACTGCAAGGAAGTCGTCGAGGACGCCTTCCGGATCCACGGCGGTTACGGCTTCTCCAAGGAGTACGAGATCGAGCGCCTCTACCGGGAGGCCCCGATGCTGCTGATCGGCGAAGGTACCGCCGAGATCCAGAAAATGATCATCGGGCGCCGACTCCTCGAGGAGTACCGGTTCCAGGGGTGATTGTCCCTTTCGAGGCGATTTAGTCGCGAAGAAGATCACACCCTGTCACCCTCGGGCGGCGCCTTCAAGCCGTCCGACTCGGCTGCTGGCTTGCCCAGTTGCGGCTCGCAACCGATAACATCGCCGGAAAAGCCGCCGTCCCCCGTTGCCAGCGCGGCATCATCCGCTACGAAGGTCATCCATGCCCGACAGCCAAACCTCTGCACCACGCGGCGGAGTCCGCCTTGCGCGCGGAGCTTCGCCGTGGCTCCTCCCGACCGTCGCCACCGCGGCACTCAGCCTCACCCGGGCCCGCAAGTCCGGACGCTGGGCCGCGGTGGCCGTGCCCACCACCGCGCTCGCGGCGGGCATGCTGTGGTTCTTCCGCGACCCCGAGCGTGAGATCACCCAGGGCCGGGTCATTTCGCCGGCCGACGGCGTGGTACAGAGCATCATGCCGTGGAAGGACGGGCGCACCCGCGTCGCGATCTTCATGAGCCCGCTGAATGTCCATGTCAACCGTGCGCCCCTGGCCGGCACGGTGACCTCGGTCGAGCACATCCCCGGTGGGTTCGTTCCGGCATTCAACAAGGAGAGCGAGAACAACGAGCGCGTTGTCTGGCACTTCGACACCGAGCTCGGTGACATCGAGATGGTGCAGATCGCGGGTGCGGTCGCTCGTCGCATCGTCCCTTATATCCCGCAGGGCACGAAGGTCGAGCAGGGCGAGCGCATCGGCTTGATCCGTTTCGGCTCCCGGGTCGACATCTACCTTCCGGAAGGTATCGATGTCGCGGTCGAGGTCGGCCAGGCCACCACCGCGGGGGTGACTCGAATTGACCGTGATTGATCCTGACACGCAGGCGGGCTGGGTGCCGGAGGCGGAGTCCGAGGAGGACACCGGCGAGGACATGCCGCTCTCTCTGCGGCTGTCGATAGCGGACACCCTCACTCTCGGCAACGCGACGTGCGGTTTCATGGCGGTGTACTTCACCACCACCGGAATCCTCATCCCGCATCTCACGGGCAGCGACGAGAGCGGTATGGCCCGGCACTCCGCGGCCACCGCCGTGATCCTCATGCTCATGGCCGCGGTGTTCGACCTCTTCGACGGGCTCGTGGCACGCAAGCTGCGCTCCTCGCCGATGGGTGCCGAGCTGGACAACCTCTCGGACCTGATCAGCTTCGGACTCGCCCCGGCGTACTTCGTCCTCGTGTACGGCATGGTCGCGGACGACGCACACCAGCGGGTTTCGGCGCTGGCGGCGATCGTGGTGCTGCTGGCTGTGGTGCTCAGACTTGCCAGATTCTCCTGCGTGACCATGAAGGACGGCATGTTCCAGGGCATGCCGAGCCCCTTCGGAGCCCTCACGGTCGTCTCGATCGTGCTCCTGGAGCTGCCCTTCGTACCGACGCTGCTCGCGATCGTCGGAGTGGCGTGGCTGATGGTCAGCCGGGTCGAGTACCCGAAACCGCGGGGCGTCCTCGCGGTGGCGATGCTCAGCTGGATCGTGGCCGCGATGGGGCTCCTCGCCGCATGGGCGTTCGACGCCCCCGGCGGTCAGCTGCTTCTCCAGACCGGCTGTGCGCTGCAGGTGGTCCTGGGAGCGGTCATCCCGCTCTTCGCGACAGCACGGCGGGTGAACACCTTCCGCGGCAACCGGCGTGAGGCACGGGCGGCGCAGCTGCCGTAGCGGTACAGCAGATACGTAAGAGGGCCCCGGGTGCTCCCCAGCACCCGGGGCCCTCTGCGTGTGCCGGTGAGCGGAACCGCTGACGCACGTGTTTCCGGTGCTGCCGCTCGCTGCGCACCGCCCGGCCCTCAGCCGGGTACGAGCACGGCGGCCCCGTTCACCCGGTCGGCCGCCAGATCAGCCAGTGCCTGGTCGGCCCTGCTGAGCGCGTAGGTGCTCACCGTGACCCGAATGCCCACACGCCCGGCCAGAGCGAGGAAATCGCGGCCGTCCTCGCGGGTGTTGGAGGTGACGCTGCGCAGATTGCGCTCCTGGAACAGATGGCGCTGGTAGTTCAGCACGGGAATGTCCGACAGATGGATTCCGGCGATGGCGAGCGTGCCGGACCTGTCCAGTGCCTCCATCGCCACCGGCACCAGGTCACCGACGGGTGCGAACAGGATCGCCGAGTCCAGGGGCTCCGGCGGGTGGTCGTAGGCACCGCCCGCCGACGCGGCGCCGAGGTCCAGAGCGAGCGCGCGTGCCTGTGCCGAGCGGGTCAGCACATGAACGGTGGCGCCCTCGGCGATGGCCACCTGAGCAGCCAGATGGGCCGACGCGCCGAAGCCGTAGATTCCCAGCCGCCCGCCCTCCGGCAGCGCGCTGCGCCTCAGCGACCGGTATCCGATGATTCCCGCACAGAGGAGTGGCGCGAGCCGGACGGCGTCCTGGTCTTCCGGGAGCCGGTAGGCGAACGCCTCCGGAACCAGCACCGTGTCGGCGAAGCCGCCGTCCGCGTCCCACCCCGTATAGGTGGACCGCGGGCAGAGGTTCTCCCGGCCGCCCAGGCAGTACCGGCAGCTTCCGCACGTTCCGCGCAGCCACGCTCCACCCACGCGGTCGCCGATACGGAAGAGGCCGGCCCCATCGCCGATGGCCGCCACCCGGCCGACGATCTCGTGACCGGGGACCGTGGAGGGACGGCGCGGCAGGAGATCGCCCTCGGCCAGATGGAGATCCGTGCGGCAGACGCCGCACGCTTCCACGTTCAGCAGAAGCTCCCCGGGCCCGGGAGCAGGCATCGTGCGGTGCACGCGCACCAGGGGCCCGGTGCCGATCGGACCAGGTGTCCGGACGGCCCAGCCGCTCTGCTCGGCCGGGACGGACGCGGAGACATCCACACATCCAGCCTGCGGCGGCGGAGTCGGGGCGGCAACCGGCCCCGTTGTCCGTATGCGGGGGAACGGCCACAGCCCCGAGCCCGGACCGCCGTGGTGCCTCGGCCGTGTTCACCCGCGCGCTCCTGCATGTGACCGCAGGAGGGCTAAGGTTTCAACAAGTGCTCACCAAGAACGCCCAGGGACGTCATGCACCGACACCGCAGCGCACCGGACAGCACCCAGGAGCTCCTGGTCACCCTTGGGCGTCTGGTCGATCAGGCGCTGGAGAACATCAGACTGCAGCGAGCCCGGGCGGAGATGGGCATGGCGCTGCAGCGACACATGCTCCCGGTCGAACTGCCGGACTTTCCGGGCATCCGGATCGCGGCCCGGTACTCGCCCTCGCAGAACGGTCTGGCCGTCGGCGGTGACTTCTACGACGCGTTCTCGATGAGGGACGGAGTGGCGGAGGTCGCCATCGGTGATGTGCAGGGTCACGGGGTCGAGGCCGCCGCCTTCATGGGTGAGGCCCGTGCCAGTCTCAGGGCCCTCGCCAGTGTCACAGCCGACCCGGGGAAGGTGCTGGCCTGCGCCAACGATCTGCTGATCTCACTCGGCGGTGACCTGTTCACGACCTGTTGCCTGCTGAGCATCGTCCCAAAGAGCGGTGAGCTCTGCGTCGCCCGGGCCGGGCACGTCCCGATCGTCTGGGGCACCGACGGCGGCGACTCGGGCATCTCCCTGGACGCCGGCGGGGTGCCCCTGGGGATACTGCCCGGTCAGCAGTACCCCGTGACCCGTCGGCGGCTGAAGCAACCCGGTTATCTGGTCCTGGTGACCGACGGTGTCGTGGAAGGGCCGGCCTATCCGATGGACGAGGGACTGGCCGCGGTGTCCGCGCTGGTCGGTAGGGCGGACGGGGCCGATCCCGGCGAGCTGGCCTCGCGAGTGATCGAGGTGGCGGACCTGACCGGTCATGAGGACGACGCCGCTGTCCTCGTCATCCGCTACGACGGTGTGCCGGGCGGCGGTTAACGGGACGTCCTCGTGCGTCGGCCACGGCGGCTGCCCGGCAGGGACGTGTTTCATTCGTCCACTTCATCGGTGCGGCATCGGCGTGCCTGACCGGCCGGGACTCCTCGACGTGGTGTCTGATGCTGTGGTGGTGGACAGCGCACAGCTCCGGCAGCACACGGCCACGGTCCTGACGTCCCTGGCGGTGGCCGTCTGCTACTTCGCGACGGCCCGTCTGGGGCTGCTCCAGCAGCTGGTGCGCGGCCAGGTCACGCCGCTGTGGCCGCCGACCGGGATCGCGGTCGCGGCGCTGCTCGTGTTCGGTGTGCGGATCTGGCCGGGAATCGCGCTCGGCGCCCTCGTCGTCAACATTTTCATCGGGCCTTCCGTTCTGCCCGTGCTGATCATCGCGGCCGGAAACACCCTCGCCCCGATCTGCTCCTACCTGATGCTGCGCCGTGCCGGCTTCCACAACGGCCTCGACCGCTTGCGGGACGCGCTGGCGCTTGTCTTCCTCGGTGCACTGGGCGGCATGCTGGTCAGCGCGACCGTGGGCACCGGCATCCTGGTCCTGTCGGGGGCACTCCCGGCCGGTGGCTTCCGGCCGACCTGGTCGGTCTGGTGGACGGGCGACGCCATGGGCGTCATGATCGTCACACCGTTCCTGCTCGTGGTCCGAAGGTTCCGATGGCCGCACGGCGTCGGCCTGCCCAGGTGGGCCGAGGCGGCCGCGCTGGTGGCGTGCACGGTGACCGTCACCCTCCTGGCGACCGACACCTCCAACGCTTCCCTGCTCTTCCTCGTGTTCCCGTTCCTGATCTGGGCCGCCTTCCGCTTCGAGCGGGCCGGCGCCGCGTGCTGCGCACTGGGCGTGTCCGTCTTCGCGATCCTCGCCGCCGGACGGATGACGGGCCCCTTCGCCCACCACGGTCTCCTCACCAACATGATCACGCTTCAGGCATTCAACGGAGCCACCTCACTCACGGCTCTGCTCCTCGCGGCGGCCGTCACCGAACGAAACCGCACATACCAGGAGATCAAGCGACTCTGTGCGCAACTCTCCGAGAAGGTGTCGCAGCTGGACATCTGAATCACTCCATCGGCCGTGCGAAGAGTGCGCGGATCTGCGATCCGAAGCAAGCTGATGGGCGAACGGCACCGCAACGAGGGCAACCGGACGCCGAGACCCGGCGGACGGGCGCCATAAGAGGTGGAGCCATGCCCTATGTGTCTGCGAACGTCCATGTGTCCCGCCCCGCCGACGAGATCTTCTCGTTTCTCCGGGATCCGCGGAATCTGGCCGTGTGGTCATCGAGCATAGATCAGGTGATCGAGGGCCCGATCAGCACGGAACTCGGCGACGAGTACACCTGCAAGTTCCCGGGCAGGCGACGGATGCATCGCCTCACGTGCACCGCGAGCACACCTGTCGAGTACCTGGCCTTCCGCGGTGCGCGTATGTGGACCCCGCTGGGCCGCCACTCCCCGGAACTCGAGTTCCGGCTGAGTCCGAGCCGGCAGGGAACGATGGTCACCGTTTCGGTCAAGCCCCATCTGGACGGCGGAATGATCATTCTTGCGCCGTTCGTGACGATGGCGTGGCGTCGTGATCTGCCGGCGGAGCTGCGGTGTCTGGCGGAGCTGCTCACCGACGGGGACCATCCCGATGCGGACACGACCGACGGTCAGGGGGCGGCGCCCTCTGTGGGGTGACGCGGAGGGTGAGATGGGGGTGCGGTTCCGGGAAGGGACTGTTCCCTGCCCGCCCTTCCCGAAACCGGGGCGGACTACAGCAGGAAGTCGCGCGCGATCGCCTCGGACGTCCGTTCCAGCAGTGATCCCGCCTGGGCCATGGAGACCGCGGGGTCCGGTTCCAGGTCCGTGAGGGCGTACGCGCGGCTGATGCCCGCGCCGGCCAGGGCTTCCGGCTGCAGGGCGAGGCGGCCGCAGACCGCCACGACCTCGACGCCCGCGGCACGGGCTGCCGCGGCCACACCTGCCGGGGCCTTGCCGTGGAGGGTCTGCTCGTCGAGCGAACCCTCCCCGGTGATCACCAGCGTGGCGCGTGCCAGCGCGGGGGCGAAGCCGAGGACATCGAGCATGACCTCGATGCCGGGGCGGAACCGGGCGCCGAGAGCGACCAGCGCCCCGTAGCCGATGCCGCCCGCGGCGCCTGCTCCGGGCAGCCGGGCGTGGTCCGGGCCCAGCACGGACGCGTAGTGGGCGAGCGCGGCATCGAGCGTCGCGATGTCGTCGTCGGTCGCGCCCTTCTGCCGGCCGTAGATCTCCGGGGCACCCTTCCGGCCCGTCAGTGGGTTGTCCACGTCGCTGGCGAGAATCAGGTCCACATCGGCCATTCGCGGGTCGAGGCCGGACAGGTCCGCCTCGGCCAGGTCGGCGAGGCCGCCGCCACCGGGGCCGACGGGCTTGCCGTCCGTGTCCAGGAAGCGGGCTCCGAGCGCGGCCAGCATGCCCGCGCCGCCATCCGTGGTCGCGCTGCCGCCGACGCCGAACACGATCGTCCGGGCACCCGCGTCGAGCGCCGCGGCCAGCAGTTCGCCGGAGCCGTACGTCGTGGCCGTGAGCGGGGCGAACACCCCTGCGGGGAGGTGCTGGAGGCCCGAGGCCTCGGCCATCTCCACCACCGCCGTGGTGTCGCGCAGCGCGTACGCCGCGGTCACCGGATCCCCGAGCGGCCCCGTCACCCGCACCTCGCGGCGCTCGAACCCGGCGGCCACCGCCGCCGCCACCGTGCCGTCGCCGCCGTCCGCCACAGGCAGGGTCTCGACCTGCGCCCCGGGGACGACGCGCCGCAGCCCGGCCGTCACCCGCTCCGCGACCTGTGCGGCCGTCAGCGAGCCCTTGAACTTGTCCGCCGCGACGAGCACGCGTGCGGTCTCCATCACTGCTCCGTCCGCCACCTTGAATCCCTTGCTTTCGAACAGGCAGTCGCGCCGCCCCCGACCCTATCCGCAGCGGATACCTGCTGCCCAGAGCCGACCTCGCACCGGCTCCGCTCCTACTACGCTGCCCGCGTGACCACCACTGATTACGCCACCTGCATCGCGGGACTCCCCCGGGTTCTCGCTGCCGCGGCCACAGTGTTCCGGGACGTCCACGGGCGAGTGCTGCTCGTCGAGCCGAACTACCGGGACGGCTGGGTACTGCCCGGCGGTTAGGCAAAGCATGCACAGCTGTCTCAGGACATCAGCTCGGCAGCGACCTTTCGACGTACGCCATCCGACGTTCGAGCAGTGGTGGTTTCTGGACCGGGTCGGGGGGCGTGGGCTGCTACCCGACGGCAAGGCGGATCCCGCCTTCCGCTCCGGCCATGCTCTGCGGGACAGCTGCGGCGGGCTGGGCCAGCGCTTCTGCGAGGCTTCAGGGATGCCCCGCAGAAGCGCCCCGGAGCACTGTGCTCAAGCCCCGAGCGAGCTCTTCAGGAAGTCCAGCTCAAGCTGCAGCAGGGTGTCCGCGACTCCTTCCCCTGTCACGAGGTGCCCCACCCCAGGTAGCAGCAGGACTCTGTGCGGCCGACCTGCCGCGAGCAACTCCGCCGAGAGGCGCAGCGTATGCGCTGGGGCCACGTTGTCGTCGGCCAGCCCGTGAACGAGCATCAGCGGACGGGTCAGCTTCTGGGCGAGTGACAGCAACGAGCTGCGCTCGTAGTTGTGCGGCTGGAGGTCCGGGTGGCCAAGGAAACGCTCTTCCCAATACGTGTCGTACAGGCGCCGGTCGGTCGGCGCCGCGCCCGCGACCGCGGCGTGGAACACATCAGGACGGTGCAGCACGGCGCCGGCAGCAAGATAGCCACTGAACGACCAGCCCCGGATGCCTACTCGTTCCAAGTCCATGGCGTCGCACCGTTGAGCCGCAGCGTGCAGCCCGTCGATCTGGTCGTTCAGAACAGGTGTGAGCCGGTCACCAAGGATGGCCCGCTGCCACTGCACCCCGCGCCCGGGGGTACCGCGCCCGTCCGTTGCCAGCACGGCAAACCCTTGCTCGGCATACCACTGGCACACTGCCGTGTACCAACCGTGGGCTTTTGTTACGACTTGCATGCCGGGCCCGGCGTACGGGCTGAGCAGAACCGGCAGCTTGGCCATGCCCGGCTCGTACCAGGAGGGCAGATGCAGTCGACTTCGCAGCTGCCGCTTCCCCAGCGCCAGATGGACTGGCCGGGGCGTGACCAGCGGCTGTTCCGCCAGGACCGCGATACAGCCGACCTGCTTTCCGCCCCGCAGCACCGTCACCGTGTGCCCGTCCAGAGTTCTGCTGTCCAGCACGAGTGTGTCACCCCCGGCGGTGGCTGTGTGCACCCCCGGAGTCTGCGTCAGCCGTTCAAAGCCGTGCCCGGCCTCATACGACCACACATGCGCTTCTGTCGGCTCTTCGCTCGCGGCGAACAACACCTTTTCGCCCACCGACCCCAGTACGGCGCGCACCTGGAGCCCGGGCGGAGCGAAGACACCGCCTATCCGGATCGTGCGCTCATCACCGTGGACCTGAGGTAGCACCAGCATTCCCGATGCGGTGTACAGCGGAGCACCCGGCGGAAACTCGACCCAGCCCTGATCGGTCTGCTGGGACAGTTGCTCGACGGAACCGTTCACGGGGTTGACCCGCAGAACCGACATCGTGCGCTGGTCGCGAGTCTGAAGACTGATCACCGGGCCACTACTCTGCCAGTCGGCGCTGACGACGTACTCGAACGCGAGGCCCCAACTGTTGGCCGGAGCGTCCTTCGCAGGAGCCCGACGCGGCAATCGAACCGGCGTGCGCCCGCCAACGACCGTCACCAGGTGCAACGAAGTGATCGCGTTGGCCGTGCCTGCCGCTGGATAGCGAACCGACCGGGGCAGTTGGCCAGGATCCGACGGATCGCTGAGATAGCGGCGCTCCACCACGGAGGTATCGACTCGGGCAACGAGCAGCGCATCGCTGCCCGGAGACCACCAGTAGCCGCGTGACCTGCCGATGGACGCGACAGCGGTGTAATCAGCCAGTCCGTAGGTGGTCTCCGCGGTCTCGGGCTCGGCGAGCGGCCGGTCTCCCGCCCCGTCCGTACCGACCACGCGTAGGGCGCCTCCAGTGACGTAGGCGATCAGGGTGCCGTCCGGGGAGGGGCGGGGATCTCTCACCGGGCCGACGGTCCGGATGCGACGCGGCAGGCCACCGTCCGTACGCACGGTCCAGAGCGAGCCGTCGACGGTGTACGCCACCACCCGAACATGACGGTCGGTCGCGTAGGACGCCACTCCGGCCGAGCGCGCGCGAGTCGGTTCGGGACGGATGCGCTCTGCTTCCATGGCCTTCTCCTCACCCCCGGCTGCTGGATCGGCGAGGATCCGCTCCTCACCGCTCTCGTACATCCACAGTTGGACGCGCGGAACGACACCGGATTCGGAGCGGAGAAACAGCACACGGTCACCGTCAGGGGAGACGGTGAACTCGCGTGGAACTCCGAGCGAGAAGCGGCGGGTCCGGGCGAACTGACGGGGAAATCCTTCGGTATCCATGATCTTCGCAATCTCCGTAAGGTCTTCGCGGCCTGCGATACAGCAACGCCGGCGGGGCCCCAGAACTTGGGGACAACAAAAAGGCTCCAGGTCGGTGACCTGGAGCCTGCAGCACGTGTTACGGCGGGGATCGGATGGCCTCCCCATCAGCCCTCGTTCAGCGGCGACGTCAGCCGAACAGGAGCGGCAGGCATTCTAACATCCACGTTCTAACATCCACGACGCCGGTTGGACCAGGGAGACGTTTGCGACTGCTCCCAGGGCCGCTGTCGTGCCGATCACGCGGATCCTTGAGCCGCCACTGAGACACACGGCGCTCAACCACGCTTTCCTTGAGTCGCGTGCTGCAGCGCGTCCTGTGAGACAGCTGGGATTCCGAGACATGCGAACTGTTCATAACGGCGGAACGGTCGAGTCGGACGAGGGCGAGAGCCCTCGACAGGCCGCGCGACGCGAGACGGCCGAGGAGATCGGTCTCGATCCGGAGCCGGGACGGCTGCTCGCGGTCGACTGGGCACGCGGCCCGAAGCGGCCACCGATCGCCGCGTATCTGTATGACGGCGGAGTGCTGGACGAGGCGGAGTTGAGGCGATCCGGCTGCAGGAGGAGGAACTCCTGTCCTGGGAACCGGTCGAGCGCGACGACCTGGACCGCTATCTGCACGGCGGTCTCGCGCCGCGCCTGAGGGCGGCACTGGATGTGCTCGATTCCAGCAGCGGTGCAGTGCAGCTGGAGGACGGCCGCCCGGTGACCGGCTGACGTACCCGCCCGCTCGCGCCCCGCACCCATCACCCGTCATGTATAGCCTGTATTTTCGTTTTGTCCCGTTGTCTTGACAGGCCGTCAGCTGATAGTCCGGTCAACAGCTGTCGGACACCCCCGTTCATGTGTCATTTGTCCGCAGTGCACGCTCGATGGGCATCATCCGAACTCCACGACAGCGGAGGGATCATGCGTACGCACACGGGACACCTCGGCAGGCTGCCGGCCACGATCATCGCAGCGTTCGCCTGTACGGCAGTTGTCGCCACGGCGTCGACCGCGACCGCGCAGCCGGCGTCGGCCCCGGCCGCACACCGCAAGGTGCCGCTGTCGGTCGACGGCGGCGCGTGGCAGTCGGGTCATGTCCAGGGCATGGCCATCGACCGCCGCAAGGGCTTCATGTACTTCTCGATGACCAACCTGCTGGTCAAGACCGACCTCAAGGGCAACCCGGTCGGCTCGGTCACCGGATTCACCGGCCATCTCGGCGATCTGGACTTCAACGAGAAGGACGGCAGGGTCTACGGCTCGCTGGAGTACAAGGAGGCGGAGTCCTTCTACATCGCGATCCTCGACGTCGACCGCATCACCCGGATGGACATGGACGCCCAGTCCACGGGTGTCGTGTCGACCGTCTATCTCAGGGAGGTGGTGAAGGACTTCACCGCCGATATGAACGGCGACGGTGTCTTCGACGGCGACACGGCCAATACGCCCGATCACCGCTACGGCTGCAGCGGCATCGACGGCGTCGCGTTCGGCCCGGCGTTCGGCGACCGGCGCGGCAAGCGAGGTGAGCGGAAACTGACGGTCGCGTACGGCGTGTACGCCAACACGGGCCGCGCGGACAACGACCACCAGGTGCTGCTGCAGTACGACGTCACACGGTGGAAGAAGTACGAGCGCCCGCTGACCGAATCCGCCCCGCACACCAGCGGCCCCGCGCACGTCGACGGAAAGTTCTTCGCGTACACCGGAAACACCACGTACGGCGTGCAGAACCTGGAGTACGACGGCCACAGCGGCAACTGGCTGATGGCCGTCTACAAGGGCACCAAGCCGGGCTTCCCCAACTACTCCGTCTTCGCGCTGGACGGTGCGAGGAAGCCGGTACGCGGCCCCGTCCTCGGTCAGCAGAGGCCGGAGCGCGGTCTGCTGCTCCCCCTGCTGCGCGACGGGGCGCACGATGCGGCGACCGGCACGTACGGGTGGCCGGTGCCGGGGCAGTACGGGCAGTACGGGCTGGTCTCGCTCGACGACGGGCAGTTCTACGTCGCTCAAAGCGGCACGGTCCAGGACGGCGGCGTCACCAAGCAGACAGCCCGCGCCGTGCTGAACACCTGGACGGGCCGGACCCCGTCGCCGTTCAGTCCTGTTGGTCCTGCGGCTTGACGTCCACCTCGCGCAGCGACTCCTCGCGCGCGGTGGTCCGCGCTTCGGTGCGGTGGCCGCGCGCGATGGAGTCGCGCACGACGAGTTCGACGGCGTCCTGCGGGCTCCCGACGCCCGCGAGCACCATCACTTCCCAGACGAGTTCCGCATCGCGACTCAGGGTCACCCAGGCCATGGGACCCGGACCCCTGCACCGGGTGAAACGGCCTCGCGGGGGACGGCCGGCGCTGCGTACGCTCGTGCCATGACTCTCGTCGCGATCCTCAGCGGCGCCGGTATCTCCACGGACTCCGGCATCCCCGACTACCGCGGGCCCAATGGGCTTTGGCGCAGGGATCCGGAGGCCGAGAAGCTTGTCACGTACGACTTCTATATGGCCGATCCGGAGATCCGCCGCCGCTCCTGGCAGATGCGCCGTACCAGCGCGACCTGGGGCGCGGAGCCGAACACGGCCCACCGGGCGGTGGCGGAGCTGGAGCGGTCCGGCGCCGCGGTGCGGGTGATCACGCAGAACGTCGACGGTCTGCATCAGCTCGCCGGTCTGCCCGCCCGCAAGGTGCTCGAACTGCACGGGAGCGCGCACGAGACGGTCTGCACCCGCTGCCATGCCCGCTCTCCGATGGCCGAGGCGCTGGCCCGGGTGGAGGCGGGTGAGGCCGACCCGCCGTGCACCGTCTGCGGCGGGATCCTGAAGTCGGCGACGATCATGTTCGGTGAGCGGCTCGATCCGGTGGTGCTGGGCGAGGCGATGTCGATCGCCAAGGCCTGCGAGGTGTTCATCGCAGTCGGTACGACGCTGCAGGTGCAGCCCGCCGCCTCGCTGGCCGGGATCGCGGTGGACAACGGGGCGCGGCTGATCGTGGTGAACGCGGAGCCCACACCGTACGACGAACTGGCCGACGAGACCATCCGCGAGCCCATCGGCACGGCGCTTCCCGCGCTGCTGAAACGACTGGCCGCGGGCCCGGACACGGGTACGGACTCCAGGGGCTGAGTGGTCGCTACGGCCGAAAAACGCTCAGCCCTGCCGCAGCGGCGCCGATCGAGCCGGGCAGTGCCGGAGGTGGGCTGTACGGTCCCCCGCGTGACCGAACCTTCCTCCGGGCGGGTCCGCCGGCCCCGGGCCGCCCGCCTCGACCCAGGCGGCGATGTCCGTCACGGCGTCCGGGCCTCGTACGACACCGTCGCCGTCGACTACGCCGCTCTGCCGGCCGAAGAGTCGGCGAACAAGCCCTGCCTGCGACCGCGCCGTGCCGGCCGCCTTCGCCGATCTCGTGGCGGCGGCCGGCGGCGGACGGGTGGGCGATCTCGGCTGCGGACCCGGTCGGGTGGCGGCTCGTGTGCGCGACCTCGGGCTGACGGCGTTCGGTATCGGTCTGTCACCGGGCGTGGTCGCGGTGGCCCGCCGGGCACACCCGGACCTCACGTTCGACGAGGGGTCGATGACTGCCCTGGATCTGGCGGACGGCAGCCTGGCCGGTGCCCTTGCCTGGTACTCCCTCGTCCACACCCCGCCGGAGCAACTGCCGGCAGACACTGACGGTGGGGCGAGGTGTGCCCCGGGCAAGGTCGGCCTTGCGGGTACGGCGGCTCATACGCGGACGCCTCCGGTGCCGGCGCGGATGATCACCGTGGGACTCTACCGATCCCTCCGCCGGATCGAACACCTGCACTCCCCCGCCGGCCGGTGAGGTAGTGTGGATGGCTGCGAAGGGGAGTAGCCCCGCAAACCGGTCGTCGACACACTGGAGCCCCCCGGGTTCCCGGTGGCCGGGCCCGTAGATCCTTTCGGGCGGGCGAGACCTTCGGTCAGGTATGACGCGCCCGCGCCCCGTGGGCGCTGACGTCGTGCCGGGCCGAGTGGTCCTCCGAAAAGCCCGAGTGGCGCTTCGCGAAGGCCCGGGGCCCGGCTCTTACAGAAAGCCACCCGGAATGCACCTCGACCCCCTGGCGATCCTCACCGCCTTCGGGCTGATCTTCCTCGCGGAACTCCCCGACAAGACGATGTTCGCGTCGCTTGCCATGGGCACCCGTATGCGACCCCTGTATGTCTGGTTCGGTACGTCGTCCGCGTTCATCGTGCACGTGGCCATCGCCGTCGGGGCGGGCAGCCTGATCGGGCTGCTGCCCGACTGGATCGTCAAGCTCGTCTCGGCGTCCCTCTTCGCGTTCGGGGCGTTCATGCTGCTGCGCAACGGCGGCGGCGATGACGAAGAGGAGGGCGGCACCAAGACGGTGACCGGCTTCTGGCCGGTCTACTCGACCGCATTCATGGCGGTCTTCATCAGCGAGTGGGGCGACCTCACCCAGATCACCACGGCCAATCTGGCCGCGAGCAACGGCACCTGGTCCACGGCGATCGGGTCCGCGGCCGCCCTGATGTCCGTCTCGGCGCTGGCGCTCCTCGCGGGGCGGTTCATCGCGAAGCGGGTGCCCCTCAAGACGGTTCAGCGGATCGGCGGGCTCTGCATGCTGGGGCTGGCGATCTGGACCCTGGTGGAGATCTTCACCGGCTGACGTCTTCGCCGACTCGGCCTCTTCGTGCGTGACGCGCGGACGAGCTTGGAATTCCAAGCCCGTCCGCACGTCTCTTCGCTCGGGCGGCGTCAGAAGAGCGCCAGGGCGTCGTCCTGCGTGCCGTTCTCGAAGGCCAGCAGCCGCTGCTTGCGGTCGAGCCCTCCGCCGTAGCCGGTGAGGCTGCCCGAGGCGCCGATGACCCGGTGGCAGGGCACGATGATGCCCACGGGGTTCTTGCCGTTGGCGAGGCCCACCGCACGTGAGGCGCCCGGCTTGCCGAGGAACTCGGCCAGTTCGCCGTACGAGCGGGTCTCGCCGTACGGGATCAGCTGGAGCTGCGCCCAGACGCTGCGCTGGAACGGGGTGCCGTCCAGATGCAGCGGCAGGTCGAACTCACGCAGTTCACCCGCGAAGTAGGCGTCCAGCTGGCGGATCGTCTCCGTGAAGGGGCGTGGGTCCGGGTCACCGAAGGTCTCCTCCGGCGGGCGGTGCCGCTGGTCGGTCATGTAGAGGCCCGCGAGGACACCGTCGGTGGCGACGAGGGTGAGCGGACCGTACGGGCTGTCGACGACCGTGTGCTGCCGGGTCGCCGCACGCGTATGCGTCGCGGTCATCGGTGAACTTCCCAACTTGCTTATACGGGCAGGTGGTTGATGGGGTGATCGTCCACGGTCCAAAGATACTGGACCGCGTACGCCCGCCAGGGCCGCCAGGCCGCCGCGCGGGCGGTGAGCGCTGCGGGTGTCGACGGGAGGCCCAGCTGGTCGGCCGCGCGCCGGATGCCGAGGTCGGTGGGGAGAAACGCGTCCGGGTCCCCGAGCGCCCGCATCGTGATCACCTCGACGGTCCAGGGGCCGAAGCCGGGCAGGGCGGTCAGCTCGGCCCGCGCCTTCTCCCAGTCGGTGTCGGTGCCGAGTCGCAGTGTGCCGTCGGCGAGTGCGCCGACGAGTGTGGTGAGGGTGGTGCGGCGGCTGCGCGGCAGGGCGAGCTGTTCGGGGTCGAGCGCGGCAAGGGCCTCGGGGGTCGGGAAGAGGTGGGCGAGGCCGCCCTCCGGGTCGTCGACGGGGAGGCCGTGGGCGGTGACCAGGCGGGCCGCGTGGGTGCGGGCGGCCGCGGTCGAGACCTGCTGGCCGAGCACCGCTCGTACGGCGAATTCCGCTCCGTCGACGGTACGCGGCACCCGTCGGCCCGGCGCCTTGTCGACCAGCGGGGCGAGCAGTGGATCGGCGCGCAGCTGGTCGTCGACGGCCACCGGGTCGGCATCCAGGTCGAGCAGCCAGCGGCAGCGGCTGATCGCGAGGGTGAGATCGCGCGGATCGGTGAGGGAGAGCCGGCATGCGATGTGGTCGGGGTGCGGAGTGAGGGCGACGATGCCGTGTCCGTACCGGAGGGTGAGCGTACGGCGGTAGGCGCCGTCGCGCCACTCCTCGACGCCGGGGACCGCGGTCGCGGCCAGGTGACCGAAGAGATTGGTGGGGTTGAGCGGGGCGCGGTACGGCAGCCGCAGCGCTATCACGCCCGGGGTGGGCGACGGTGTGGCGGACCGGGCGGCGCGGCTGCGCAGCTCGCCCGGGGCCAGCGCGAAGACCTCACGGACGGTGTCGTTGAAGGTACGGATCGAGGAGAACCCGGCTGCGAACGCGACCTCGGCCATGGGGAGTCCGGTCGTCTCGATGAGCAGCCGCGCGGTCTGGGCACGCTGCGCACGGGCCAGGGCCAGCGGGCCGGCGCCCAGCTCGGCGAGCAGCTGGCGCTCGATCTGCCGGGCGGAGTAGCCCAGCCGGGCCGCAAGACCGGGGACGCCTTCACGGTCGACGACACCGTCCCGGATGAGTCGCATCGCACGGGCGACGGAGTCGGCACGGGCGTTCCACTCCGGGGAGCCGGGGCTGGTGTCCGGGCGGCACCGCTTGCAGGCCCGGAATCCTGCCTGCTGGCAGGCTGCGGCGCTGGGGTAGAAGGTCATGTTCTCGACCTTGGGCGGCACGGCGGGGCAGCTGGGGCGACAGTAGATCCTGGTGGTCAGGACCGCCGTGAAGAACCAGCCGTCGAAGCGGGCGTCCTTGGACTGGACGGCCCGCACGCAGCGCTCGGTGTCGGTGTGCATGACTCAAGCATCGGTCACCGGACACCTGGGGGCTGGCGAGAATCCGACATCAGCCTTGCACTGCCGGCAACTCCCGCGGGCCCTCCACCTCGTCCGGCGAGAGGTCCGACTTCCCCTGGCTGTCGGCGGATTGGAAAACCGTGTTCCAGCCGGCCCACAGCGCGTCGGGGTTCTGCGTCTGTGGGATCGAGTAGTGGGTGGCGCCCGGATTCCCGACGGAGGCGAGCCCGTCCGCCGGGTCGGGGGATCGCCTCCCTGCCCTTGGAGGTCAGGTGCCTGATCACTGAGGCCGGCTCACACCACACGATGTCGCTCGTCCACTGTCCCACGCCATGCGTCATGGCAATCACTTTCAAAATGGATGATCGCCCCTCCGGCCCCGGGACCGGAGGGGCTCACGTCACCAGGAGGACTTGGTGACCCCGGGAAGGAATCCGGCATGAGCCTGCTCGCGCATGCGAACACGGGACAGCCCGAACTTCCGCAGGTGCCCGCGCGGCCGCCCGTCGACGCCGTCCCGGTTCCGCACCCGGGTCGCACTGGCGTCGCGCGGTTGACGCCGGAGCTCGTCCACGGCGGCGAGGCGTGCGGCGTCCGCGGAGGACGGCCGACGGATGATCTCCTTCAACTCGGCACGGCGGGCGGCATATCGCTCCACGATCGCCTTGCGCTTCTCGTTCTGCGCGATCTTGCTCTTCTTGGCCATCAGACCTTCACGCCCCTGGCGCGGATACGGGCGACGGCCGCCTCGACCCCGATGCTGTCGACGGTCTTGACCGCCTTCACGCTGAGCGTCAGCCGGATGTTCCGCCCTTCGCTCGGCAGCCAGTACCTCTTGCGCTGGACGTTGGGGTCGAAGCGGCGCGAGGTGCGCCGGTGCGAGTGGGAGATGTTGTTGCCGAAGCCCGGCCGGGCGCCGGTCAGTTGGCAGTGGGCGGACATGGCACTACCTGCTTTCCACGGTGAACCGTGTATTGAAAATGGAAATCATTGCCATATAGTAGCGCCCATGGCACGCAACGAACTACGCCCGGTCGTCAAGCTCCGCTCCACCGCAGGGACCGGCTACACGTACGTCACCCGCAAGAACCGCCGGAACGACCCCGAGCGCATGGTTCTGCGCAAGTACGACCCGGTCGCCCGCAACCACGTCGACTTCCGCGAAGAACGCTGACCGCTCCCCCGCCCGGCTCCCCGGCCCGATCCAGAAGGACACCGTCATGAAGCCCGGAATCCACCCCCCGTACGGTCCCGTCGTATTCCGCGACAAGGCCGCCGGCTCCGCCTTCCTCACCCGTTCCACCGCGACCAGCGACAAGACGGTCGAGTGGGAGGACGGCAACACCTACCCCGTCGTCGATGTCGAGATCTCCTCCGTGAGCCATCCCTTCTACACGGGCACCGCCCGCGTTCTGGACACCGCCGGACGCGTCGAGCGGTTCGAGCGCCGCTACGGCCGACGCGGGACCAACTGATGCCCAAGCAGGCCCGGTTGCCCGTCGTGATCGTCGGCGGGCTGCACTCCGACGCCCGCAAGGAGGTCGTGGAGCGACTGCTGCGCACCGTCCCCGGCAGCGTCGCACTCCACCACGATCTGGCCACCGCCGCCGAGGGAACCGTGCGGCGCCTCGTACGGGACGCGTCGGGTGAGCTGTCCCATGGCGACGCGCCGCTCGTCAACGACTGCGCCTGCTGTGCGCTGCGCGAGGACCTGGTCCCCGAACTGGAACGGCTGGCCGGCAGCGGCCTGACCCGGCTTGCGATCGTCGAGCTGTGGGACTCGGTCGAGCCGAGAACGATGGCCGAGGTCGTCGTCGCGCACGGCGGTCACGTGCTCGAACTCACCAATGTGATGACCGCCGTCGACCCCGCGCTCGTGCTGCCCTGCCTCGCCAACGGCGACGACCTGGCCGAGGTGGGTCTCGCTGCGGCCGCCACGGACCGGCGAACCGTGGGAGACACCTGGGCGCGACAGCTGGAGTACGCACCCGTGCTCGCTCTCGTGGACGGCGAAGCGGCCGACGACGAGGACTGCGCGCTGCTCACCCAGCTCCACCCGACGGCACGTCAGGTGCCCGCCCATTCCGGCGAACTCGCCCAGCTGGCCTTCGCCGGCTTCGACGTGGAAACGGCGGCTGCGGCCCAGCACCCCGCTTGTGCGCTGCTGCCGCAGGAGGCGGACGAGTCCGGGGTCGCCACGCTCGTCTGGCACCGCCGCCGCCCCTTCCATCCCGGACGGCTCTACAAGGCGCTGGAAGACCTGTGCTGCGTGGCCGCGCGCAGCCGCGGCCGGTTCTGGCTCGCCGACCGCCCCGACACCCTGCTGGCCTGGCACGCGGCCGGCGGTGCGCTCTGCGTGGAGAGCGCGGGCCCGTGGCTGGCCTCCCTGCCGGACGCGGCATGGGAGATGGTGCCTCCCATCCGCAGGGCGGCCGCCGCGCTCGACTGGCATCCCGAGCACGGCGACTGCTGCCAGCACCTCGTCTTCACCTCCCCCGGCCTCGACCGCGACGGGCTGGTCCGGCTCCTCGAATCCTGTCTGCTCACCGACACCGAGTACGCGGCAGGACCCGAGGCGTGGAAACAGCTCCCTGATCCCTTCGACTCGCTCCTCGACCCGGTTTCCTGACTACCGTGCGCCCGCACGCGGCTCCACGACCGCTCGCACCCGAGCGCACCCGAGGCTCACACCCAAGGAATTCGCATGGCACGACGCAACGATCCCCACAAGCCGCTGAAGTCCCGCCCCAATCCGCTGGACACGGCCGGGATCACCTACATCGATTACAAGGACACCGATCTGCTGCGGAAGTTCGTCTCCGACCGCGGCAAGATCCGCAGCCGTCGCGTGACCCGGGTCACCGCACAGCAGCAGCGACAGCTTGCCCGGGCGATCAGGAACGCCCGCGAGATGGCCCTGCTGCCCTACGCGCACAGGTAACAGCACAGGCTGCGTGCGTTCCCCGGCACGGGGCGTCGGTGTCTCTCCGCGACTGGAGTTCTACCCGCTGGGCCTGGATCTGGTCCAGGCGCTGCGCATCTCGCAGGCCGCCGCAGGGGTGCGGCCCGACACCGGGATCGGCACCGACGACCTGCCGGCCCGGGTCCGTGCCCGTTTCCCCGCGCCGGCGGTGCTCGCCGACACCACGTACGTGGAGTTGGAAGAGGCCCTGGACCGGGCCGGCTTCCCGCTCGCCTACGACCAGCAGGGCAAGCGTTTCCTGCCGCGCGCGCGGGATGCCGTCACCTGGCACACCGAGCAGACGGTGTCCGCGCTGGCCAGTACTCGGACGCTGATCGAGGGCGCGCAGAGCGAACTGGCGCTCGGCCGCGATCCCCGACGGGTCCGGGCAGTTTGCCTCCAGGCGGCCCGGCGGCGGGGCGGTTTCGTCGCTCTCACGGTCAAGGGTCCCGAACTTTCCGGTGTGGCAGAGCGCTTGGCGGAGCGCTTCGACGCAACGCCGCTCGCCCTGGACGAGCTCCTCCGCTCGACGCTGCGGGAGCTGGCTCAGGAGCAGCGGGCGCCCTGGCAGGCGCTGGTGAAGGCGGATGCCGCGTTCGCCGCCTCGGGAAGCATTGGCGCGGGCCTCGCCTCCTACGCGCGGCTGGCGTTGGAGCGGGCCTCAGCTTCTTCGGCTGACCGTTACCAGTTCCTGTAGTCCTCCACCAAGTTGGCGATGAGCGCGAGCAGCGCGTCGGCGCGGTGCTGGTCCTCGCGCTGGGCCTGCAGGGCCTGGTGGACCGTCCGGAGCCGGGCCAGGGCGGCCGGCTCACGGTCCCGCACCTCTTCGAGCAGCGGATCAGTGATCAGGTCCAGGCATGCGCTGAGCAGCCGACGGGTGGCCGAGGACGGCGGGGCGGGGTCGGGGACGGCGTAACCGGTGGTCAGATAGCGCGCGGGATCGGTCAGGCTCCAGCCGACGATGGAGCCGTGCTGGACCAGAAGCGCCACGTCCGGGGCGATGCCGATGCGGGCCTCCAGCGGTTCGTCAAGGACGTCGAGGTCGCGCAGACAGGTCAGCACGGCGTCCCCGGGCGCACGGCACAGCACCGAGGTCACCTCAAGGCGGCAGTTCCGCTCTTCGTCCGCGCGCAGCCCGCCGGGGAGGACGGGGGGTATGGAGGGGAGGCGGGCGCAGTCCTCGGCGGAGGCGGACTCGTAGGGCAGCTCGAACTCGGCGCCGATCAGCTCCCGGCCGGCCCGGTCGAACCCGAGCGTGTCCGGGGTGTCCCACAGCCACTCCTGGCTGCCGAAGGTGTCCAGGAGGAAGCGCTCACGCTCCTCCCGGTCCGCGTAGGGCGCTAGGCGCACACCGGGACTCGAGAAGTCGAAGCGCGGGGTGACGCTCAGGGGTACGCCCGTCACCGTCGCGGTCCAGTCGCTGCCGATGGTGATCTTCATGCCCTGCCGCCTCATTCGATCTGCTCCGCCGGAGCCATGTAGCCCTTCTTGCCCGGAATCCTGCCCTCCACGACGTCCGCGTGGGTGATCGGCCCGCCGGGATCGGTGGGTAGACCGCCAAGCGCCTCCGCCCCGGACGGGCCCTTCATGCCCGAGGGGCCGTACGCGGTGAGGACGTTGCCCGCTCCGTCTTTTTGGCCCCGGACGACCACGACGTCCTCGCCTTGGCGGAAGGTCAGGTTTCCGCTGCCGGCCGAGGAGTGGTACACCGCGTCCGGGCTCTTCAGGATCTCCACGACCCGTTCGTCGCTGAACGCGTGCCTGGTGTCCGCGTGGTAATCGCCGTCCTTCCGCATCCGGCCACTCTGCGCCCGCTCGATGACCTCGTCCGCGGTCTTGACGGCCTTTTCCCTGGCCTGCTGGGCCTTCTCCTCCTTTGTGTACGGCATCAGGCCCAGCGGGTCGCACCCCGCGTACGGGTTGTCCACGTAGCCGACGGGATTCGGCGCGGGAGCCAGGCCCAGCGGGTCCGGGGATGTGTAGCGGCCGGTCTCGGGGTCGTAGCGGCGGAAGCAGTTGTAGTGGAGGCCGGTTTCGGGGTCGTAGTACTGGCCGGGGAAGCGCAGTGGGGTGTAGGCGCTGCTGTCCCGGGCCCAGACGGTGGTGCCCCAGAGCGTGCTCCGGCTGCGCCAGGCGATGTCGCCCGACTCGTCGATGAGCTCGGTCGGCGTGCCGACCAAGTCGGTGGCGACGGCGAAGAACCGGCGGTCGATCTCCTCCTGACCGCTGTCGGCCGTCAGGATGCGCTCGGTCTGGGCCAGGGGCACGACGTCCCGGTGGTCCCAGGTCAGGACGACTGCGTGCGGGGCGCCCGGCCCATGGCTCGTCTGCTCGCACAGGGTGAGGCCGTCCCAGGTGAAGCGGACACCTCCGGCACCTGGAACTCGGCACCGACCAGCTGCCGGCCGGCCGGGGCGAACCGGAGGACGTCAGGGGTGTCCCCAGCCATTCCTGGCTCCCGACCGTGTCCACGAGGAACTTGTCCCGTTCCCTCATGTCCGCGTCGGGCGCGGTGCGGACGGAGGTGCCCGCGAAGCGGGGGGTGAGGTGCAGCGGATCCTCCGTCACCGTCGCGCGCCAGCCGTCATCGAAGCTCAGTCTCATGGTCGATGCCGCCTATGTCGAACCATCCGTTGCAGGCGGCACTGGCACCGTCCGCCTGTGCGAAGGCGACGCCCGCCCGCTGAGGCTCCGTACTGGCCCCGGCCTGAACGCGCCTTACGACGTTTCGGGTGTGATGAACTCCAGCACGTTGCCGGTGAAACGGCCCCCGCAGACCGGGCACTCGTTGCGGTACGAGTGGGCGCGTGAGCGCTCGACTCCGTTGGAGAACAAGGGAGCGGCAACGTCCCATTCGATCACGCGGAACTCTGCACCGCAGGCTGGGTGCGAGATGCTGTGAGGCTCTCCGACAACGGCCCCGGCGAAGTCCTCTTCGGTCGCTGTCCCGGCAGCGACCCGCCTGTCGAGGGACGTCAGGTCCGTTCCATCGCTCCAGTGCAGGTAGTAGCGGAGCAGCGGCCAGCCAGGACGTAGACGAATCAGGATGCGGCGCATCCGAGGGTGGTCGGCGAGCAGGCGGTCCTCCAGCTCGTCGAAGCCGGCGATCGGCTCGTCAGCCCTGACCAGTTCTCCTGCCGGAAAGTACCGCGTGTCCCACTTGCGAAATCTCACTGTCAGCCTGCCCACGGTTCCACCTTGATCATGTGGGGGATCAGAACTTCGCTCTCGCCTGCTCCGGGCAGGGTCTGCCAGAACCCTTCGCTCGGATTGATCATGGCACGTTAGACAGGCCCACCACGGGCGAAGACCTTCGCGACCTCCGGGTCCGTCGTGAACGACATCACCGACCGGTCGCCGAACGCCTTCTGCATATCCGTTCCGAACTCCGCGTGGGCATGGGCGAGTGCCTCTGGACTGCCCCATTCCCTAAGCGCCGCGGCATGTGCCTCCTGAGACGCGCGAAGTGCGTCTTCGACCGAACCGCCCTCGAGGTACGCGCGCCGGGCCGCCTCGCTCCGCAGATCCACCGCACACCGCCCGAACGCACCGACCAGAGGCATCCGTCAACCACCGGTACCAGAAGGACCGAACGCCGCATCTCGCCGACCAGAGCACGGGGATCACCGCCGCCCCGCCTCCGGTCGACGATGCGCTCGACGAGCGCCGGCTTCGGCTGCTCCACGGTTCCTCCCCGGTCGTAGGTGGCTGATCGCACCCCAGGGCAGGACGCGCACGAACGCGCAGGTGGTTCTCTGGGGCCTCGTAAGACAGCAAGACTGCGCGGCCACTGAGCGCCAGCGGCGTCGCGAATCGTCCATCGCCAGCCCACCGCACTGTGACAACGTTGAAAATGAGCGGAGTCGGGCGGGGAAGCGAACGTGCGGTACACCGCTCGATGGCTGCCCCCGCGGGTTGCCGTGCGAGGCGGTCCAGGCTGTCGACAAGTTTGCCCTCGGCCTTGCCGTCCGCACGGCGTCCCCCTCAGGACCTTCCAGGGCCTCCACTTCCGACGCTTCCGACGGACACCACCTCCGGGGCCTGACCCGCTCGGTGAGCAGCACAACATCCTGACACCGCTCGCAGGGACGGCCCGAGGACCCGCATTACGCTCCTGAAGCCGCATCAGAAACGGCATCGGGCGAGCGTCAGGATTCCTCGGTCGGCCCGTCGGCGTCGTCTCCCCCATTACCTTCTCGGTGGCCCCGCAATGGAGCTGCCGCCTTGTGCTTCTTGAAGGCAGCGCTGGCGTCGCGCAGGATGCCGAGCACGCTCTTCGCCTGGGCGGCCACGTCTTGGAACTCGACAGCGATCTTGGTGACGAACTCCTTGGAGATGGTGGCATTGCCCCCTTCCAGTCGGCGGCGTCCGCCTGCGTCCGAAGACCTCTGGCGCTCGTACCACCGCCCTCCCCGGTGGCCGGCGTCTCGAGCTTCGTGTGCATCTTTTCCCAGTCGGACACCGCGGTGTCCAACGTACCCAGACGCAGATCGGTGAGTTCCTGCGCTGTCATCGTTTCCGCTGTCATCCGCCGCCCGGCCCCCATAGCTTTCAGTCACTGATCGTTCTGCGAAGCTGATTGATGTAGTCGTTGATCTTCGACACGGACATCAGGTCGCCGCCGGCGTTCCTCATCCCCGTATTGATATAGACCTCGTCCTTGGAGTGTTGTGCGCGCGTGAAGTCGAAGTGATTCGAGATGTGCGCGCACGCCTCCTTCAACGTCGCGGTCTGGGTGTTCCACGCATCCTGCAGCTCGGTCAGCGCGGAACCCATGTCGAGACCGTCGTTGAACAGGTCGATCGACGCGGTGAACGTACTGGGGCGGGCGAAGTCGCTGTCCGTGCCAAACTTCTGACGCAGTTCGTACGCCGTGTTGCCCATCTTCACCAGTTCGTCGTCGTGCACGACCAGGTCACCGTCAGCCGCGCCGCCGCCCCCGTCGGCGGGTACCCCGTACGTCGGTCGCCCACGTGGACGCCTTCGCTCCATGCACGCTATCAACTTGCGTGCAGAGTGAACGCGCTGAAGGGAGATGGGCACAATTTACTCACATCGGAGCGTCCGCCAGTTTCCCGCCCATACATGCAATGAGGGAACTTACTGACATATTGCTGCCGTGATGAATGTTGGTACGGTCGAAAGGCGATGCACACATCGAGGCTGCTCGCGACGGTCGTTTCCTGGCTGCCGAACTCTCCCGCCGGTATCGGCATCGCCCGCCCGATGGCAGCGCCTTCGTCGAGGAGCCGCAACAAGGCGTGGCGTGGTGGGCGAGGACCGTTGCGGGCACGGTGGGCTCTATGATGCGCTGGCGGCGGGCCAGGTCGATACGGCCCGGCCGCGGTAGGCCCTGGCGGCCGTGCCGTTGCCGCGGACGTCCCGCTGGCCCTGGCCGCCGACCTCGCCTGTCGGCCGCAGGGCCGTGCTACACACCCTCGCCGCAGCGGATCCACCTCGAAAATCGATCACTCCACTACGCATGAACTGCACGACCAGCGGAATGACGACCCATCAGAACAAGCGACACGAGCATCACCTCAGCGTCAAGATTTCACCCGTAACACCCACACCACGCATAATGCGCACGCACAAAAACCGCGGGTCAGGCGCCCTTTGCAGCCGGCTCCAGGACCGCCACGCACTCCACGTGCGCCGTCATCGGGATCATGTCGCTGGTGGATGCTGTCCTGCACCAGTGACCTCACCCTCACGTGCGCCACTCACACGAACGACAAGCGGCGAGTCATGCCGTGCAGCACGACACCTCAGTGCCGGGTCGTGCTGCACCGGCTACCTCGGGCGGGGACTCAGGCCGAGCAATTGCTTCAGCAGCGTATACATGTCAGCCGACCTGCGCGGCGAACGCCTCGTAGGCCCGATCGTCGAAGAGGACGAACCTCACCTCCTCGACAGCCGTGTCAGCCCCCCGCACCGCCTCCACGGCGATACGCGCGGCATCCTCCAGCGGCCACCCGTACGCACCGGTGGAGATGGCCGGGAAGGCGATCGTCCGTGCTCCGAGCTCGTCGGCGACGCGCAAGGACTCGCGGTAGCAGGACGCCAGCAGGGACGGATCACTGCCGGAAATCCCATACACCGGGCCCACGGTGTGAACCACCCACCGGGCATCGAGCCTTCCGGCGGTCGTGGCGACGGCCCGGCCGGTGCGCAGCCCCTTTCCGTACTGCGAGGCGCGCAGCTCCCGGCACGCGGCGAGGATCTCCGGGCCGCCGCGCCGGTGGATCGCCCCGTCGACCCCACCGCCGCCGAGCAGGGAGGAGTTCGCCGCGTTGACGATGACATCGGCGGACTGCCGGGTGATGTCACCGCGTACCAGGGTGACGGTGACGGCCTCGGGTGTGCGCATGCGGCCATGATGCCGTGTGCCTGTCGGCCGGACGGCCTTTGGCGCTCCGGAGGGCCTCGGTGTTCCGGACGGCCGTGACTCCGTTCAGGCTTGAATCGGGCAGCGCGACCTTCTTGGCCCAGGGGAGCGCGGAGGGCAGCAGACGCCCGCCGCGCTCGCTGTGGCCGCCGGTGTCGAAGGAGACCGAGACAAGCCGAAGGACAAGGAAGGACAAGGCGGTTCCCACCTACGGGGTCGTCTACTCCGCCTCCGGCAACTCCCCCGCGGACTGCCGCCCACGATGCAGATCATCCTCGACGAGAAGGGCGGTCGCGCCGAGTGCGCACCGACCGTCCACGGCCCGCTGGTCTCCCGCTCTGTCGCCGAGGGCCCCTTCGGCCGCGCCACCTGCAGCGCCGACGCTCCCACCACGGCCCCGCCGGCCGGCACGCCGTAGGGCCTCTCCCAAGCCCGCCTCGCCGGCCCAGCCGTGACCGTCAGCCTCTCGTCTCAGGAGGGCGACGGCGCCCAGCAGACCGTCGCAGACGGCCGCGCGACGGTCGACGCCTGCGCCGACGGCCTCTCGACGTCCGGCAACAACGGCGGAGCGACGGTCACGTACAAGTCGGTGAAGCCCGAGGGGCGCCTGCCGAGGCCGGCGAGGAGTCGATGTCCTGGGTGACGACCGGAGTCGCGCAGGGCGCGCAGGTCCTGACGCGCCTCACGGCGGTACGCCGGGGCAGCACCGGGCGGGTCTTCTTCACCTCCATGTGCCGGACTCGAACAAGGCCGAACTGCCCAGGGTGTCCGCTCGGCGCAGACAGCCGAGCCGGCCTGAGAGGCTACGGGCCCCGGTGCCGCGCGCCGGCGCTCAGGCCGTCCGGAGCCGCCGCCAGACGGCCTTCGCCGCATGGTGACCGGACATGCCGTGCACGCCCGGGCCGGGCGGAGTGGCCGAGGAGCAGATGAACACCGCCGGATGCGCCGTCGCATACGGAACCCGCGCGAGCTTGGGCCGTATCACCGTCTGGAGGCCGGAGAACGCGCCGCACGCGATGTCGCCACCGACGTAGTTGGCGTTGCGCGCCGCGAGTTGGGGCGGCCCCGCGACCGCTCGGGCGAGCACCAGGTCGCGGAAGCCCGGGGCGAAGCGCTCCAGCTGCCGCTCGATGACATCGGTGGCGTCGCCCTCCCAGCCCGCCGGGACATGTCCGTACGCCCAGAAGACGTGCCGGCCCTCGGGCGCACGGGACGGATCGACCAGGCTGGGCTGTGCGGTGATCAGGAACGGCACGCTCGGGTCGCGGCCCGCCACCGCGGCGCTCAGCGCGGAGTTGATCTCGCCGGCCGTGGGGCCGATGTGGACCGTTCCGGCGCGGCGGGCCTCCTTCGCGGTCCAGGGGACGGGGCCCGAGAGCGCGTAATCGATCTTGAAGCAGGATGCCCCGTACCGATAGCCGCTGTAGGCCTGGCCCAGCCCCGCAATGCGGGCGAGGGCGGTCGGCGAGGTGTCGAAGATGTAGGCGCGGGCGGGCGGGAGCTCGTCCAGGCGCTTGACCTCCGTGCCGGTACGGATCGTGCCGCCCTGTTCGCGTATGTACGAGGCAAGGGCGTCGGAGATGGCCTGCGATCCGCCGCGCGGCACCGGCCAGCCCATCTCGTGCGCGGCGATGGCGAAGAGCAGGGCGACCCCGCCGGTACCCAGGCCGCTGACGGGCGCTATGGCATGGGCGCCGAGCCCGGCGAACAGACCGCGCGCCTTCGCACCGCGGAAGCGGCGGGAGAGCAGTGTCGCAGGCTGGAGCGCGTGGAGACCGAATCGCACCCAGCGGTACGGGTCATGGGGCAGCCCGTCCCACGGAGTGCGCAGAAAGTCCTGGGCGAGGGTGTCCCAGTGCCCCAGGTACGGGGCGACGAGCCTGCGGTACGCCCCAGCGTCCTCGGCGCCGAGCGACATGGCGCTCTCCCCCACCGACCCGGTGAGCACGGCGGCCGACCCGTCCGGGAACGGGTGGGCGAGCGCCAGCTCGGGCTGGAGCCACTCCAGGCCGTGCCGGGACAGCGGCATCGCGTTGAACGCGGGCGAGCCGATGCCCAGCGGATGAACGGCGGAACAGGGGTCGTGGCGGAAGCCGGGGAGGGTGAGCTCTTCGGTACGGGCACCGCCTCCGACGGTCTCGGCCGCCTCGAAGACCTCCACGGCGAAGCCACGGCGGGCCAGTTCGGCCGCGGCGGTCAGTCCGTTGGGCCCCGCCCCCACGACGACAGCATCAAGCATCGACGGCACCTTCGGACTCCTTCGTCAGCCGACGGCCAGGACACCCAGGATATTCCGAGGCGCCGACAACTCGGTCGCGGGTAGGGTCGCCGCTCGATGAACACGTCGAATTCTCACGCCTCGCCCGTGGCACATCCCGGCTCTGTCATGCCCGTCCGTATCGCGGACATGGCCTCCCGGCTCGCCGCGCTGCCCGGCATCCGGGCCGTCGCCCTGGGCGGCAGCCGGGCCCGCGGCACGCATCGCCCGGACTCCGACTGGGATCTGGGCGTGTACTACCGCGGCACTCCTGACCTGGCCGCACTGACCGCGTTGGCGTCCGAAGTACAGGGCTCCCCGGCAGAAGTCGCAGGTCCCGGTGGCTGGGGGCCCTGGGTCGACGGCGGGGCCTGGCTGCGGGTGGACGGCGCCCCGGTGGACTGGATCCTGCGCGATCTGGACCGGGTGGAGGCGGTCTGGTCCGACTGCCTCGAAGGCCGCTTCGAAGTGGGCGTGCAACCGGGGCATCCGCTCGGCTTCTGGTCCCCCGCCTATCCCGGGGAGGTCGCGCTCGGGCGCGTGCTCGCCGACCCCCGAAACGAATTGACAGTGCTTCAGCAGAAGACCCGGACCTATCCGGAGCCACTGCGCACCGCGCTCGTCGAAGCCGCGTGGGAGGCGGAATTCTCGGTTGCGGCCGCCCGCAAGTCGGCCCCTGCCGGGGACCCGCTCCATGTCGCCCTGTGCCTGTCGCGGGCATTCGGCATCCTCACCCAGTCGCTCCACGCCCACCACCGCACCTGGTGTCTGAACGAGAAGGGCGCGCTGGCCGCTGCGGCCGCCCTGCCGGACACCCCCGCGGACTTCGCCGAACGGGTCGGCGAGGCGCTGCGGGGGCTGGACGCGGCGGCGGTGCAGAGGGCTGCGGAGCTGGTGCGGGACGTCCGATCGGTGCTGGCGACGAGCGCCGGAGAACCCGGGAGCCACTCATGATCGCCGAATTCCAGTGCGTGGTACTCGACTGCGCCGATCCCGCACGCCTCGCCAGGTTCTACCACTGCCTGCTCGGCGGGGAGGTCGACCGGCCGGACCGGCGATGGGCGCTCGGCGACGGCTGGGCGACGCTCCACACGGAAGCCGGGCCGGTCCTCGCGTTCCAGCGGGTGGCGGACCACCGGCCGCCGCGGTGGGGGGACCCGACGCACCCGCAGCAGTTCCATCTGGACTTCGGCGTCCCGGATCTGGACGCGGCGCAGACACAGGCAGTGGCGGCCGGTGCGGTGGTCCTCGACGACGGAGCCGGGACGGGGCGCCCGTGGCGGATCTACGCAGACCCGGCCGGGCATCCGTTCTGCCTGGTCAAGCACGGCAATGGCGAGGCGGCGGTCGGTCAGGCTTCGCCGCGGAGCGCCTGAAGGATACGTTCGACGGTCGCCTCGTCACGGGCCGCCGTGAACGGCAGGGCGTTGCCGCCGGTGATGCGGAACGGGGCGCCGGAGAGCGTGGCCTGGGCGCCGCCCGCCTCGGTGACCAGGAGCAGGCCTGCCGCGTGGTCCCAGGCGTACTCCCAGTTGAAGGCGACCGCGTCCTGGTCGCCGCGGGCGACGGCGAGGTATTCGAGACCCGCGGAACCACAGGGGCGGGCGTCGATGCCCTCGGTGCGCAGACCCAGGAGGGCGCGCTTCTGGGCCTCGGTGGTGTAGTCGGGGTGCGACATCGCCACCCGCAGAACAGCCCCGGGTGCGGGCGAGCCGGAGTGTATCGGCTTGCCGTCGAGCGTGGCACCGCGGCCGCGGACGGCGATCGCCATCTCGTCCAGGGCCGCGGCATACGTCCAGGAGGCCAGGATTTCGCCGCGGTGGGCGAGGGCGACCAGGGTGCAGAAGCCCGGTTCGCCGCGGACGAACTGGCGGGTGCCGTCGACCGGGTCGACGACCCACACCGGTGCGTCGCCGCCCAGGGCGTCGTACACCTTCGGATCGGCATGGACCGCCTCCTCGCCGACGACGACCGAGCCGGGCAGGAGCCTGGTCAGGGACGCGGTGAGGTGTTCCTCGGCGAGGCGGTCGGCGGTGGTGACCAGGTCGTGCGGGCCGCTCTTCTCGACGATCTCGTGCGCGGCGAGCTGCCGGTAGCGCGGCATGATCTCGGCGGCGGCCGCTGCACGGACCGCCGCCTCGACCTCGGTCAGGTCTCCGGCAAGGAATTCATCGATCATGACCCCAGCTAAGCACGGTCCACCGCGGAGCCGACGACCTGGTCATGACGGGGAGGTGGCCGGTCAGCGTCCGACGGCGTACCCCTGCATGCCGCGCGGGTTCGCGGCCGCCGACAGCACTCCGGTCTCCGGGTCGCGGGCCACGGCGCACATCCGACCCTCGGACCACGGGTCGCCGACGGTGACGTCGTGGCCGCGGCGGCGCAGCTCCTCGACGACCTCCGGGTCCATGCGCTCCTCGACGGTGACACTGCCGGGGCGCATCCCGCGCGGGAAGAAGGAGCCGGGGAAGCTGTCGTTGTGCCAGTTCGGGGCATCGATGGCGCCCTGGAGGTCGAGGCCGCCGCGGACCTCGGCGCGCAGCGCGACGGCGAGGAAGAAGTGGACCTGCCACTGGTCCTGCTGGTCGCCGCCGGGCGTGCCGAACGCCATGACCGGGACCCCGTCGCGCAGGGCGAGGGACGGGGTGAGGGTGGTGCGGGGGCGGCGGCCGGGGGTGAGGGAGTTCGGCAGGCCCTCGTCGAGCCAGGCCATCTGGAGCCGGGTGCCGAGCGGGAAGCCGAGCTCCGGCACGACCGGGTTGGACTGGAGCCAGCCACCGCTGGGGGTGGCCGAGATCATGTTGCCCCAGCGGTCGACGATGTCGAGGTGACATGTGTCGCCACGGGTCGCGCCGTCCTTGGCGACGGTCGGCTCGCCGACGCCCGCCGCCGGGATGCCCATGGCATCGAACCCGGCCTCGTCGGAGGCGACGGCGTGCGCGTGCTCGCTGAGGACGGGGGCGCGGCCGTCCGGGCTGCCGGGGCGCAGTTCGCGCGAGGCCTCGTCGGTGATGAGGGCGCGGCGCTCGGCGTTGTACGGCTCCGAGAGCAGCGTGTCCAGAGGTATGTCGGCGGCGTCGCCGTACCAGGCCTCGCGGTCGGCCATGGCGAGCTTGCAGCCCTCGATGAGCAGGTGGACGTAGTCGGCGGAGCCGTACTGCGGAAGCTCGGGCGGGAGCAGGGCGAGCTGCTGGAGGAAGGCGGGGCCCTGGCTCCAGCCGGCCGCCTTGGCGAGCGTCCAGCCGTTCCAGTCGTACGTGGCGGGCGCCTCGTAGGACGCGGACCAGCCGGCCAGGTCGGCGGCGGTGAGGGTACCGGTGTGGCGGGTGCCGCTGGTGTCCATGGTGGGGCGGGCTGCCTGGCGCACCAGGGCCTCGGCGATGAAGCCCTCGCTCCAGATCTTCCGTGCGGCGTCGATCCGGGCGATGCGGTCCTCGCCGCCGGTCTCCTCCGCCTCGGCGATCAGCCGGCGCCAGGTGGCGGCGAGTGCGGGGTTGCGGAACAGCTCGCCCGGCTTCGGTGACTTGCCGCCGGACAGGTAGACGTCGGCGGAGGACTGCCACTGGGTCTCGAAGAGTTCGCGGACGGTCTCGACGGTCTGGCCGATCCGCTCGACGGGCGCGTGGCCGTCCTCCGCGTACCCGATCGCGTATCGAAGCACCTCGGCGACGGTCTTGGTGCCGTGGTCGCGCAGCAGCATCATCCAGGCGTCGAACGCGCCCGGCACGGCTGCGGCGAGCGGTCCGGTACCGGGGACCAGGTCGAGGCCGAGGGAGCGGTAGTGGGCGACGGTGGCACCGGCGGGGGCCGGGCCCTGGCCGCACAGCACCTGCACCTCGCCGTCCTTCGGCGCCAGGATCATCGGCACTTCACCGGCCGGGCCGTTGAGGTGCGGTTCGACGACATGCAGGACGAATCCGGCCGCGACGGCGGCGTCGTAGGCGTTGCCGCCGTCCTCCAGGACGGCCATCGCGGACTGCGAGGCGAGCCAGTGGGTGGAGGACACCATGCCGAAGGTGCCCTGGAGGGTGGGCCGGGTCGTGAACATCGCGCGTCACCTTGCTGTTTGTACGTATCAAGCGAACCGATCAAGGCTCACAATCGGGCCCTTGGGAGAATCTGGGAAGTTCGGCCTGCCTGGCTCGTTCACCTGATCGCCGAACACGCTATCGATCGCCCGTCGCCCCTCGCGATCCACCTCAAGGAATATCGCAGACCGGATTTCGCATACAGCCTGCGAGGCAAGGGTGTTTCCCCTAGCGGACGATTTTTGCCGACGATCGATAACGGAAAGGCATCGACCGCGATCGGGCGGACGGGCGGACGGACGGACGGGCGGACGGGCGGACGGCACCGAATACCCTGCTACTGATCGAAGTTGGCCCGCCCCCCGAGGGGCGGGCCCGGCTCCGCTCAGCCGCGCGTCAGACGCACCGTGACCAGCTCGAACGGGCGCAGCGACAGCTGTACGCCGCCGTCCACCCGCACCGGCACGTTCCCCACGGCGAGCGGCCGCTCCAGCAGGTCGGTCACTGTCATGCCGACTGGTTCGAACCCGGTACCGAGCCGGACCCTGGCACGGCCCCCCGTCGACTCGTAGAGCCGTACGACGACATCGCCGCTCGCGTCGTCCGCCAGCTTGACGGCGCTGACGACGACCGCGTCGTTGTCGACGGTCACCAGCGGAGCCACCGCGCGTTCACCGACGACCCGGCGCTCCGGCAGGTTGATCCGGAAGCCCTCGCGGACCGCGTCGCCGATCGCCGCACCCGGCGCGAGCGCGTGCCGGAAGCGGTGCACGCCCTGGTCCGTTTCCGGGTCGGGGAAGCGCGGGGCGCGCAGCAGCGACACCCGGACGGTGGTGGTCGTCCCGGCATCGCAGTCGCGGACGGACCGGGTGACGTCATGGCCGTACGTCGAATCGTTGACGAGCGCAACGCCCCAGCCCGGCTCCTCCAGGTGGACGAAGCGGTGGTTGCAGGCCTCGAACTTGGCGGCCTCCCAGCTGGTGTTGGTGTGGGTGGCCCGGTAGAAGTGCCCGAACTGCGTCTCGGAGGCATACCGCTCGGCGTGGATGTCCAGCGGGAACGCCGCCTTGAGGAACTTCTCCGTCTCGTGCCACTCGACCTCGGTGTCGATGTCGAGCCGCTTGGCACCCGGGGAGAGCGTCAGCTGCTGGGTGACCCTCGAGTCGCCGAAGCTGCGAACGATGCGTACGCCGACCATGCCCCCCTCCTCGACGGGGGTGAGCTCATCGAGGTCCGTCAGGTCGGTGACGGTGTTGCGGTAGAACGCGTCGACGTCCCACGCGTCCCACATGTTCGGGAAGTCGGGGTGGATCTGCAGCAGGTTCGCGGCCTGGCCGGGCGCCACGGCCTCGCGCTCGGCACCGATGTCGTACGCGGACACCACCAGACCACGGCTGTCGATCTCCACCTGGAGCAGATCGTTGTCGAGTACGTATCCGCCGTCCTCGCGCGGTGCGAGCCGCCCGCCGCTGCCGACGGTGACGGCCGCGGCGCCACCGGCCGGAACCCCTCCGCGGGTGTGCGGCGCAGAGTTGAAGACAAGCGTCTTCCCCGACGGGGTCTCTTTCGCCAGGGCGCGCATCGCGGTGTCCACGATGCCGTTCAGCTCCTCTGCGACGGCCGCGTACGTCTTCTCGGCCTCGCGGTGCACCCAGGCGATCGACGAGCCGGGCAGGATGTCGTGGAATTGGTGCAGCAGGACCGTCTTCCAGATCCGGTCCAACTGCTCGTACGGATAGGGGAAACCGGTCCGTACGGCGGCGGTGGCGGCCCACAGCTCGGCCTCGCGCAGCAGATGTTCGCTGCGGCGGTTGCCCTGCTTGGTCTTCGCCTGGCTGGTCAGAGTGGCGCGGTGCAGCTCCAGGTAGAGCTCGCCGACCCATACCGGCGCATTCGGGTACTCCGCCTCCGCCTTGGTGAAGAAGTCGGTGGGCGTCTCCCAGGTCACGGTCGCCGAGCCTTCGAGGCTGCGCATCCTGGCGGCCTTCGCGATCATCTCTCGGGTGGTGCCACCCCCGCCGTCCCCCCAGCCGGTCGGCGCAAGGGAGTGCCGGGCGACGCCCTTGTCCTTGAAGTTCTTCGCCGCGTGGGCGATCTCACTGCCCTTCATCGAGCAGTTGTAGGTGTCGACAGGCGGAAAGTGGGTGAAGATCCGCGTGCCGTCGATGCCCTCCCACTGGAAGGTGTGGTGCGGGAACTTGTTGGTCTGGCTCCACGAAATCTTCTGTGTGAGCAGCCACTTGGAGCCTGCGGCCTTGATGATCTGCGGCAGCCCGGCGGCGAAGCCGAACGTGTCGGGCAGCCATGCCTCGTCGTTCTCGATGCCGAACTCGTCGAGGAAGAACCGCTTGCCGTGCACGAACTGACGGGCCATCGCCTCGGAGCCGGGCATGTTCGTGTCGGACTCGACCCACATGCCGCCGGACGGCACGAACCGCCCATCCGCCACGGCCTTCTTGACCTTGGCGTAGACCTCGGGGCGGTGCTCCTTGATCCAGGCGAACTGCTGGGCCTGCGACATCGCGAAGACGAAGTCGGGCTCGTCCTCCAGGAGCGCGGTCATGTTGGACGTCGTACGGGCGACCTTGCGAACCGTCTCACGCAGCGGCCACAGCCAGGCGGAGTCGATGTGCGCGTGGCCGACGGCGCTGATGCGGTGGGCGGTCGGCTCCGCGGGCGTGGTGAGGACGGCGGCGAGTTCGGCGCGGGCGGCGGCCGCGGTGCCGTTCACATCCTGCAGGTCGACCGCGTCGAGGGCGCGGCCGATCGCACGCAGGACGTCCCAGCGGCGGGCCCCCTCGACGGGCAGCTCCTGCATCAGTTCGCCCAGCACTTCCAGGTCCTGGACGAGGTTCCACACGTTCTCGTCGAAGACCGCGAGGTCCATCCGGGCGAGGGTGTACTGCGGTTCGCTCCCGGCGGTCTCCTTGTCGCCGAGCTGCGTCGGCAGGAAGGGGTGGTAGTCGAGGATGACCGGGTTGGACGCCGCCTCGATGTGCAGCAGCACGTCCTCGCCACCCGCGACCGGGGCGCCGATGCGCACCCACTGGTTGCGCGGGTTGAGGCCCTTCACCGGGGTACCGTCGGGCCGGTAGACCAGGCCCTCGCACTGGAAGCCGGGCATGTTCTCGTCGAAGCCGAGGTCGAGGATCGCCTCGACGGTGCGGCCCGCCCACGCCTCGGGGACGGTCCCGGAGATCCGGAACCAGCAGGTGCCCCAGGGCGCGCCCCACCGGTCGCCGACCGCAATCGGTTCGGTCAGGGCGGCGAGGCCCTCGGCAACCGGAACGGGCTCACCGGGCGCGTTCCAGACGGCGACGTCCAACGGTACGGACTCCGGGTGGACGGCCGGCCGGATGCGCTCGTCGAGAACGCGCTTGAGGCGGGCTTCGACCAGATTGCGGTCGTCATGCATGAGGGTGGCTCCGAGCTGGATGAGGGTGCGGGTGTGGATACAGGTGCGGGTGCGCGGTCATCGGACCTCGTCGGGCTTGAGGACGTCGGTGATCCCGCGGGCGTCCAGGTGTTCCTTGTTCCCGGCCTGGCTCGCGAGGACAGCCGTGGGCCGGACCCCGTCTGCGGTGAGCCGGGCGAACGCTTCGAAGAACGTGCCGCCGGGGGCGCAGGTCGAACGGCCGGGCGCGGTCTCGTCGTCACCGGTGTCGACCACCAGGGCCGTGGTGCGGGGAGCCGGCCGGTCGGCCCTCGCCCGCTGCTCCTCGACGATCCGGGCGATGGCCCGGCCGGCCGGTTTGACCTGCCGGTCGTTGGTCAACAGGCCCAGGCTGTATTCGAGTTCGGGGAAGTCGGCCAGGGAGCGGGACACATCGTGGGAGCACCACCAAGTGACGCCCCACACGTCCTCGCAGTCCAGGGCGTTCGCGACGGTCGCCTCGGTGAACGCGGCGGCATGCTCGGCGGGAATGAGCGGGGACGGGGCGCCGACCTCCTGCAGCCAGACCGGTCGGTGCGGTTCCGTGGCCCATGCCTTGGACAGTTCGATCAAGTACGCGGCGTGGTGCTCGGTGGCAGTTCCGGTACGGCCGTGCCGTTGGGCAGTGCCGTTGAAGACCCAGGAGTGCACGGCGGTGAGGGCGCCGATCCGGGCCGCGTGGGCAGGGGTGAACGCGTGGTCGTCCTGGTACCAGGCGGCGTCGTACTCGGCGTGCAGATGGAGCTTCCCCGGCGCTCCCTTCTCACAGGCGTCGAGCAAGGTGCGCAGCCAACTGCCCGCCTGTTCCGGGGTGATGGCATCCGGGTCGGGGTGCGGGGGGCCGGAGAACTGGTTGATCTCGTTGCCCAGCGTCATGCCGATGAAGTGGGGGCGGTCGGCGAGAGCGGCCGCGAGCGTACGCAGGTACTCGGCCTGGCCGGCCACGACATCGGGGTCGGTGAAAATGTTGCGCCGGTGCCAGGTCTGCGTCCAGGCCGGCAGGAAGTCGAAGCTCGACAGATGGCCCTGCAGTCCGTCCACGTTGACATCGAGGCCGCGTTCCGCCGCGGCGTCGGCGAGCTGGACGAGCTGTTCGACGGCGCGCGGCCGGATCAGGGTGCGGTTGGGCTGGAAAAGCGGCCAGAGCGGGAAGACCCGGATGTGGTCGAGCCCGAGTGCGGCGATCGAGTCCAGGTCGGCGCGCACGGCGTCGAGGTCGAAGTCCAGCCAGTGGTGGAACCAGCCCTGGCTGGGCGTGTAGTTGACTCCGAAGCGCGGCGTGGAGTTGCTCATACGGTATGGGTGTCCTGGTTCTGTGGTGCGGGTGGCGGCGAATCGGTCAGCCCTTGACGGCGCCTTCGCCGACCCCCCGGAAGAAGAAGCGTTGCAGACAGGCGAAGAGCAAAATGAGCGGGAGCACGGCAATGATCGTGCCGGCGGCGACGAGCCGTTCGTCGTTCGCGAACGTGCCGTGCAGATAGTTCAACCCGATCGTCAGGGTGAAGTTCGCCGGGTCACTCAGCACGATCAGCGGCCACAGGAAGTCGTCCCAGGCCCCCATGAACGCGAAGATCGCGACGACGGCGAGGGTCCCTCTGACCGAGGGCAGAGCTATCCAGAAGAAGCGCTGCCAGACGTTCGCACCGTCGATGAAGGCCGCTTCCTCCACCTCGTGCGGAAGGTTGAGGAAGGCGTTGCGCATCAGCAGCACGTTCATCGCCGCGACGGATCCCGGCAGCAGCACACCGATCAGGGTGTTGTTCAGACCGAGCTCACGCATGGTGGTGAACTGGGCGATGATGATGCCCTCGACAGGTACGAGCATGGCGAGGATGAACGCCAGCGTGGCAGCCCTGCGCCCGCGGTAGCGCAACCGGGCCAGCGCGTAGCCGGCCAGGGCGGAGCCGACGCAGTTGGTGACCACATTGGCGGTGGCCACCTTGAGGGAGTTCAGCGCGTAGTCCCAGACCGGGATGGTGTCCGCGACCCGTGTGTAGTTGTCCAGGGTCGGATGGCTGGGCAAGAACTTCGGCGGCGAGCTGAAGATGTCCTCGCCGGGCCCCTTGAGCGACGTCGAGAGCTGCCACAGGAACGGTCCGACGGTCAGCACGAGTACGGCGAGCAGCAGGGCGTAGCGCAGCAGGAGCTGCCAGACCAAAATGCGGCGGCCTTCGGCATCGGTGATGCTCAGGAAGCTCATGCGTCCTCCTTGCGGTCGGCGCGGAGCACCAGGAGCATCAGGGCGACCGTCACGACGAAGATGACGACCGAGATGGCGGAGGCGTAGCCGACCCGCCCGGTCAGTCCGGTACCGACGCGCTGGACGAGCATCACCAGCGTGGTGTCCTCGCCTGCCGGGCCGCCGGAGGGGCCGGCCATCAGGTAGACCTCGGAGAAGGCCTTGAAGGCGGCGACCGACGCCAGCGCTCCGACCAGGGTCATGGTGGAGCGGACAGCGGGGACGGTCACGGTGAAGAAGCGGCGCACGGCTCCGGCACCGTCCACGGAGGCGGCTTCGTGGAGCTCCCGGGGGACGTTGGCCAGCGCGGCCAGATAAATGATCATGTAGTAGCCGAGCCCCTTCCAGACCGTTACCGTCATCGCGCTGAACAGCAGCAGCCACTGGTCACTGAGGAAGCCGACCTTGCCGATCCCCACGGCCTCCAGCAGCGCGTTGATGAGTCCCCGGTCGTCGAGCATCCACACCCAGATCAGACCGACGACGACGATGGAAGCGACGACGGGGGTGTAGAAGGCGGAGCGGAAGAAGGTGATGCCGGGGATGTGGCGCTGGACGAGCATCGCCAGCAGCAGCGGCAGGATGACGAGCGCGGGGACGACGCCGACGACGTACAGCGTGCTATTGCGCAGTCCGGTCCAGAACATCTCGTCGTGGATCAGCTCCTGGAAGTTCGCCAGGCCGACGAACTTCCCTGGTATCAGGGTCCGACGGTCCGTGAAGGCGTTGACCAGGGTGCTGAAGAACGGGAACAGGCTGAAGGCGCCGACGACGAGCAGGCCGGGCGCCGCGAACAGCCAGGGGCTGAAGGGAAGATGACGGCTGATCCGGTTGGCGGGTCGGCGGCCGCCGGAGCGCGCACTCCGGGCCGCCGGTCCCGCCTCGCCGGCAGCCGGCCCTGTCGCCGTCGCTGCGGTGCGCGTGTTGACGCCGCGGGTCTTCACAGTGAGGGTCTTCACGAGGGGCTCAGCTCTGCTGCAGTAGCCGGTCACAGGTCTTGACAGCGTTGTCAAGAGCTTCCTTGGGGCTCTGCTTGCCCTGCAGCGCCTTGGCGATCTGGTTGCGCAGCTCGGTCTTCATCTGTTCACTGAAGAGAACCGGTGTGTAATTGACGGCCGTCTTCAGGGACTTGGCAGCGGCCACCCGGACGCGCGTCTCGTCAGTGCCGTCCTCCTTGGTGAAGTACGGATCGTCGAGGGACCCGGCGGTGCTCGGGAAGATGGCGACCTGCTTCGCGAACTCCACCTGCCGGGTCGCGTCGGTCACGTAGTGGGCGAAGGCCACGGCCGCCGGCTTCTGCTTCGTCTGCGCGTTCACCATGACGCCCATGACGTACATGTTGGCCTTGCCGGTGCTGCTGATCTGGTCGGTGATCCCGATGTTCTTGTAGAGACTCGGGGCCTGCTTCTTGAAGTGGTCCAGATCCAGCGCACTGCCGGGGTTCATCGCCACGGACCCGGTGAGGAACTTGTGGCCCGACGACTCGGGGGTAGCGGTCAGCGCCTGCGGGTCGAGCGCCTTGGCGTCGTACAACTCCTTGTAGTGCGTGAGGAGTTCAACACCCTTGGCGTCATTGAAGGCGAAGCCCGTACCTTCCTTGTTCATCAACTGCCCGCCGTAGCGGCCGAAGTCCTCGATGGCGGGCACGTTCGCCAGTGTGGCGATCTTGCCCTTGCTCTTCTCGGCCAGCTTCAGACCGGAGTCGAAGAGCTCGTCGTAGGTGGCCGGCGGCTTCTCGGGGTCGAGTCCGGCGTCCTTGAAGAGGCTCTTGTTGTAGAAGAGCGGTCCGGTGTTGAGGTACCAGGGGAAGGCGTACGTCCCTTCCGTGCCCGGAATCTGATGGCTCTGCCAGGCGCCCGGCAGGTACTCCTTGCGGTACTTCGATGCCGCCTTGTCGAGGTCGAGTGCGATCCCGGCCTTGGCCAGCGGTGCGACCAGGTCGGGCGAGACGTTCACGACGTCCGGCAGGGTGCCTCCGGCCGCGTCGGCACTGATCTTGTCCGCGTAGCCCTCGCCAGGCCGGTCGACCCACTTGACCTCGGTCCCCGGGTACTTCTTCTCAAAGTCCGCGATCACCCCGTTGAAGTAGTCCTTGAAGTTCGCCTGCAGGTTCCAGGTCTGGAAGGTGATCTTGCCTTCGACCTTGCCGGAGGCATCGGACGAGCCTCCATCGGATCCACCGCCGCAGGCACTCAGCGGCAGGACGGTGGCGAGAACGGCGGCAGCGGCGACTGCTCTGCGGGAGATACGCACGGTGAACGGCTCCTTTGCTCGGACCAGGCGTGCGGACGGCGAGCCGGGACGTGGGCCCACCGGCTGCGTATGCCCAGCAGACTTTCCAATGCGCGCGATGCAAAGTCAATACATTTGCTCGAACTTAACTTCACATTTCACTATCCTTGCAGGTCAGGTTCGTATGAGGAGGCTGCGGCGATGCATGACTAATGCGCTTTAGGCCACCTGCACTCAAGCGCTTTAGTCGACGGCGAACTCCGGTCGACCAATACCCTCGGAAGGCTTACGATGCCCGCGGGGGCGAGGAACACCGCGCCTCCCAGGGACCATGGGCAACGCAGGAAGAGGAGCACCGGGTGACACCGAAGCGGCCGCCGGCCGGAGAGACTCGGCCGGCCAGGCGCACACCTGCGCGACGGCCGACCATGAAGGACATCGCCCAGCGTGCCGGAGTGTCGGAGAGCGCCGTGTCCTTCGCCCTCAACGACCGCCCCGGCGTCTCGGAGATCACCCGGGACCGCGTTCGGCGGGTCGCCGAGCAGCTGGGCTGGCGGCCGAGCACCGCCGCCCGCGCACTGTCGGGCGAGGGGTCGGCGACCGTGGGGCTTGTCGTGGCACGCCCGGCTGCGAGCCTGGGCGTGGACTCGTTCTTCCTCCAGTTGATCTCCGGGATCCAGGAGGTGCTGGCTGAGCGCCAACTCGGCCTGCTCTTCCAGGTGGTGGAGGACGTGGAGGCCGAGTGCGCCGTCTACCGGCGCTGGTGGGCGGAGCACCGGGTCGACGGGGTACTGGTCGTCGATCCGCGGACCGACGACCCCCGGACCGACCTGCTGGACGAACTCGGGCTGCCGGGGGTCGTGATCGGCGCACTGCCCGGCAGCGACACCGGTCCGCATCCCGGCCTCTCGCAGGTACGCGCGGACGATGCGGGCGCGATGGCGGCGATCGTCGGCCGGCTCCACGAGCTGGGCCATCGGCGCATCGTGCACATCGCCGGTCTGCCCTCGCTCGCCCACACCGACCGGCGCATCCGCTCCCTGCGGATCGAGGCCGACCGGCGCGGGCTGGCCGAGGCCCACTCGGTGACCACGGACTACTCCGACACGGAGGGAGCGGCCGTCACCCGCCGGGTGCTGGAACAGTCCACCCCGCCGACCGCGATCATCTACGACAACGATGTGATGGCGGCGGCCGGAGCCGCGGTCATCGCAGGCCTCGGCCACTGCGTCCCCGACGATGTCTCGGTCGTGTCGTGGGAGGACTCCGCGCTGTGCCGGCTGACGGCCCCCTGGCTGACCGCGCTGTCCCGGGACACGATCGCGTTCGGGCGGATCGCCGCGCGGGAGCTGACCTCGCTGCTCGACGGCGGCGCCGCCCGCACCGTACAAGTTCCTTTGCCCGGGCTGATCGAACGCGGAAGCACGGCGGCGGCGCACGGCGGTTCATGAGGCGAGCCCGTCGCGTCGGCCGAGCCGAGTGCGGCTACCGGCTGCCGGGCCGTGTCGGCGGAGAGCGAGTCGAGCATCGCGGCCCGGTCGGCGAGCACACCCGGCGACACGCAGGGCCATCTCGCGCAGGCTCAGAACCAGTCGTCACGCCCGGGCGGGTCGCAGAGTTCGAAGACCACCTCGCCCGTATCCCGCTCACCGCCGCCAACCGGGCGCACCCGCGCGCCGGCCGACACCTGGTGCGGTGCGGCGCCCACGACACGGCAACGGAACACGAAGCCCTCGGGGAGCCGGACGAGGGACTCGTTGCGTGCCGCGTCCGTGTAGCGATGCACGACGCCGGACCTCACCACGACACCCAGACCGGCGCTGCGTTCGGGCTTCAGATCACTTGATGCGCACACCGGACACAGCAGCCTCCGGAAGGAGGCCGTGCCGCACCAGCGGCACCGGTGGTAGTACAGGCCGGCTTCCTCATGCACCGTCTGCACGGTGCCACTTGATGACTGGGACACGTTTCGACCCCCTGCGCTCGGCTCGGATGCGCCACACCTGCGCGTCGGCGCGTCCGCACCATAGGGCACCGAGTGCCGAAACGTAAAGGCACTCAGTGCCATACCGAGGTCGGCCCCGGTGTCAGCCCTGGCCGATGACCGACTCGATCTGCTGCACGACGCGCCACATCGGGGCCCCCTTGGCGGCAACCATGACAACCACGTCACCGTCGGTGGCGGCCGGGGACGCACCCCCGGCCGGCGCACTCCCCCACACTTGGCGCACCAGACCGAGTGCGAGATCCACCGCGGCCTCCGCGTCCCCCTCACCACCCGAACGCAGCCAGGTCCGCAGCCCGTTGTTGTGCGCGGCGACCACGGAAGCGGCGATCACCTCGGCCCGCAGCGCACCGTCCCCCGACTCGCCGTACCGGTCACGGAGATAGCCGGCCAACGTCTGTTCGTAACGGCGCACCACGGACAGTTCGTAGGTGCGCAGCCCGGGCACCTCCCGGGTGAGCCGGTAGCGCTGGACGGAGAATTCAGGGTTTGCGGAGTACATGCGCAGCACGAGCCGGGCCGCGTCGCACACCGCGTCGACCGGCTCCGCGTCACCGGCCTCCGCAAGAAACGCCGTCATGTCGGCGAGGCAGCGCTCGTGATCCGGGAAGACCGCGTCCTCCTTGGAGGGGAAGTACCGGAAGAACGACCGGCGCCCGACCCCGGCCCGCGCCACGATGTCGTCCACCGTGGTCCGCTCGAAGCCCCGCTCCAGGAAGAGCTGAAAGGCCGCCTGGGCGAGCACCTCCCGCATGGGGGGCTTCTTCGCTGGTCTGCGTGCGTCAGTCATGCGGGGAACGTAGCACCGGAATACCCATTCTGGCACCGGGTTCCTTTACAGAGGGTACTGAGTGCCATAATGTCGTCGATACGAACCGCACCCAGGTAGGAGAGCCGGCGTGAGCTTGAGGATCGTTGTCTGTGTGAAGTACGTGCCCGACGCCACCGGCGACCGGCACTTCGCCGATGACCTGACGCTG